>NZ_CP036498.1:0-300000 GCF_018279705.1 Tardiphaga alba
ATGGAACAGGATCACTGGACTCGCGTAAAGGGCCGTCTGCGGTCGAGCGTTGGCGAGGATGTTTTCTCCAGCTGGTTCGCCCGCATGGATCTGGAAGCCGTGCAGGACGAGTCCGTGCACCTCTCCGTGCCGACCCGTTTTCTGAAGAGCTGGATCCAGGCGCATTATGCGGAGCGCGTGCTCGATGCATGGCGCGCCGAGATGCCGAAAGTGTCGCGCGTCGATCTCACGGTGCGCTCGGCCATGCGCAATGTCGCGCCGGCCAAGGAAGTCACGGCACCCGTCGAAGCACGCCGCATCGAATCCACCGGCAATCGCCCGGCCGCGGACATCCGCAGCACCGCCACGGCGCCGGTCTCCGCCAGCCATGAAGCGCTCGGCGGCTCGCCGCTCGATCCGCGCCTGACCTTTGCCTCTTTCGTGCTCGGTCGTGCCAACACCCTCGCGCATGCCGCTGCGCGCCAGGTGGCCGAAGGCCGCCGCGGCGATCCCGTGATGTTCAACCCGCTCTACATCCATGCCGGCGTCGGCCTCGGCAAGACGCATCTGCTGCAGGCCGTGACCTGGGCCGGCAACTCGAATCCCGAGCGCAAGGTGCTGTATCTCACTGCCGAAAAGTTCATGTACGGCTTCGTCGCCGCGCTGAAGACGCAGACGGCGCTGGCCTTCAAGGAAGCGCTGCGCGGCATCGACGTGCTGGTCATCGACGACCTCCAGTTCCTGCAGGGTAAGACCACCCAGGCCGAATTCTGCCACACGCTCAATGCGCTGATCGATGCCGGCCGCCAGGTCGTGATCGCCGCCGACCGTCCGCCGTCGGATCTCGAAAGCCTCGATGAGCGCATGCGCTCGCGCCTGGCCGGTGGTCTCGTGGTGGAAATGAGCACGCTCGGCGAGGAGCTGCGTCTCGGCATCCTGAAGTCGCGCGTCGCTGCGGCTCGCGCCCATCACGCCACCTTCGACGTGCCGGAACCGGTGCTGGATTATCTCGCCCGCACCATCACCCATAACGGCCGCGATCTTGAAGGCGCCATCAACCGCCTGCTCGCCCATTCGAAGCTGAACGCCACAGCCGTAACGCTGGAAATGGCCGAACGCGAAGTGCGCGATCTGATCCGCCCAATGGAGCCGAAGCGCATCAAGATCGAGGACATCCAGCGCGTCGTGGCACGGCAGTACAATGTCAGCCGTTCGGACCTGCTGTCGTCGCGCCGCACCGCCAATGTGGTGCGCCCGCGCCAGGTGGCGATGTACCTCGCCAAGACGCTGACGTTGCGCTCGCTGCCGGAAATCGGCCGCCGCTTCGGTGGTCGCGATCACACCACGGTTCTTCACGCCGTGCGCAAGATCGAAGCGCTGGTCGGCAAGGACAACACGCTGCAGGACGAAGTCGAAAGCCTGAAGCGCCAGCTCGCGGAGTAAGGCGCGCCGTCACATGTCGTGTCGTGATGCCCGGCCTCGTGCCGGGCATTTGCGTTGGCAGCGCAACGGCGGGCGGAATGACGGTCCGATGACAGGCGCTTAAACCGTGAGCAGCGGGGTCGCATCGGCCTCAAAAGTCTTGCGCTTTCCGTCCTTTACCGTCACCTTGCGGTCCCCGCGGCGCCCTTCCGGCTGCCAGGAAACTCCATCGGACAATCGGGCGGATTTGTTATGAAGGTCACCGTCGAACGCGCGCAGCTCCTGAAGTCGCTCAGCCACGTCCATCGTGTGGTCGAGCGCCGGAACACGATTCCTATTCTCGGGAACGTGCTGATCCGCGCCGAAAACGCCCAGCTCTCGCTGAAGGCCACCGACCTAGATCTCGAAGTCACCGAGACCTTGGCCGCCGAAACCGGCACGCCCGGTTCCACCACCGTTCCCGCGCATATGTTTTACGATATCGTGCGCAAGCTGCCTGACGGCTCGCAGATCGTGCTGGAAGCCGACGGCGACCGCTCGGTAATGGCAATCCGCGCCGGCCGTTCGCGCTTCACGCTGCAGACCCTGCCTGAGAACGATTTCCCGGATCTCGCCGCCGGCGACATGACGCATACGTTCTCGCTGCCGGCCGCTGACATCAAGCGCCTGATCGATCGCACACAATTCGCGATCTCGACGGAAGAGACCCGCTATTACCTGAACGGCATCTATCTGCATGCCGCTGGCACGGCCGCTGCCGCAACCCTGCGCGGCGTCGCCACCGACGGGCACCGTCTGGCGCAGATCGACCTCAAGCAGCCGAAAGGCGCCGAGGGCATGCCGGGCGTCATCGTGCCGCGCAAGACCGTCGGCGAAGTGCAGCGCCTGATCGAGGACACCGAAGCCGAGATCACCGTGGAGCTGTCGCAGGGCAAGATCCGCTTTACTCTCGGCAATGTGGTGCTGACCTCGAAACTGATCGACGGCACGTTCCCCGATTATGGCCGCGTGATCCCGCAGAACAACGACAAGGAACTCGTGATCGACAAGGTCGATTTCGAGAAGGCGGTAGACCGCGTCTCGACCATTTCCAGCGAACGCGGCCGTGCCGTGAAGCTGGCGCTGTCGGCCGGCAAGCTGGTGCTGTCGGTGACCAATCCGGATTCGGGCAGTGCGACGGAAGAACTCGAAGTCGAATACGCCTCGGACGCGCTCGATATCGGTTTCAACTCGCGCTACCTGCTCGACATCGCCGCACAGATCGAAGGCGAAGTGGCCGTGCTGCGCCTGGCGGACCCGGGCTCGCCGACGCTGGTGCAGGACAAGGACAATAAAGGCGCCTTGTATGTGCTGATGCCGATGCGGGTGTAATTTTAGCCGCGACTAGACACGTCATCGCCCGGCTTGACCGGGCGACCCAGTAAACTCGAACTTTTCGGCGAAACACCGGCCTCGGTGTTTACTGGATCCCCGCTTTCGCAGGGATGACAGCAGAGTTTACAGGGACTAGCTGAGTCCCCCATGACCGCCTCCCGTATCCATCGCCTGTCGCTGACCAATTTCCGCTCCTATCGCGCGGCGTCGCTTGAGACATCCGCCGACATGGTGGCCCTCGTCGGCCCCAACGGCGCCGGCAAGACCAATTGCATCGAGGCGATCTCGTTTCTCTCCCCGGGCCGCGGCCTGCGCCGCGCCACGCTGGAGGATGTCGGCAATAACGAAGGCGATGGCTCCTGGGCCGTATCGGCGACGGTCGAGGGGGAAGTTGGCCTCGCAAGCCTCGGCACCGGCATCGACCCGCCGATGGAGGGCGCATCCATCTCGCGCCGTTGTCGCATCGACCGCGAACCGGTGAGTTCCGCGGCAGCATTCGGCGACCACCTGCGCATGGTGTGGCTGACGCCGGCGATGGACCAGTTGTTCATGGGCGCGGCGTCGGAGCGACGACGTTTCTTCGACCGGCTGGTGCTTGCCATCGACAAGGATCACAACGGCCGCGTCTCCGCGCTGGAACGTAGCCTGCGTTCACGCAACCGGCTGCTGGAGCAGCGCAGCAGCGACAGCCACTGGCTCGACGCGGTGGAGCGCGAGACCGCCGAACTCGCGGTGGCGGTGGCGGCCATGCGCGGCGAGACCGTGACGCGGCTGGCCGCAATGCTGCACAAGCGCGGCGCGGCATCGGCCTTCCCGTCCGCGCTCATCGCGCTCGACGGCTGGATGGAGCAGGCGCTGGCGAATGAGCCGGCCACTGCGGTGGAGGACCGCTATCGCGCGATCCTGCGCGACAACCGCCCACGCGATGCCGCCGCCGGCCGCACACTGGACGGCCCGCATCTCACCGACCTGCAGGTGATCTACGCACCGAAGAACATGCCGGCGCGCGATGCCTCGACTGGCGAGCAGAAAGCACTGCTGATCGGCCTGATCCTGGCCCATGCCACGCTGGTCGCCGAAATGACCGGCATCACGCCACTGCTGCTGCTGGACGAAATCGTGGCCCATCTCGACCCCGACCGCCGCCGATCACTGTTCGGCGAATTGAGCACGCTCGGCGCGCAGGTCTGGATGACCGGTGCCGACCCAGCTGCATTTGCCGATCTCGGCCCCATGGGCGAGGTATTCGATGTCATCCAGGGCAAGATCGCCCGGCGAGCGTGATTGAACCTTCCTGACTGTTGCTCTGACTCTAGCATTTGACGCCGGTCGCGATGACGCGATCACCGGGGTCGCCTGATCCGGAGACAGTTATGGTTCGCTCGATGACCGGGGCATCCGTCCCGACCAGCCGATGGCTGCTGACCTTCACCGCGCTTACGCTCATCCTGGCCAGCGCGCCCATGGCGCGCGCCGATAGCGGGCTCGCAGATACCACCACATTGCCGCGCATCGAAGGTGCTGTGGAAAACGAGGCGCGCGGCAAGCCCGACACCTCGCGCCTCAGCTACAGCGCTGCGGGTTCGGTGACGTAGGCAAAAGACGCCGCGCGACAATTGCTGATGGCCGATGGCTGGCAGCCCTATGTGCAGCCTTACCAGCAGGGCGTCTCCGGGCAATTCTTCAAGAAGGGCCGGCAGGCGCTGATCGTCTCGGTGACCATGGCCGGTGGCAAGGCCGACCGTTCCATCGTCTCCTATTCCGCGTCGCGCATCGATACCAATGTGCCGATCCCAACTGACGCCACCGAAATCGTCTATGATTCCGCACGGCCTTATCTGAACTGCATGACGGCGGGTACGGTAGACGTCACGCTCGGTTTCCTGCGCACCGGACTTATTGAGGATGGCTGGCAGCCGCTGCAGGCCAGCGAAGCTGGCTTGCGCTGGCCTGATGCAAAACTCGATGAACCCGTCGCGCGCGGCACACGCGCGTTCTTCATCCATCCCGGCAAACGTTATCTCAAACCGATCCAGCTGACGCTGACAACAGCGGGCGACGGCAAGACCGCGATCGACATGCGCTCGGCGCCTTTCGCGCTGCCGCAGGTGCTCGAGCCCGATGGCGACCTCGCGGGCCTACCGCGGCCGAACCATACGCGCGGCTCCTCCAGCCTAGGTTCATCGGACTCGGCACAGCGCGAGATCAAGGCGGCCGTGGTCGCCGATCTCCCGGCGGTAACGAAATTCTATCGCAGCGAGATGGACAAGCGCGGCTGGCGCGAGGAGACGAAAGACACCGTGATCGCCGCGGACGAGGTGAAGATGAGATTCACTTCGTCCGATGGCGAGGCGCGGATGCATATCGGCCGCCACCACGATCTCGCCATCGTGCAGATGGTGGCGAAGGAATCCGAAGCATCGCTTGCTGCCAAGGCGCGCGCAAAGAAGGAAGCCTCGAACCGCTTCATGCAGGACGCACTGAGCGAGGCGCAATCGCTGATCGCCGCCGACGACAAGCGGCGCCGCGCCGACATGGCGGAAGCCGCCGCAAAGCCGGTGGAGAAACTCGCTGCGCGGACGACACAGGGCATGCCAATCCCGGTTCCGGATGGCGCGAGCGAGGTCAATCACGATGCATCCTCGGGCCAGCTCGATTTCAGCAGCACGGCAAGCGTGAAATCGCTGGCGTCGTTCTATCGCGAGGCGCTGAAGGCGCAGGGCTGGAGCGAACGGCCGTCGGTGATCAACAATCCGACCATGTCGGTGCTGAATTTCAGCAAGGCGAAGAAGGACGTGGCTTTCACCATCATGCAGATGGGCCCGAAGGCGACCGTCCGCGCAAGCGGCTCGGCGCTGAAATCGGCCACTGTGCAAGCCAAAGCGGCGGACACTACGGTTGCCGTCGCAAAGGCCTCCGAACCGGTGCTCGAATCCGACGACGATCCCGCTTACCCCACGCCCAAGCAGCGTACTCTGCGGACGCTGGGCACATCAGGGCTGCCGGGTGGCGCGCCATTCCGGCATGAGCTGACGGCCAGCATCCCCGCAGGTCTCGACAATGTGCTCGGCTTCTATCGCAGCGAGCTCGGCAAGCGCGGGTGGCAGGAGCAGGCCGGTGAAGCCGGGATCAAGGCGGAAAGCGCCACCCTGGCGTTCAAAACACCGGACGGACCTGCTGTGTTGAAGCTCGAGCGGCGCAATGGCGAGACCACCGTCAATCTGGTGGCACGCCATCCCGATGCAGCCACCAAGGCCGGTATCCTGCCGGCGAAAGGCAAAGTGCGGCTGTTGCTCGGCAATATGGGCGACGCGGAGGTCGCCGTGACCATCAACGGCAAGACCATCAAGGTCGGCGCCGGCGTCGGAGGCCCGAAGAACCCCAGCGGTCCCACCATGGAGGTGGCACCGGGCGTCCACAGGATCACCCTCAAACCCGCCAGCGGCGGCACGCATGACGCCAAAATCACGGTCGCGGCGAATGACAGCTGGGGCGTCATGGTCGGCCCTGACGGTCGCGATATCCTGCCGATTCAACTGTATTGATGACGGGCAAAACGGCCTCTCGAAATCGCGTTTTTCGAGAGGCCGTCACCACCGTGAATCGCGGCGTGCAAACAGGCACCGCGCCCGCTTGAAATGCGGACCAAAAATCCCACATATTCAATAACTTGCTGCACATGACTTTGCGCTAGGCTGCGCTCTGGATTCGTGGCACAAATGGCAGCGATCAGACGTCGTTTCCCGCGCTGATTCGGTACCATCTTCGAAGGCATTTCATGACTGAACCAGCCCGGCAGCCCATCGCCGAAACCGAGCACGTCGTTCCCGCCGAATATGGTGCGGAATCGATCCGGGTCCTGAAGGGACTCGATGCCGTCCGCAAGCGGCCAGGCATGTATATCGGCGACACCGATGACGGTTCCGGCCTGCATCACATGGTCTATGAAGTCGTCGATAACGCCATCGACGAGGCGCTGGCGGGTCATGCCACTGCCGTGGAAGTCGTGCTCAATGCCGATGGTTCGGTAACCGTGCGCGATGACGGCCGCGGCATTCCCGTGGACATCCACAAGGGCGAAGGCATTTCCGCGGCCGAGGTCATCATGACCCAGCTCCATGCCGGCGGAAAATTCGACCAGAACTCCTACAAGGTCTCAGGCGGCCTGCACGGCGTCGGCGTGTCCGTCGTCAATGCGCTGTCGAGCAAGCTGGTGCTGCGCGTCTGGCGCAACGACAAGGAACACATCATCGAATTCGCCCATGGCGAAGCGGTCGCTCCGCTCGCCGTGGTCGGCGATGCCAATGGCAAGCGCGGCACCGAAGTGACGTTCTATGCCTCGGCTGAAACCTTCACCATGGTGGAATATGATTTCGCCACGCTGGAGCACCGCCTGCGCGAGCTCGCTTTCCTGAATTCCGGCGTCAACATCCTGCTCTCCGATCTCCGTCATCCCGAGGAGAAGCACGAGCGGATGATGTATGACGGTGGCGTCGAGGAATTCGTCAAATATCTCGACCGCAACAAGAAGGCGATGGTGCCGACACCCATCGTGATGCGCTCGGAACAGAACGGCATCTCGGTGGAAGTCGCCATGTGGTGGAACGACAGCTACCACGAAAATGTGCTGTGCTTCACCAACAACATCCCGCAGCGTGACGGCGGCACTCATCTCGCCGGCTTCCGCGGCGCGCTAACGCGCCAGGTCAACGGCTATGCCGAAGTGATCGCCAAGAAAGAGAAGATCGCACTGACCGGCGACGACTGTCGTGAAGGCCTCACCGCTGTTTTGTCGGTGAAGGTGCCGGATCCGAAATTCTCGTCGCAGACCAAGGACAAGCTGGTGTCCTCGGAAGTGCGTCCCGTCGTGGAGAACGGCATCAACGAGGCACTGGCCGCCTGGTTCGAAGAACATCCCGCCGAAGCCAAGACCATCGTCAACAAGGTGATCGAAGCCGGCGCTGCACGTGAAGCGGCCCGCAAGGCACGCGAACTGACCCGCCGCAAGGGCGCGCTGGATATCGCCTCGCTGCCCGGCAAGCTCGCCGACTGTCAGGAGCGCGATCCCGCCAAGTCTGAACTGTTCATCGTCGAGGGTGACTCGGCAGGCGGCTCGGCAAAACAGGGACGCAACCGCGAATTCCAGGCCGTACTGCCGCTGCGCGGCAAGATCCTCAACGTGGAACGCGCGCGCTTCGACAAGATGCTGTCGTCGGAACAGATCGGCACGCTGATCACCGCGCTCGGCACCGGCATCGGCCGAGAAGATTTCGATCTCTCGAAACTACGCTACCACAAGATCATCCTGATGACGGACGCCGACGTCGACGGCGCGCATATTCGTACGCTGCTGTTGACCTTTTTCTTCCGCCAGATGCCGACGCTGATCGAAGGCGGCTATCTCTATATCGCGCAACCGCCGCTCTATAAGGTGACGCGCGGCAAGTCCGAGCAGTATCTGAAGGACGAGCGCGCGCTGGAAGATTACCTGATCGAGACCGGCCTCGACGACTGCCTGTTCCGCACGTCATCCGGCGAAGAACGTACCGGCCGCGACCTGCTGTCGCTGGTGGAAGACGCCCGCGTCATCCGCTCGACGCTGAACAATCTGCATTCGCGCTATAATCGCGACGTGGTCGAGCAAGCGGCGATTGCCGGCGTGCTGAATGTCGAGGTGACGCGCGATCTCGCTGTTGCCAACGAGGCTGCCGCCTATATTGCGCGCCGCATGGACTCGCTCGCTGATGAAGTCGAGCGCGGCTGGACCGGCGCCTTCCGGGAAGGCGAAGGCTTCTTCTTCGAGCGCACTATCCGTGGCGTGAAGGACGTCGCCTTCATCGACGACGCCCTGCTCGGCTCGGCCGATGCCCGCAAGCTCGATGAATATGCACAGCGCCTGCAGGAGGCCTATCCGAAATCCGGTACCCTGCGCCGCAAGGACATGGAATTCGCCATCCACGGCCCGGTCTCGCTGTTCGAGTCCGTCACCGATGCCGGCCGCAAGGGCCTTGCTCTGCAGCGTTACAAAGGTCTCGGCGAGATGAATCCTGGCCAGCTCTGGGAAACCACGCTGGACACCAATGTGCGCTCATTGCTGCAGGTGAAGGTCAAGGAAGTCGACGAGGCCGACGACATCTTCACCAAGCTGATGGGCGACGTCGTGGAACCGCGCCGCGAATTCATCCAGGACAATTCGCTCAGCGCGAATGTAGACGTGTAAGCGGGCGACCGTCGCCCACTTCAGTTCACCTGACGCTTTTCCAGCTTCCGTGCCAGCGTCCGCCGATGCATTCCGAGGCGGCGCGCCGTCTCGGAGATGTTGAAATCGCTTTCCACCAGCGTCTGGTGGATGCGCTCCCATTCCAGCGTCTTGATCGACGTCTGGCGTTCGGTGAGCGCCACCTGGGTGTCGCCCGCCGCTTTCTGAAAGGCTTCCTCGATATCGTCGGTGTTCGAGGGCTTGGCGAGATAGTGGCAAGCGCCGAGCTTGATCGCCTCGACCGCCGTGGCAATGCTCGCATAGCCGGTGAGAACGACGATCAGCATCTCTTCGCTCAGCGCATGCAGCGCCTCGACGCAAGTGAGACCCGAGGCGCCCGCGAGCTTGAGATCGACCACCGCATATCCCGGCACCTTGTCGCCGAGCACGTCGGTGAGCGTCTCGAAGCCCTCAGCATGCAGTACGGTGTAACCGCGGCGCTCGAAAGAGCGTTTCAGCGTGCGGGCAAAGCCTTCATCGTCCTCGATGATGATCAGCAGACGTTCATCCGACATGTTTGCGCGCTCCGATCGCGAGGGCGGACAAGGGCAAAGACAGCGTCACGACGGCGCCGCCGACCGGGCGATTGTCCGCAACCACGGTGCCGCCCAGTTTACGGACGGCGTTGACGACAAGGAAGAGGCCGAGGCCGCGGCCCGGCCGCCCCTTGCTGGAATTATACGGCTTGCCAAAACCCGCCAGCCTGGCCTTGTCGAACCCCGGCCCCATGTCGCTGACCTTGAGCTGCAGCACGTCGCCATCACGCTCGATGCCGAGCCGAACCCAGAGCGGCGACACTTCGCTGGCATTGTCGAGCACGTTAAAGATCATCTGCTTCAAGGCGGAGTCCGACACGATCGGCATGTCCTCGCCGAACCTGTTCTCATACACCAGCGTGTCATTCGATCTGGCCATGCGCCACTCATCGGCGAGTTCGCCGAAGAAGTCATTCACGGACGTGACAACCGGAGCCTCTCCGCGCATGTCGCCGGCCGACATCAGAATGCCGGTGACGATGGTCTTGCAGCGCTGCACGTCGGCCTGCATCTCGGCGATTTCCTGCATCAGTTCAGGATCGCTGGCGAGCGCCGGCATGCGTCGCCAGTCGCTGAGGATCACCGATAGCGAGGCGAGCGGCGTTCCCAATTCATGCGCAGCACCGGAGGCGAGCAGGCCCATGCGGACGATATGATCTTCTTCGGCAGCCTGCTGGCGTAACGATGCGAGACCGTTATCACGCTCACGCAGATTGCGGGCGATGCGCGTCATGAACACGACGATCAGCGCCGCATCGAGCGCGAAACAGATCAGCGTGCCAATGATGTGCAGCTGGAACAGATCGGCAGTCATCGTGTCCGGCAGCGCCAGCGGACGATGGAAGACAATCAGGCCGGCGAAACTCAGGCACGCAACGATCACCACGACCCAGGTCGAACGCGAGTCGAGCAGCATGGCGCCGAGCGTCACCTGCAACAGATAGAGCGACACGAACGGATTGGTGGCGCCGCCGCTGAGATAGAGCTGCGCCGTCAATGCCGCCACGTCCATCAGCAACAGCAACAGCAGTTCGCGGTCGCGCGCATCGGTCTTGCGGCGCAGCCATTCCTGGCTGACCACATTGATGAAAACCGAGCCGCACAGCACCGCCACCATGGGGATCAATGGCAGCGTGATCCCCATCAAGAAATGCACGAAACCTATGGTCAGGACCTGCCCGACCACGGCAATCCAGCGCAGCTGGATCAGCAGGTTGATGTTCTTGACATTGGTGCGCTCGTCCAGCGGCACCGCAATAGCCGGAGCAGACCGGATCACCATGGCGTCCGGACCGACGCCAACGGCGTCTGGCACATCCGCATTGCTATGGATTTCGAGACCCGACATGTCGCACCGTCATGCTCGCCGTGCGCACCCAGAGGGATCGGCACGGCATCGCTGATGTCATACGCGAGATGGTGATTTTTTCCGAATCTTCCACTCGTAGCGGGCAACGAACAGAGCGGCGCCGGCCAGCATCAGGGCCAGACCGAACCAGGTGAAAATATAGACCGCATGATTGTTCGGGAACGACACGACGGTCAGCCCGCCATGAGGCTGGCCGGGCGCATCGAGCGCCGTGTCGGCGTCGATGAAATACGGGGCGACGGCACCGAGCTTGCGGCTTTCGGCAATGGCAGCCACATCGCGTGAGAACCAGCGCTGGGCCACGGGATCATTGCTGCGCAAAAAGCCGCCCTTCGGCTCCGTGATCCGCAGGAGGCCGGTGACGCTGACGGGCGCTGCCGGAGCATCAAAGCCATCCGCCTTGCGTTCGTCGGAACTAACGAAACCGCGATTGACGAGAACGGTGAAGCCGCTGTCCGTGCGGAGCGGCGTCAGGACCCAAAAGCCAGGTCCCCGATCGGACACGGCCTGAACCAGCGTATCCGCATTGGGGAGGAACGTGCCGGTGACGGTGACGCGGCGGTATTCGTCGTCGTTGCGGGAAATGGCCAGCCACGCCGCGGGCCCGGGTGCAGCAGCGGGTGCGGCGTGGCTGCGCTGATCGACACGTGCGATCAGGTCCAGCTTCCAGGCGCGGCGTTCGACCTGCCAGAGGCCGAGCGCCGTGAAGCCTGCAATTCCAAGAAGCGCGAGAACGGCCAGCAGCGTGAGCGTGACCTTCCCGCGCGGCGCCCGCTCAGCCTCGCCGGCCGATGCAGGCGCGGTCATGCCCATCAGGGCATGTTCCGCATGTCGTGAACCGGCATCATGTTGACGTTGAGGTGATACATCACCCACAGCGAGCCAGCGAGCGCGATGACGACAACGATGAGCGTGAAGATCAGCGCCATCAAGGTCCAGCCGCCGTCCGACGTCGTGTTCATGTGCAGGAAGTAGACCATGTGAACCACGATCTGCACCACGGCCAAGGCAACGATGATTGCGATGGTCCAGTTCTTGTTCTCGATCACGCCGGCCATCACCAGATAGAACGGGATGACGGTGAGGATCACCGAGAGAATGAACCCGGTCAGATAGGACTTGTACGAACCGTGATCGCGGCCGTCGTCATGGCCGTGGCCATGCGCGTGATTATCGTGACCGTGCGAATCGTGACTGTGGCCAGCGTGTGCGTCAGCGCTCATCGCACGACTCCCATCAGATAGACGAAGGTGAAGACGCCGATCCAGACGACGTCGAGGAAGTGCCAGAACATGCTGAGACACATCAGGCGACGCTGATTGGCCTCGATGAGACCGAACTTCGCCACCTGCACCATCAGCACCACCAGCCAGATGATGCCGAACGTGACGTGCAGACCGTGGGTGCCGACCAGCGCGAAGAAGGACGACAGGAAGGCACTGCGCCACCAACCCGCACCTTCATGGATCATGTGGTGGAATTCGTAGAGTTCGATGCACAAGAAGGCGAGACCGAACAGGCCGGTGATCGCCAGCCACATCTGCGTCGAGCCGACCTTGCCCTTCATCATCGCCAGCATGGCGAAGCCGTAGGTGATGGAGGAGAACAGCAGCATCGCGGTGTTGAGCGCGACCAGCTTGAGATCGAACAGATCCTTCGGGCCGGGGCCTGCGGCATAGCTGGTGCCGAGCACGCCGAAGGTCGCGAACAGCATCGCGAAAATCAGGCAGTCGCTCATCAGGTAGAGCCAGAAGCCGAGCATGGTGCTCTGGCCGGGCGGATGATCGTGCTCGTCGGCGACGTAGAAGACCGGCGCCTCGCCGTTCATGGTTTGAGTCGATGCGCTCATGATGCGACCTGTGCTGCCAGGAGCTTGGTACGCTCGGCTTCCGTGTTGATCACGTGGTCCACCGGGATGTGGTAGTCACGCTTGTAGTTGAAGGTGTGATAGATCGCGCCGGCGATGACCGCGAGAAAACAGACCGCCGCAAGCAGCCACATGTACCAGATCAGCGCGAAGCCGAGTGCAGTGGCAAAGCCCGACAGGATGATGCCTGCGCCGGTGTTCTTCGGCATATGGATTGGCTTGAAGCCCTGCAGCGGACGCTGATAACCGCGGTTCTTCATGTCGTACCAGGCATCATTGTCGTGCACGACCGGCGTGAAGGCGAAGTTGTAGTCCGGCGGCGGCGACGAGGTCGCCCATTCCAGCGTACGGCCGTTCCAGGGATCGCCGGTGTGATCGGCGAGTTCCTTGCGCCGCCAGATGCTGACCGCGATCTGCACCAGCAGGGCGCCGATACCGACGGCGATCATCGCAGCGCCGATGCCGGCGATGACGAACCAGATCTGCAGCGACGGATCGTCGAACACGCGCATGCGGCGGGTGACGCCCATCAGGCCGAGCACATAAAGCGGCGTGAAGGCGACCCAGAAGCCGACGACCCAGAACCAGAACGACACCTTGCCCCAGAACTCATCGAGCTTGAAGCCGAACGCCTTCGGGAACCAGAAGTTGATCGCGGCGAACACGCCGAACACCACGCCGCCGATGATGACGTTGTGGAAGTGGGCGATCAGGAACAGCGAGTTGTGCAGCACGAAGTCGGCCGGCGGAATCGCCAGCATGACGCCGGTCATGCCACCGATCACGAAGGTCAGCATAAAGGCGACAGTCCACATCATCGGCAAATCGAACCGGATGCGGCCGCGATACATCGTGAACAGCCAGTTGAAGATCTTCGCACCGGTCGGGATCGAGATGATCATCGTGGTGATGCCGAAGAACGAGTTCACACTCGCGCCCGAGCCCATGGTGAAGAAGTGATGCAGCCAGACCAGATAGGACAGGATCGTGATGCAGACCGTGGCGTAGACCATCGAGGTGTAGCCGAACAGTTTCTTGCCAGAGAAGGTCGAGGTCACTTCCGAGAACACGCCGAAGATCGGCAGCACCAGGATGTAGACTTCCGGGTGGCCCCAGATCCAGATCAGGTTCACGTACATCATCGGGTTGCCGCCGAGATCGTTCGTGAAGAAGTTGGTGCCGACGTAACGATCGAGCGACAGCAGGGCCAGACACGCGGTCAGGACCGGGAAGGACGCGACGATCAGAACGTTGGTGCAGAGCGAGGTCCAGGTGAAGACCGGCATCTTCATCATGGTCATGCCGGGGCAGCGCATCTTCACGATGGTCGCAATCAGGTTGATGCCCGATAGCGTCGTGCCGACACCCGCGACCTGTAGCGCCCATATGTAGTAATCGACGCCGACATCCGGGCTATAGCCGATATTCGAAAGCGGCGGATAGGCCAGCCAGCCGGTCTTGGCGAATTCACCGACGAACAGCGAGATCATGACGAGGATCGCGCCGCCGGTGGTCATCCAGAACGAGAAGTTGTTCAGGAACGGGAACGAAACGTCGCGGGCGCCGATTTGCAGCGGCACGATGTAGTTCATCAGGCCGGTAACGAAGGGCATCGCCACGAAGAAGATCATGATCACGCCGTGGGCGGTGAAGACCTGATCATAGTGGTGGGCGTTGAGGTAGCCTTCGGAGCCGCCGAAGGCCAGCGCCTGCTGCAGACGCATCATGACGGCATCGGCAAAGCCGCGCAAAAACATCACGAGACCGAGGATCATATACATGATGCCGATCTTCTTGTGATCAACGCTGGTGAACCATTCCTTCCAGAGATAGCCCCAGAGACGGAAATAGGTCAGGCCAGCCACGAGCGCGATGCCACCGAGCGCAACCGCGCAGAAGGTGGCGACGACGATCGGCTCGTGCAGCGGCAGCGATTCGAAGGTGAGGCGACCGAAGAGAATCTTCGCCAGCCCGGTGTTTTCAGCAATTCCGGTTGCAGCAGACATGAAAATCGATCCGGATCAGGTGTTGGAAGCGCGTCGCTCGGCGGGCGGCGCAGGCGTGAATTGGAGCGGAGCGGGCGCACGGCCCGGGCGCGACAGACCGACACCCGTCACCGGCGTCGAATCGCCTGGCGTGAAGGTGCGATCCGCAGCTTCGCGGATGGCGTCGGCGACGGTGCAGACGCTGGCCACGTAGTTCTTCACCGCAGCCGAACCGTCGAGCTGCGAGATGTTGTACTTCAGCGGCAGGATGTTGCGGGCGCTGGCGAGGCCCATGCCACCGCGGGAGTCGATGGCCATCATCTCGCTCATGCACATCTTGCCGGGCTGGGCGCACATATTGAGGATCAACTTGTACAGATCGGCATCGACGCTGTTGTAGAGCTTCACAGGCACCTTCTCGCTCGGCTTTTCGAGTTCGAGATAGACGTCGCGGCTCAGCTTGTCCTGGCTGCCTTTGGCCTTGGCGATCCAGGCATCGAAACCGGCTTGATCGACGCCATGGAAGGCGAAGCGCATGTTGGAGAAGCCGGCACCCGAATAGTTCGCCGAGAAGCCGTCATATTTGCCGGCCTTGTTGATGACGGCGTGGAGCTTGGTCTCCATGCCCGGCATCGCATAGATCTGGCCGGCCAGTGCGGGGATGTAGAACGAGTTCATCACCGAGGTGGCGGTGATCTTGAAGCGGATCTGGCGATCCACCGGCGCAGCGAGTTCGTTGACCGCAGCCACGCCATATTCCGGATAGATAAAGAGCCACTTCCAATCGAGCGCAACGACCTCGACCACCAACGGCTCATTCAGCGTCGCGGCATTGCCGGGCGCGATACGGTCGAGACGGCGATACGGATCGAGCAGATGGGTGCTGCTCCAGGTGATGGCGCCCAAGCAGATGATGATCAGCAGCGGCATCGCCCAGATGACGAGCTCGAGATGGGTGGAGTGATCCCAATCCGGCTCATATTTGGCTTCGGTGTTTGCCTGGCGATATTTCCAGGCGAAAAACACGATCAGGAACATCACCGGGATGATGATGAGCAGCATCAGCACCACGGACACGACCACGAGATCGCGCTGCTGCACTGCGATGTCACCCGCAGGATTCATGACCACGAAATTGCAGCCGCCCAGCAGGGCAACCAAAGGCAGCAAAAGGAGGATTCTCAGGCGGCTCAAGGTCTTACCCATTCGATAATGTCCGTTCGCGCGCACGGTTAGGCGCATTTGCTGCAGGGCAACATTGGACAATTTGTCCAATGGTTCGGAACTGCGCTTCACGACAAATCGTCAACTGGCCGGCATGCATTCTTGCGCCGAATTCAGTATATGCAACCTACGATACAAATGGATTGAAGATATGGCGCAAGCGACATCGACGATGGAAGAGGATGCGCGTCGCCTGCACGCGGATGGCCATGGTCAGGTGAATCCGGGCGAGATCGCCATCGGCGTCATCATCGGGCGCACGTCGGAGTTCTTCGACTTCTTCGTCTATGCGATCGCTTCGGTGCTGGTGTTTCCGAAGCTGGTGTTCCCGAACTTCGATCCCCTCACCGGCACTCTCTATTCTTTCGCGATCTTCGCGCTCGCCTTCATCGCCCGCCCGATCGGTACATTGATCTTCACCGAGATCGATCGTCGCCAGGGCAAGGGCGCGAAGATGACCATCGCGCTGTTCCTGCTCGGCGTCTCTACCGTCGCCATCGCCTTCCTGCCCGGTTACGAAACGCTCGGCGCCGCGTCGGTCTGGCTACTGGCAGCTGCGCGTATCGGCCAGGGCCTGTCGTGGGGCGGCACCTGGGACGGTCTCGCTTCACTGCTCGCGCTCAATGCACCGGAAGGCCGTCGCGGCTGGTACGCCATGATCCCGCAGCTCGGCGCACCGATTGGCCTGATCGTCGCAAGCGCGCTGTTTGCCTATTTCGTCGATACGCTGTCGGCAGAGGACTTCCTGAGCTGGGGCTGGCGCTATCCGTTCTTCGTCGCTTTCGCCATCAACGTCGTCGCGCTGTTCGCTCGCCTGCGCATGGTGGTGACGCCCGGCTATACCGAGCTGTTCGAGACCCGCGAACTCGAACCGTCGTCGGTGCCGGAGACCGTTGCACAGCAGGGCCGCACCATCGTCGTCGGCGCTTTCGCGCCGCTGGCATCGTTCGCGCTATTCCACATGGTCACGGTGTTTCCGCTGTCCTGGGTATTCCTGTTCACCCGTGAAACCATCGGCCGCTTCCTGATCGTCGAATGCGTTGGCGCTGTGGTCGGCATCATTGCCATGCTCGTTTCGGGTTATGTCGCCGACAAGGTCGGCCGCCGCACCTTGCTCGCCGGTTCTGCGATCGCCATCGCCGTGTTCAGCGGTTTCGCGCCGCAGATGCTGGATGGCGGCCTTGCCGGCGAACTCGCCTTCATGATCCTCGGCTTCATCCTGCTCGGCCTGTCGCTCGGCCAGTCGTCCGGCTCGGTCGCATCGAGCTTCCGCAAGCGCTATCGCTACACCGGCTCGGCACTGACCACCGACCTTGCCTGGCTGTTCGGTGCCGGCTTCGCGCCGCTGGCCGCGCTGGTGCTGTCGAGCCGCTTCGGCCTGTCGTCCTCGGGCGTCTATCTGCTCTCGGGTGCTGTGGTCACGCTGCTGGCGATTTCGATCAACCGCCAGTTCGCGAGCCGCGACGCCGAGGCGGTCCAGCCGTAAGCACGACAGAGCAAGTATCGACAAAAAGGGCCCGGCAATCTGCCGGGCCCTTTTTCGTTGCCGCGTGCGACACTCAGGCGTTGGCGCCGCCATCGACCGACAGACCCGTGCCGGTGATCTGGCGCGCGGCCGGACTTGCCAGGAAGGCAACCGCAGCAGCCACGTCTTCCGGCTTGCCGTATTGGCCCAGCGCCGTCAGTCCGCGCTGGCCGTCGGCCTGCTCGCCCTGTGCAGGATTCATGTCGGTATCGGTCGGACCGGGATGAACGAGATTGACCGTGATTCCACGCGGCCCGACCTCACGCGCAAGGCCGCGCGTAAACGCGAGCAGCGCAGATTTCGACATGGAGTAGACTGTGACACCGCCGAAAGGCACGCGTTCGGCCAGGCACGAGCCGATCGAGATGATGCGCCCGCCATCGGCAAGAAGCGGAATGGCGGCTTGCGAGGCCAGCACGACAGAACGCACATTCACGTCGAGAATCGCGTCGATATCGGCAAGGCTCATCTCGGCCACCGGACCGCCGCGGGCAATGCCGGCATTGTTGACCAGGATGTCGAGACCGCCGAGCTTCTCTGCAGCTTCCTTGACGGAGCGCTTCACAGCCTCCGCATCGGCACTGTCCGCCTGAAGCGCGAAGCCACGCCGGCCGGTCGCCTCGATAGCCCGGACGACTTCATTCGCCTTGTCGGCGGATCGCTCGTAAGTAATTGCAACGTCGGCGCCTTTTTCCGCGAGCGCCTTTGCGATGGCCGCGCCGATGCCGCGTGATGCGCCGGTGACAAGGGCGCGCTTTCCAGTGAGATCGCTCATAGCCAGTTCCTTTCTGTAGTGAATGGCACAGAATTGCAGATAGGCGCGTTGCGAGAAGGGGTCAAGGGAATTATATAACGAATGATGCAGAAATCAGATGACGTCCAAAATGCCTCGAAGCCCGCACGAGGTCGCCCCCGCGCCTTCGACCGCGTGGCGGCCTTGAACGCAGCGACACGATTGTTCTGGCAGAAAGGTTTTGCCGCAACATCGATTTCCGACCTCACGGCCGCCATGGGGATCGGGTCGCCAAGTCTTTATGCGGCGTTCGGATCGAAAGAGGCGCTGTATGCCGAGGCGCTCAGCCATTACGGCGCGGCCTATGAGAAATTGGTCTGGACCAATTTCGGCCTGGCGAAAACGTGTCGCGAAGCGGTCGAAGCCTTCTTGATGGATTCGGCAGCGGCGCTCACGGGATCCTGCCATCACGGAGATCCACTGGGCTGCATGGTGACGCTCTCCGCCGTCGGAAGCGAAGGCTATCCCGAGCTCGGCGAAACCGTCAGGCTGGCACGCGCTGTAGGGCTCGAACGCGTGAGGGAGCGGATACGACGCGGGGTGAGCGAGGGCGAATTGCCTGCAGCAACCGACATCGACGGCCTCGCGCGTTTCGTGCTGGCGATCCAGGGCGGCATGTCGCTTCAGGCACGCGACGGTGCAAGCCGGGAAGAACTGGAAGCCGTTGCCCGCCATACGATGAGTGGCTGGGACAGCCGAACCGACGTCTAACGCGATAGCGGGACGTCGTCCTGATGCAGAATGCGTTCGGCAGCGCCCTGCATGTCGTCATACTGATCGGATTTCAGCGCCCACAGGAAAGCGGCAAGGCCGCAAAGGCCGAGCCCGATGGCGATGGGAATCAGGAAGAAATAATCGGTCACTCGGCCGGCTCCATGCGCATGGCGATGGAATTCGTCTTGTTCGTATCAGGCTTCGCGACAGACGCCCGCCGTCCGCGCAGCCGCAGCGCATTGGCCACCACCACGATGGACGACCCGGACATCGCAATCGCTGCCACCAACGGCGTGACATAGCCCAGAATGGCAATCGGCACGGCGATGAAATTGTAACCGACAGCGAGCGCAAGATTCTGCCGGACCAGCTTTTGCGCCTCGCGCGCCACAGCAATCGCCAGCGGCACCGCTTCGAGATTGTCGCGCAAGAATACCAGATCGGCAGCATTCCGTCCGACGTCGGCAGCAGAGGCCGGCGCCATCGACGCATGCGCCGCCATCAGTGCCGGCGTGTCGTTGAGACCGTCACCGACCATCAGCACCTTTTTGCCGGCCTTGGCGAGATCGGCGATGTGTTCGGCCTTGCCGCCCGGCAGCACGCCGGCAAAGGCGGCGACACCAAGCGAGCCTGCCAATGCGCGCACGGGCGCTTCGCGATCACCAGAGACGACTTCGATGGCAAAGCCATCACGCTTCAATTCGGCAACGCTCTCCACGGCGCCGCGGCGCAGACTGTCTTCGAAGCGGAAATCGGCAAGCCGATTGCCGTCGCGCGACAGGACGACCGATGAGGTTTCGATATCTGCGCCCGCCACACAATCTAGCGCCCATTCGGGGCGACCAAGCCGCAGCACGCTGCCACCCACACGCGCTTCCATGCCGCAGCCGGGAATTTCCGCAATCGCATCGAACACAATGGGCGGCTGCGCGGCCAGCGCCACCGATGCCAGTGCACGCGAGAACGGATGCCGCGAATGAGCGGCGATGGTGCCGGCCAAAGTCAGCGTCGCCTGATCAAACTTGTCGGCATTGACCAGTCGTGGATTGCCCTGGGTGAGCGTGCCGGTCTTGTCGAACACGATCGTATCGACTTCGGCGAGACGCTCCAGCGCGCCGCCATCCTTGATCATGACACCATGCTCGAACAGTTTTCGCGCGGCGACCACCTGCACCATCGGCACTGCGAGGCCGAGCGCGCAGGGGCAGGTGATGATCAGCACGGCAACGGCAATCGTGATGGCGTGATGCCAATCGCCTTCGACGAACATCCAGCCGATCAATGTGACGGCGGCCGTCAAATGCACGACCGGCGCATAGAGACCGGCGGCGCGGTCGGCGATGCGGCGATAGACCGAACGTCCCTGCTCCGCCGCCTCCATCATGCGCAGCATCTCGGCCAGGAAGGAATCGCCTGCCACGGCGGTAGCCGTGATCGTCAGCGGTCCGGTGAGATTGAGCGTGCCGGCGCGCAGCACGGCGCCGGCCTGCGCGGGTTGCGGCACGCTTTCGCCAGTGATGAGCGAGACATCGATTTCGGAGAGACCGTGAGCCACCGTGGAATCCACCGGCACCCGTTCGCCGGCCGCAAGCAGGATGGTCATCCCCGGCTTGATCTCCGCCACCGGCAGATAGGTCTGGCTGCCATCGGCCTGCTGCACCAGCGCGCCGCGCGCCGCCAGGCGAGCGAGGCCCTTCACGGCCACACGTGCGCGCTCGCGCATCATGTGATCGAGGGTGCGGCCGATCAGCAGGAAGAACAGCAATGTGACCGACGCATCGAAATAGGCATGCGGGCCGTGGATCGCGGTCTCGTAAAGACTCATGCCGAAAGCAAGCAACACGCCCAGCGAAATGGGCACGTCCATATTGGTGCGGCCATGGCTCAGGGCCTGCCATGCGGAACGGAAGAACACGCGACCGGAATAAAGCAGCGTCGGCAATGCGATCAGCGCGGAGATGCCGTGAAAGAGGTCCCGCGTCGCGGGCTCGGCGCCGGACCACACGGAAACAGACAGCAGCATGATATTGCCCGCCGCAAAGCCGGATACGGCCAGCGCGCGGATCAGTTCGGACAGCGTCGCGTCCTTGGCGTCGCTATCGACTTCGAACAGATGCGCTTCATAGCCGACGTTGCGCAGTGTCTCGATGAAGGGCGGTGGCATATCGATATCCGCACGCCATTTGATTGTGACGCGCCTGGTCGAGAGATTGACCCGCGCCGAACTGACGCCGGGCAGCGTGCCGATCGCCTTTTCAACGGTATGAATACAGGCACCGCAATGGACATCCGGCACCGACAGGTCGGTCTGCCGGAGATTGCCGGCGATGGGACGGCTGGCAAGCAGGATCTCGCGTGGATCCGTCGCCGCCAGCATTTCCAGTTCCGCACCCGTGCCACAACAGCTCATCGGAAGCCTCGCTAACTCGCGCCCGGCACCTCAGCACCCGGCTTCATCGCCACATAGGCGTGCCATGTCCCGTGCCCGAGCAACGGAAACACGAGGACCATAGCCAGCATGCCGGTCATGACATTGATCAAGAACAAACCCAGCGCGATGGCTGCCCAGGTCAGCATGACCGGCAGATTGGCCCAGACCATCGCCATGCTGGTGCCCATGGCGGTGAGCGCATCGACCCGCTCATTGAGCAGCATCGGTATGGCGAACACACTGATGGCAAAGGAGAAAGCGGCGAACAGCCCGCCCACGGCCGTACCGGAAATCAGCATGGCCCAGCCGACCGGGGTGGTGAACAGCATAGCGGCGACGCCGCCGAGGCCGGGGAACGGGTTAACGCCGAAGAACAAAGCGTAAATGATCACCGCGGCGCGAATCCAGACCAGCATCAGCGTGCACAGCAGGAGGCCCGCAAAGAGAACCTGCCCGCCCGACTTCGGCCGCACCAGGATCATCTGCAGCAGCGAGACCCGTTCATTCGCCGCGATGCGGCGGCTCTTCTCATAGAGCCCGATGGCGAGCAGGGGCCCCACAACCATAAACCCCGCAAAGACCGGAAACAGGATGTAGTCCCAACCGAAAGCGAACAGCCCGCCGACAAGCATGAAGGACACGACGAAGACCAGCAGCCCATAAGCGATGCTCGCGAATGGCTCGATGGTGAGATCGCGCCAGCCCGCCTTGAGCCAGCCGAGTGCAACAGCTGGCGCAACATGACGGTCCCGCGAGATCGCTGGCGGAAGCGGCGGAGAGACGGCAGGAAGATTCATCTTCGACCTCGCAACGCTCGTTGTTGGCGCAACTTCAAATCCCGGACACAGTATTCAATCTTCAAGGTCATGATCGTCACCGCGGCGTGCATGACGATGACGCGGCGCTGAATTGGCCGGATGCAGCGACAGCGACGCCGCGCTTGACGTGATCGATGCAATCGGGCTGCGACGCGAAGGCCACATAAACGAGATGCGCATTGGCGGCGACCAGCAGGAGCAGGCCAGCAGCAACCGACAGCCAGATCAGCGTTCGCGCTTTCAGACGTCGTGATACCAACGCCATCATGGCCCGGTCACCCTGAGATCGACGATGTAGAGCGCGAGGATTTTGCGATCGAGCGGAGACAGCCGCGCTTCCCAGCTCGGCATCTGTCCCTGTCGGCCACCCCAGACCGAGGTGAACACCGTCTGCGCATTGCCGCCATAGATCCAGGACAGGTCGCGCAAATTGGGCGCGCCGACATCGGTGCTTCCCGTGGCATTGTCGCCATGACAGGCGACGCAGTTCTCAGTAAAGACGGCCTTGCCGCGCGCGAGTTTTTCCGGCGCAATCGACTGAGCGACCGCAGGCATCGACAGGCTGCGCACATAGTCCACGACATCGTCGATCTTGTCGCGCGTCAGCATGCCGTCGCGACCGAAAGCCGGCATTTGCGAGACCCGCGTGTCCGGATGCGACGCATTGATGCCGACGCGGATCGTCTCCGCGATGGCATCAGGCGTGCCGCCCCACAGAAAGGCTTGCGACACCAGCGTCGGAAAGCCGTGACCGCCGGTGGCAGCACGGCCATGGCAGGCGGCGCAATTGTCGCCGAACAAGGTCGCGCCGGTCTGCCGGACAATGCCCATCAGGCGCTTGTCGAGCTGAATCGCCTCATAGCTCTCGGTCTCGATCAGCTTCGTCCACTTCGCGCGGTCGACTGCGGCTTCCTTCACCTGCGCCGTGACGATGTCGCGTTGATCGAGGCCAAGCAGGCCGCGCGTGTATGTGACACCGAGCGGCCAGGCCGGCATCAGGATCCAGTACACGACCGAATAGAGAAATGTGGCCCACAGGAAGAAGTACACTGCCCGCGGCACCGGCGTGTTGAGCTCCTTGATGCCGTTCCATTCATGGCCGGTGGTGAGATAGCCGGAGACGGGATCGCGTTCTTCTACTGCCATTGCTCTCCCCTATCTGGCTCACCCTGATATGGCTTGTCCTCGGCAGAAGGATCGATGATCGATTGCGCTGCGGCGTCGAACGGCTTCCTGTTGGTCGGCCAATAGGCATAGATCAGCACGCCTATCGACATGGCGACGAGATAGAACAGCCCGAAGGACTTCGCGAACCAGACGGTGGTTTCGTGCTCCATCGTCACTCTCCCGCCTTGGCCGTGGTGGTCTTGTGCGCGGCATCGGTGAGCTTGCCGAGAATTTGCAAGTAAGCGACCAGCGCATCCATCTCGGTGGGTTCACCGGCCACGCCGTCGAACGCACGGATATTGGTGGCGGCGCCGTAACGCTTGGCGACGCCTTCCGCATAGGGCGTGTCGGGCGTTGTCTGCCCATAGGCATCGGCGGAGGCATTGGCGATCATCTCATCCGTATAGGGCACGCCGACTTTTCGCATCGCCGCGAGGTGCAGGCCGAGATCGTCGGTGCGGATTTTGTTACGCGCAAGATAGGCGTAAGGCGGCATCACCGATTCCGGCACCACATTGCGCGGATTGATCAGATGCTTGACGTGCCAGTCGTCACTGTATTTTCCGCCGAGGCGCGCAAGATCCGGCCCGGTGCGCTTCGAGCCCCACAGCATGGGGTGATCATATTTGGATTCCACGGCCAGCGAATACGGCCCATAGCGTTCGACCTCGTCGCGCAGGGTGCGGATCATCTGCGAATGGCAGGCATAGCAGCCTTCGCGGATATAGATATTGCGACCGGTCAGTTCGAGTGGCGTGTAGACGCGCATGTCGGGCGCATCCTCCACCGTCTGATGGATCGTGAACAGCGGCGCGATCTCGACGATGCCACCGATCGAGGCGGCAAAGATGATGCCGATCGCCAGCGTCATGGTCTTGCGTTCGATCCTGTAGTGCAATCCGAGAAAACCCATCGTTATTCTCCCGGCTGCAGCGCTGGCGTTGCCGGCTGTGGCAGCGGACGATCCGCCGCCCGGCTATCTGCCGGCTGATCCTCGGTGCGGATGGTCATCCAGACATTGTAGAGGCCGATCACCGCGCCGGAGAGGAAGAAGAAACCGCCGACCGCGCGCGCAACGTAATAGGGCTTCATCGCGACCACCGTCTCGATGAAGGAATAAGACAGCGTGCCGCTGCTGTTATAGGTGCGCCACATCAGGCCCTGGATGATGCCTGAATTCCACATGGCGAAGACGTAAGTGAGCAGGCCGGCCACTGCGAGCCAGAAATGCCACTCCACCAGCACCGGTGAATACATCCGCTCGCGCTTCCACAGCCACGGCACCATGGCATAGATCGAACCGAAGGTGATCATCGCCACCCAGCCGAGCGCGCCGGCATGGACGTGGCCGACGGTCCAGTCGGTGTAATGCGATAGCGAGTTCACCGAACGGATCGCCATGAACGACCCCTCGAATGTGGTGATGCCGTAGAACACCGCGGCCACCATCATGAAGCGCAGCGTGGCGTCGTCGCGCACCTTGTGCCACGCGCCATTCAGTGTGAGCAACGCATTCGCGGCCGAGCCCCAGGACGGGATCAACAACATCAGCGAAAAGGTCATGCCCAGGGTCTGCACCCATTGCGGCAGCGCCGTGTAATGCAGGTGATGCGAGCCCACCCACATATACATGAAGGTGATGCCCCAGAACGAGATGATCGACATCCGGTAGGAATAGATCGGCCGCCCTGCCCGCACCGGCAGGAAGTAATACATCATGCCGAGAAAGCCGGAGGTGAGGAAGAAGGCGACGGCGTTGTGGCCGTACCACCATTCGGTCATCGCATCCTGCACGCCGGCAAAGGCCGAATAGCTCTTGGCGTGGCCGAGCGAGACCGGCATCGCGAGATTGTTGACGGTGTGCAGGATCGCCACCACCAGGATGAACGCCATGTAATACCAGTTGGCGACGTAGATATGCGGCTCCTTCCGCCGCGCCAGCGTCCGCATGTAGATGATGAAATAGACGACCCAGACGACTTCCAGCAGGAGGTCGGCGTACCATTCCGGTTCGGCATATTCCTTCGACTGGGTGACGCCCATCAGATAGCCGGTAGCGGCGAGGACGCAGAACAGATTGTAGCCCATCAGCACGAACCACGGGCTGAGCTGATCCGGCAGCCGCGCGCGAGAGGTTCGCTGCAATACATAAAGCGATGTGCCGATCAACGCATTGCCGCCGAAACCAAAAATGACTCCGCTGGTATGAACCGGGCGAAGGCGACCGAAGCTCGCCCAGCCGGCATCGAAGGTCATATCGGGAAAGACGAGCTGCCAGGCGACGATGTCGCCGACCAGCATGCCGACAACAGCCCAGACCATCGCGAGAACGACGGCGACCTTGGTGGGATCATCGTAATACAGCGCGAGACGCACCTCGTCTGGCTCCGGCGCGTAATACACATTGATGATGGCGAAGATGCCGGCGATCGCTGCAAGCATGATGATCGCACCATGGACGCCGAGCGGATCCTTCGAGCCGGCAATCGCCATCGCAAGACCGCAAACAAGCGTGCCCAGTAGCAGGATCAGCGCGAGTTGACGTTCCGACGTCGTCAAGTGAGCGATCATCCCATCATTCCCCTGCCTGCCTTGCCGCGGCGTCTAAACCGCAGCCGAGATTGCCCTGCGCCTTCCGCCATTCCGATTAGCTCGCATGGCGTCCGCCCCAATTGCTCCAAAGCAACCCCGGAGCTGATTTAAGTCACGACGCGACACACTTTTATGGAAACATTGAAGAAAAATACAACCAGCTGATCGCAGGTTTGCTGGCTGCAACCACTGCGCTGCTGGCCGATTTAGTCTTTCAGGTCGTAGCGGTAGGACTTCGAGACGATCTGCCAGCCGTCGGCGAGCTTCATCGCGACCAGATAGTCGGTGAAGTAGCGCGGCGGGAGCTGGCAGCGGACCTTGATGAAGGCTGTCTTTTCGTCGGAGCGATCGATCGAGACGATCACATCATCCCGCGCGCTGCCTTCGGATTTCGCCGAGACGCGCTTACGGACCGCGGCCAGCCAATCCGGCACGCTCCACACTTTCAACTCGCCATTCTCCACCCAGCGCAGATCGGCGCTGTCGGCGAAAATGGCACCGAGCTTGTCGGAATCGGCCTCATAGAGGCCGTCGAAATAATGCTGGATCACGGCTTCGACAGTCGAACGATCATAGGCCATGGCATTCCCCCGCGGACAATCAGTCGGGGTGTACTATGACACGAAAATCATGACCGTCATACTATACCGTCGCATAGTCGGCAGGGCGTTTTGCCTAAGACAATTTGTCCAAGCTTCACAATGACGACGCAGGTGCACAATCCCACGGGTGATACAGATCGCGAGGTTTGACGATGGTTTCTGCAATTCAGCCTGCCATCGATCTGAATGCGTTTCTGCCAGGGGCACAGTTTGCCGATGCGTTCAGTATCACCACCGACACAACAACCCTTACAGCGCGTGAAGCTGCCGAACGCATGCTCGGCCGCTCGCCCTGGTGGGTCGAGGTGCTGATGAAGCTGCGCGATGCCGTCGTCGCGCCGTTCGGATTGAAGACCGCGACATCGGCGCGCCACGACAGGATCGAGAAAGTCGGTTTCTTTCCCTTGCTCAGCGAAAAACCGCAGCAACTGGTGGCCGGCTTCAATGACAGCCATCTCGATTTCCGCGTCGTGATCGATGTCGCGTCCACGGGCGGCGGCCAGTGCGTGACGGCAACTACCATCGTACTGATGCACAACTGGCTCGGCCGAACTTACCTCAGCATCATCAAGCCGTTCCACCGCATGGTCGTGCGCGCCATGCTGAAACAGGTGCATACCGCTTGAACCGACGATGTGCCGCAGCATGGATGGGAACGGCCGGACCGCCTTTCCGTTAAATGCCCATGACTTTTTCAGAGTTCGATTTACAGCGCGACGAAACTGTCCACCTCTCCCTTGCCCGCGCATTCGACGCGGCGTGGGAGCCCTTCATCATGCACGAGGGTGAAAGCGTCGATACCGACGACAATCGCCGCCGCCTGGCCGAGCGCATCGTTGCGTTGGCGCGATCGGGACAGACGGATGAGGACGAACTCGGTGAGGCCGGTCTGACCTATATGCGCGTTCTTACAGAAGCCGCTCGCTTGTCCGAGCGCATTCGCGACATGCCATCGCCCGAGCTGGTGCCGCAGGATGCGGATCATCAGTCATTCGGAAACGATGCCGTCGAGGCGATGTCATCAGCGCTCGATCTGTGTATCGAGGAACTACCGCTCTCGATTCCCGCCGATGCCGTTCAGTTGCTGTCCAGCAGCATCGTCGACGAAGCCGCACGGGGCGAGCGCGACCCGGAGCGGCTGCAATTTCACGCGATGGCGACGCTCATGTCGCGTCAATGACCTTCTTGCCCCGGATGGGCGGATCGACATCTGCCCATTCGGACACGCAACGCTCGAGATCGCGCAGATTCTGCCGCATCTGCTCCAGCGAAAAGCCGATGGCAAAGAAGCGTTCGGCCATGTCGCCGGGGAGGCCGCGCGTAAGACTCTCCTGGCGCAGTTTTGCGACTTCCGCGCCATAGAGTTTCAGGGCTGTCTGCACCGGATAGATCGCGGGCGCGCCGGTGCCGCTGCGCAGCGCAATGGCGGTGGAGTGTAGGAAGTTTGCCATCGCTTCGCTCACTCGCGCCAGCGGTCCAGCCAGCCTGATTTGCAGCGGCGATGGCAGCGGCACCACCGTCGAGCGGCCGATCATCACCAGGTCATGCCGCAAGCGCAGCGTCGTGCGCAGCAACGGACCGGTATCCGGCCCCTTCGAGAGATGGGCAGCGCGTTCACGCTCGGCTTCGGCGCCGATCGCCTGCAGGCTGGTGATGGCGTGACCGATACCATCCTGCAGCCTGTGCAGGGTTTCGTTGTCGCGGCCGCGCGTCAGCGCGGCCAGAAGCTCGGTGAGCGCCGTCGCGATCAAATCGAGCGCCTGCGCCGCATTGGCCCGGACCTGGCTATGCGCACGCGACGGCAGCACGATGAAGGACACGAGCAATCCGGTGATCGCGCCGACAGTGACTTCAAGCACGCGATCGATGGCCGATTCCAGCGGCGTGTTGTGATTCATCAGCGGCAACAGCAACACGATGATCGCCGTCACCGGGGCGACATTGAGGCTGGGATTGATGGCGGCGATGAAGGCCAGCGGCAGCACCGCCAGCACCAGAACGAGCAACAACATGCCTTCATTGGCGTGCGGGATCAGGATCGCCACAGCGCCGCCATAGAGGGCGCCACCGATTGTGCCGATCAGATAGTCGCGCGTCGCTTTCAACGAGCGTCCGACGCTCATCTGGGTGACGATGATCGAGGTCAGCACCGCCCAGAGCGGCAGCTTGAGGCCGACGGTCAGCGCGATGACCAGCGCGCTCAGAGCAGCCGCCGTCACCCGGATGCCGAGGCCAAGTTCGATCGTATGGGCGCGGAAATAGGCAAATACGCGCTTCAACGCCCCGAAGATTTTCCGAACTACGGACATGTGACGATCGATCCTCGAAACAGACGTAACGGCCGGCCCGCATGGCTGATCCCCGCGCCGCCATGCCGGCTTGAAACGCCGAAACAGCCCGCATAGAGCTAATTCGATAAGAGTGAGGAAACACAATGGCCAATGAGACTGCAACGCTTGCCGCCTATGTCGCCAATCTGAAATTCGACGACATTCCGCAGGAGGTGCTGGAACGCGCCAAGTGCCTCACCCTCGATTATCTCGGCTCGACCATCCGCGCCCGCAGCGAGGCGGAGTCCACCCCGTCACTTTTGAAGATGCTGGAAACCTTGTCGCTGGACGGCAAGGGTGATTCCACCGTGTTCGGTGACAGCAAGACCTGGACCCCCGCCGTGGCAGCGCTGCTGAACGGCGCGCTCGGCCATTCCCTCGATTTCGACGACACCCATGCGGACTCCTCGCTGCATCCCAGCGCCCCGGTGGTTCCGGCCGCCTTCGCGGTCGGCGAAATGGTCGGCGCATCCGGCAAGGACGTGCTGACGGCCATCGTTGCCGGGTATGAAGTCTGCTGCCGGCTCGGCAACGCACTCGACCCAACCTCGCATTACGCCAAGGGATTTCACCCCACAGCGACGGCCGGCACTTACGGCGCCGCCGCGGCCGCGGGAAAACTGTTCGGCCTGTCCAAGGAACAGCTGATCTCGGCCTTCGGCGTCTCCGGCAGCCAGGCCGCGGGTTCGCTGCAGTTCCTGGTCAATGGCGCCTGGAACAAGCGCTATCAGGTCGGCGCCGCCGCCATGAACGGCGTGATCGCCGCCACGCTGGCGCGCAACGAATTCATCGGCTCATCGGAATCCGTCGAGGGCAAGCATGGGCTGCTCGTGGGCTATAGCGACGACGCGCATCCGGAGAAGGCCGTGGCCGATCTCGGCTCGGTCTATGAGACCATGAAGATCGGCGTGAAGCCTTATCCCAGCTGCCGTTACACGCATGCCGCCATCGACACGCTGATCGCCATGCGCCGCGAACACAATCTGACACCCGAGCAGGTCAAGCGCGTCGAGATCGGCCTGCATCGCAACGGCATCACGCTGACCGGCGATGCCGACACCAAGCGTCACCCGACCTCCATCGTCGGCGGCCAGTTCTCGATGTTCTTCACCGGCGCGCTGGCGCTGGATCAGGGCTCGTTCGGCTGGGACGACTACAAGCGCCTCGGCGATGCGGCGATCGACACGCTGGCGGATCGTTTCGACGTGGTTCAGGACGAACGCCTCGAAGGCAAGCGCCATCCGTTTGGCGCGCGCGTCAGCATTCACACCGAGGATGGCGTGCATGAGCGCATCGCGCCGGATCCATCGGGTGAGCCGGATTCCTTCCCGGATGCGTCGGCCATGCAGCAGAAATTCCTGCTGCTCGCACGCCCCGTGCTTGCCAAGCGCGCCGAGGAATTCGCCGATGCGATCCTGACGCTGGAGCGTTTTGACCGGGTGGCGACGGCGACGGCACTGGGCCGCTGACCTGTAGCCCGGATGGAGCGAAGCGAGATCCAGGAACAGCAGACCTCGTTGAAACGCCGGCCCCCTGATTGCGCTGCGCTCCATCCGGGCTACGGCAGCCGCGTTAGCAGTTGCACAATCGAAAGTCGCCTCGTCCGCGTTTACACTTTCTCGCTCCCGTTGCTATCGTTGCGACAATAAGAAGCAACGGGAGGAGACGACCATGAAGCACATCTCTGCGATCGCGACTGCTATCACGCTCGGCCTTATCGCAATTCCATTCGTTCAGCCGGCATCGAGCCAGTCCGATGGCGGATGGGTCACGCTGGTCGATGCCACCAAGATGGGCGACTGGGACAAGGTCGGCGATGCCAACTGGGCGATGAAGGACGGCGCGCTCGCCGCCGACAAGCTGCTGTCCGGCAAGGACCTCGCTTATCTCGTCAGCAAGAAGCCGTACAAGGACTTCCAGATCAAGGCCGAGTTCTGGACCGATGCCGAAGCCAATAGCGGCATCTTCATCCGCTGCGACAATCCGAAAGTGATCGACGGCAAGACCTGCTACGAGGTCAACATCTTCGACAAGCGGCCGGACCCGTCCTACGGCACCGGCGCTATTGTCGATGTCGCCAAGGTCAATCCGATGCCCAAGGCCGCCGATAAGTGGAATACCTACGAGATCACTGCCAAGGGGTCGAAGCTCACTGTGATCCTGAATGGCGAGAAGACCGTCGATGTCGAGGACTCCAAGCACGCCACCGGCCCGATCGCCCTGCAATATGGCTCCGGCGTGGTGAAATTCCGCAAGGTGCAGATCAAGGAGCTGTGATGCGCCGGGGCGGACAGCGCGTCGCAGAATCGGTGACTACTCCCGCCCCGCCATTTCCTGCTAGAATGGTTCTATGAGCTGGCACCCTTCAAACGACCCCATTCTCGGCGATCCCCACACCTGCGACGCGCTGGAGCTAACCATCGTGCCGCGCACCCGCGATCTCGGCGACGGCTTTGCCGTCCGTCGCGCGCTGCCCCATGGCAAGCGGCAGATGGTGGGCCCCTTCATCTTCTTCGACCATTTCGGCCCGATGCAGTTCATCGCCGGCAAGGGCATGGACGTCCGCCCGCATCCGCATATCGGCCTCGCCACCGTCTCCTATCTGTTCGACGGCGCCATCATGCATCGCGACAGCGAAGGCAATGTGCGCGAAATCCAGCCCGGCGCCATGAATCTCATGACCGCCGGCCGCGGCATCGCCCATTCCGAGCGCACCCCGGATGTTCAGCGCGCCAATGGCCAGAAGATGCTGGGCCTGCAGAGCTGGATCGCGCTGCCGAAGGGCTCGGAAGAGATCGATCCGTCATTCCAGCACTATGGCGCCGACAGCCTGCCCACCATCCAGGACACCGGCTTTTCGGCCCGCGTGATCGCCGGCAAGGCGTTCGGCAAGGCCTCGCCGGTCTCGATGGTGTCGCCATGGTTCTATGTGGAAGTCACGGCCACCGCCGGCACCACGGTGCCGCTCGACCCCGATCATGAGGAGCGCGCCATCTATGTGGTGGACGGCGAGATCGAGATTGCCGGCGACCGCCATGAGGGCCCGAAACTGCTGATCTTCCGCCCCGGCGACGAAATCACCATCAGGGTCCAGCGCGACTGCCGCATGATGTTCCTGGGCGGCGATGCCCTGGAGGGGCCGCGGCATCTGTGGTGGAATTTCGTGTCGTCCAGCAAGGAGCGCATCGAGCAGGCGAAAGAGGACTGGAAGACCGGCCGCTTCGCCCATGTCCCCGACGAACACGAATTTATCCCGCTGCCGGAATAGGGTATCGTCGCAGCCACGACGCTCCGGCAGACGGCCGGGGGACCCGATTTTCGAAAGTGACTGACATGACCACGATGGCCTCGAGCGACCTGCCTCTTCCCAAGATCGGACGAGGCAAGGTCCGCGATATCTATTCCGTCGGCGAGGACCGCGTGCTGCTGCTGACCACCGACCGCATCAGCGCGTTCGACGTGGTCATGAACGAGACCATCCCCATGAAGGGCGCGGTGCTGACCCAGATCAGCGCCTGGTGGTTCAACCAGCTCGGCGGCGTGGTCCCGCATCACATGATCTCCGCCGATGCGGACGAGATCATCAAGCAGGTGCCTGAGCTCGAAGGCCACCGCGCGTCCCTCGCGGGCCGCGCGATGCTGTGCAAGCGCACCACCGTCTTCCCGATCGAATGCGTAATCCGTGGCTACATTTCCGGCTCGGCCTGGAAGGAATATGCGGCATCCGGCACGCTGGCCGGCGAGAAGCTCGACAGCGGCATGGTCGAGAGCCAGAAATTTACCAATCCGGTGTTCAGCCCGGCCACCAAGGCCGAAACCGGACATGACGAAAATATTACAGTTTCAAGAATGCGCGAGATCATCGGCGAGGAGGATGCCTTCACGCTCGAGAGCATGACCCGCGCCGTCTACACGCAGGGCGAAGAGATCGCCCGCGAAGCCGGCATCATCATTTGTGACACCAAGTTCGAATTCGGCCGCGACGGGGATGGCCGCATCATCCTGATCGACGAAGTGATGACCCCCGACAGTTCGCGTTTCTGGGCCGCCGACGTCTATAAGCCCGGCCAGCCGCAGCCGAGCTTCGACAAACAGCCGCTGCGCGACTGGCTCGATGTGGAGCGCAAGGCGGGCCGCTGGAATGGCGAAGCTCCGCCGCCGAAGCTGCCGCAGGAGGTGATCGACGCCACCAGCCAGCGCTATCTGGATGCGTATTTCCGCCTCACCGGCGAGAAACTCACTGTCATATAAGCGCCTTCAGCGCACTATCAGTAGAATTTCATTGTCGAGAGATCGCGCACTCGTCTACCAGAGATGGTGACGCATGCGCGGTTGCGTGCGCCCTGGAAGGTCGGCACGTGGGCAATCGGGACATCGAGGCAGCGCCAACTCGTTTCGAACGAGGCGTTGCGTGAGCAGCATCACTCTCAAACCTGCAAACATCTCTGGCTGGCGCAATGATATCTTCGGCGGCGTCATTGCCAGCATTCTGACGATCAGCTTCGGCCTGTCCTATTCGGTGCTGATCTTTTCGGGGCCGCTGGCGTCGTTCCTGCCCTATGGCATCGCCGCGACCTTCATCGCAGCAAGCGTTGCCGCCGCCGTGATCGCCCTCGGCAGCACCTTTCCGTTTGCCGTCGGCGGACCTGAAAGCTCGACCGCTGCCGTCACGGCGATCCTGTCGGCCACCCTTGTCGAGTATGTCGTTGCGCAATCCGAGCCAACTGCATTACTTGGCCCCGTGCTGATCACGCTGTCCGCAGCGACGATTATCACCGGGCTGACCCTTTGCGGCCTCGGCATCACCCATATGGGTCGCGCGATCCGCTATGTCCCTTATCCGGTGATTGGCGGCTTTCTGGGCGCCACCGCATGCCTGATCGTGGCCGGCGGCGTTCAGGTGAGCACCGGCTTCAAACTGCAATTCGCTAATTTCGGCCAGTTCGCCACCCCTGTGGCTCTCTACGAACTTTGCGCTGCCGCAGCCGTGGCGATGACAATCTATGCGATCTGGCACAAATCGCGAAAGCCGATGGCGCTGCCGGCGATCCTGCTCGCCGCGATCACCATTGCGCATCTCCTGTTCTGGCTCTCCGGCACATCGATCCAACAAGCGCAGGCGATGGGGTGGACCTTTGCGTCACCGCCCAAGGCCAGCCTGACCCTGCCCTGGACCTTCCTTGCCGAGCCCTACCCATGGGATGCACTGCCGGGCCTGGTCGGAAATTTCATCGCCGTGATCTTTGTCACCGCCGTCAGCACGCTCTTCAACACCACTGGCATCGAGGTCGCCGCGCATCGTGAAGCCGATATCGAGCGCGAACTCAACGTCACCGGCGCCGCCAATATCCTCACCGGATTGCTCGGCGGCTATGCGAGCTGCATCTCGATCAGCCGCTCGATCCTCAATCTCAACAGCGGCGCCACCAGCCGACTGTCCGGCATGACGGTCGCGGTGATTGCCGCTTCCATGCTGGTGGTCGATCCCGCCCTGCTCGCTTACATGCCGCGCTTCGTGCTTGGCGGACTTCTGCTCTATCTCGGTATGGAGCAGCTGCATCGCTGGATCATCGATTCTCGCAAACGGCTGTCGCTGCTCGACTACCTTTCGTTACTCGCCATCATCGTCATCATCCTGACATGGGGTTTTGTCGCCGGCGTGCTGATCGGCATCGTGATCGGCTGCGCCACGTTTGCGCTCAGCGTCTCGCGCGTGTCCTCCATCAAATATGGATTTGACGGTTCGGAATATCGTTCGTCGCTGGATCGCTCGCTGGAGGACCAGCGCACACTGAGCGTTCACGGAAAAGCGATCCAGGGCCTCAACCTGCAGAGCTATCTTTTCTTCGGCTCCGCCAACCGGCTCTATCTGCACGTCAAGGCATTGCTGCGCCGGCATCCGGAATGCCGCTATCTCGTTTTCGACTTCAAGCTCGTCACCGGCATCGACTCATCGGCTGCGCATAGTTTCGCCCAGATCAAGCGCATCGCACGCGAGCATGGGACCACGCTTGTGCTGGCCAATCTTCATCCCGCCGCCAACCGCAACCTGCGCGCCAGCCTGTTCATCGACGACCACGTCAAGGTTGCGGCTGATCTCGATCGCGCATTGGAATGGTGCGAGAACGAAGTGATCACGCAGCATCGCGGCCTCGCCGAGGAGGAGGCAGACCTGCGTGGCTGGTTCACTCGCATCCTGCGAGCCCCGACGACGCCGATGAGCTGATGCGCCGCTGCCAGCGCGTTGAAGTGACCGCCAACGAGATCGTCGTGCATGCCGGCGAGGCCGCGGAATGCATGCATTTCATTCTCGACGGCCGCGTCGGCATCATGGTTCCGAATGGCGACGGTCATCTCACCCGCGTCCGCAGCCTCGGCCGCTACACCACCGTCGGCGAGATGGGCCTCGTCGCCTATACCGCGCGCAGCGCGACGATCCAGGCGGAAGCCCCGAGCATTCTGTATGTGCTTCGCGCAGATGCGTTCGAGGATATCAAACAGAACCATCCAGCACTGAGCCAGAAACTGCTGACCTATTTCGTATCGGTCATGGCCGAACGACTGACCTTTGCGAGCCGGATGATCGCAGTCCTTCGACGATGATGGCCTCTACTTATTTGGAGAGCCACCGAGTCGATCATGACATCGCGTGCGGCTATACGGATGGCCCGGCCAATGGGAACGACGACAGCGCAGAAACCACGTCTCTGACACGCGTGGAACTCGAATCACCCCGAACGGCAAGCAGGATTTTCTTCGGCGCGATGGTGGGCAATTGATCGTCGCGGGCTTCGACCAGCGGCGATGCAATCGCATGTCGCGGCACCACGGCCAAACATCTCCCGGATCGGACCGCCGTCAGTTTCGACGCGTAGTCCGGCCCAGTGAACATCACTTTGTAGGAACGGCCGGCATCCGACAGCGCTTTCAGAATGATATGCTGATCCGGCGGCCATGTCGCCAATGGGATCGGCGCATCCATCTCGACCGAGAATGCCGTTGATCGCACCCAACCGAATTCAATGTCGAATTCCGCGACAAGGTCATCACCCAGAATGGCCCGATGATCTTTCACATCCATGACCATGGCGACGTCAACGTCGTCATCATCAAACGCTTTGACGATCTTTGAACAGATGTCCGACGTGACCGACACGTTCGCCAATGTGGTCTCGGCCGGATGATCAACGAGAAAGCTCAGCAACATGCTGCTGATGCCGATGCGAACGGGAGCATCATCGGTATCGCTAGAGTATCTCGAATAGTGAGGATTTTGGGACAGCGCCTGATGTGCAAGACCAATCAAACGCCGGCCGATCGCAGCCAGGTCCGCGCTCATAAGAGCACCAGACTCCGCAAGCGCCTCGCGACCATTGAGGTCTTTCGAATCTTCCAAGCCGGGCTCCGATCAGCGTTATCGCAGTGGATTGAGCTTTTGGAGATCCTACCTGATTTTCGGGCCTATAGCCACGCTTGATAGAAATGCCTGCGTGATGTCGCATCGCAAAAAACTGGCCGGGCATCGTGCGATGCCCGGCCATGACTCAAAATGACATTTGTCAGGCGAAGTGTCAGATACCCGACATCATGATGTATTTGATCTCGACATATTCTTCCATGCCGTGACGCGACCCCTCACGACCGAGACCGGACTCCTTCACGCCGCCGAATGGCGCGACTTCCGTCGTGATCAGGCCGGTATTGACGCCCACCATGCCTGACTCCAGAGCTTCCGCGACGCGCCAGACTCGGCCGAGATCGCGCGAGTAGAAGTAGGACGCGAGGCCGAATGGCGAGGCATTGCACATGGCGATGACGTCAGCCTCGTCCTTGAAGCGGAACACCGGCGCCAGCGGACCGAAGGTTTCTTCCTGCGCAACGATGGCGTCAGGCTTCACATTGGCAAGCACGGTCGGCTCGAAGAAAGTACCACCGAGCGCATGGCGCTTGCCGCCGGTCACGACCTTGGCGCCGCCCTTGACCGCGTCGGCGATATGACGTTCGACCTTCTCGACCGATTCCATGTTGATGAGCGGCCCCTGGACAACACCCTGTTCGGTGCCATCGCCGATCTTCATCGCCGCGACCTTCTTCGACAGCTTCTCGACGAACTGGTCGTAGATGCCGTCCTGCGCATAGAGGCGATTGGCGCATACGCAGGTCTGGCCCATATTGCGATACTTCGACACCATCGCGCCTTCGACGGCGGCGTCCACGTCGGCATCGTCGAACACCACGAAGGGTGCGTTGCCGCCAAGTTCGAGGCCAAGCTTCTTCACGCCGACCGAAGCCTGCTTGTAGAGAATCTTGCCGACTTCAGTGGACCCGGTGAAGCCGACGAAGCGCACGGCGGGATGCTCGCACAGCACGAGACCGATTTCGGAGGCCTTGCCGGTAATGATGTTGAGCACGCCCTTCGGCACGCCCGCACGCTCGGCCAGTTCAGCCAGTGCCAGCGCCGACAGCGGGGTCTCGTCGGCAGGCTTCAGCACCACGGTGCAACCAGCGGCAAGCGCCGGCGACACCTTGCGGGTGATCATCGAGTTCGGGAAATTCCACGGCGTGATGGCGCCGCAGACGCCGATTGGCTGCTTGATGGCGAGCAGGCGCGCATCCGCGCGCTGCGTCGGAATCGTTTCGCCGTAAACGCGGCGGGCTTCCTCGGCGAAGAATTCGATATAGGCAGCGCCGATATCGACCTCGCCCAGCGCTTCGGTCAGCGGCTTGCCCTGCTCCGAGGTGAGAATCAGTGCGAGATCTTCACGATTGGCGATGATCAGCTCGAACCACTTGCGCAGGATGTTGGAGCGCTGCTTGGCAGTGAACTTGGCCCAGGCAGGGAAGGCCTTCTCGGCGGCCTCGACAGCCTGCGTCGTCTCCTTGGCGCCCATGTTCGGCACCTTGGCGAGTTCGACCATGTTGACCGGATTGGTGACCGCGGTTGCACCGGTGCCGACCCAGGCGCCATCGATGTAGCACTTGTCGCGCAGCAGCGAGGGATCTTTCAGGCGGTCGCGAAGCGAGGATGTGGTCGAGGACATGGGCGGTTCTCCTGCGGAAAGTATCGCGGACGTATAGCCGCGGAACAACGCATGAGTATAGGCCCGAATGCCCGCTTACGGGGAATGGCAGCTATAGCGGCGACAGAACCTCTAGAGCTGCGGCAGATCGTCCATCGCCAGCAGGACTATGTCAGGCAGCACCGCGCATATAGGTTTCGCGCCGATCGATCATGCGTGCAAAAGCGATCTTCGCATTCGCACGGGTCGCGGTTGGAAATGTGCGATACTCAAGCTCCGGTAGCATCGCAGCGTCGCGGCGGCCGAACCATGAAATGAAGGATTTCGGCGGCGCCGAAATCTTGGCCAGGGCCTGTGCGAGATTATCGGTGGCCTCGAAGGCAAACAGGGACCCTGTCTGGGCAACCCTGACCTCCAGCAAGCCGGGGCCGATCGACGCTTCGATCGTTTCTCCGCGCAATGCCCGGGGATAGTGTTTCCAGTCGGTCCAGTTCGCAATCATTGGTCGTACTCCGCAGCCGGATGCTGCATCTGCCTTACTCATTAGTGTCGGGAAGCGCTTTGACGTTCACGGTGATTTTTGAACATATCCGTGGCGGATTTGTTCCTGCGACAATCGCAGGATGGTCACAACAGACAGATGGGCTCGCGCCTGCCACCTCGCCAGCTCAACGCCATCACATCCGCGAGACCAAGCCCTTCCAGAACGCACGCAAAACCCGGTAGCATGCTGCAAAAGCGGGGGAGGATCTCAATGCGGACCAGCAGCGACATCGACAGGATCATTCAGCACGCCTGCGACAGCGGCGCTGTTCCGGGAGCTGTCGTTATGGCCGCCACCGGGGATGAGATCATTCACCAGAGCGCATTTGGTAAACGCAGCCTCGACAATGGCACGCCCATGACGACGGACAGCGTGTTCTGGATCGCATCGATGACCAAGGCGATCACCGCCACGGCTGCGATGCAACTGGTCGAACAAGGTAAATTGTCGCTGGATGACCCGATCGGCGCGGTGCTTCCGGATCTCGGGTCCATTCAGGTGCTTGAAGGCTTCGACAACGATGGCGCTCCGCAATTGCGCCCGGCACGCCGCCCCATCACGCTGCGACAGCTGCTGACCCACACGGCCGGCTTTTGCTACGACATGATGAATGCCGATATGGGGCGCTACCTGCAAAAAACCGGCATTCCAGTTTTCCGCACCGGGCTCAATGCCGCGATGCAGATACCGATCATGACCGATCCCGGCACTCGCTGGGAGTATGGCACCAATATCGATTTCGTCGGCAAGGCCGTGGAAGCCGCCAGCGGCCAGGCGCTCGACGCCTATTTTCGCGAACACATTCTCGATCCGCTCGGCATGTCAGACACCGCGTTCCGGATCGGCCCATCGCAGCGTGAACGCCTGGTTCGCGTTCATCGTCGCAGTCCCGACGGAACGCTCACGCCGATCGATTTCGAGATCAAGCAGGACCCGGAATTCTTCGCCGGCGGTGGCGGTCTCTATGGCACCGTGCCCGATTATATCAAGTTTACGCAAATGATCCTCAACAAGGGCGTCGGTCGCGGCCATCGTTTGCTGAAGCCCGAGACCGTCGCGCTGATGAGCGAGAATCATATCGGCGATTTGCATGTCACGCCGATGCGATCGGCCATCCCGGCCGTCACCAACGACGCCGAACTCTGCCCCGGCATCGACAAGAAGCATGGCCTGAGTTTCGTGATCAACATGGCGCCGACCCCGGAAGGCCGCAGCGCCGGCAGTCTCGCCTGGGCCGGACTCGCCAACACCTATTACTGGATCGACCCGATCCGCAACGTCACCGGCGTGATCCTGATGCAGGTGCTGCCCTTTGCGGATCCGACCTGCCTGAAAGTGTTCTCGGATTTCGAGCGGGCGGTTTATGCGGGGCTGGGAGAGAGGGCGGCGTGATCTTCTCCCTCCCCGCTGCGCCGCTTCACGGCTTGGGGGAGGGAGATCATAGGCCTCCGCGTTCCGCTTAAACCGGCAGGCCGTTCTTCTGCGCCAGCTCCTTCAGCGACACCTGTGGGCGTGCGCCGATATGCTGGATCACTTCCGCTGCCGCCATTGCGCCGAGCTTGCCGGCATTCTCATAGCCGGCATTGCGCACGAGTCCGAACAGGAAGCCGGCCGCGAACAGATCGCCAGCACCGGTGGTGTCCACCAGCTTCTCGATCTTGTGCGCAGGCACTGCAACGATGTCGCTGCCCGACACCACCACGCAGCCCTTCTCGCTGCGCGTCACGACGCCGAGCTTCACATCCTTGCCGAGTTCGGCAACGGCCTTGTCGAAATCTTCGGTCTGATACAGCGAGCCCAGCTCGGATTCATTCGCAAAGATGATATCCACGGTGCCGGTGCGCATCAGGTCGAGGAATTCATCGCGATAGCGGCCGACGCAGAACGCATCCGACAGCGTCAGCGCGACCTTGCGGCCGGCATCATGGGCGATCTTCGAGGCCTTGATGAAAGCTTCCTTGGCGCTCGACGGATCCCACAGATAGCCTTCAAGATAGACATAATGCGAGGCGGCGATGGCGGCGACGTCGATATCCTCGGGACCGAGATCCTGTGCGGCGCCGAGATAGGTATTCATGGTGCGCTCGCCATCGGGCGTCACCAAAATGTACGAACAGCCCGTGGCCGGCCCGGCCGCGGCGGGCGCGGTTTCATAGGCAACGCCGGCCGAGCGGATGTCGTGGGTGTAGAGCTTGCCGATCTGGTCGTCTTTCACCTTGCCGACATAGGCGACATTGGCGCCGAGGCTGGCGAGACCGACAATGGTGTTGGCCGCGGAGCCGCCGGACATCTCCGTTGCCGGGCCCATCGCCTCATAGATCGCCTTGGCGCGGGCTTCGTCGATCAGCGCCATGCCGCCTTTGGCCATGCCGTGGTCGGCAAGAAACTTGTCGTCGGTCTGCACCAGCACGTCGAAGATCGCATTGCCGATCGCAAGCACGTCGTATTTCGCTGAAGTCATTAAGAATATCCCGTTGCGGCGATTGCGGGGCGGGGCGAATGGTTTTCAACTCATCCCGTTGCGGCCTGATGGCTGCGACTATCACACCCCGCCCGGCGCCAGCAAGGATGCCTCCTCCGTGACGGTTCCATGATCCGCTCCATTTTGATGGTTTCCACGGGCACCCTGGCCTCGCGCCTGCTCGGCTTTGCGCGCGATGCCATGGTCGCGGCGCTGCTGGGTGCGGGCGCCGTCGCGGATGCGTTTCTGGTGGCGTTTCAGCTCGTCAATGTGATCCGGCGATTGCTGACGGAAGGTGCGCTGAACGCCGCGCTGATACCCGCCTGGGCGCGCATCCATGCCGTGGACGGCCCCGAAGCAGCCGCCGCCTTCGCCGGCCGCATTCTCTGCACCGTGAGCGCCGCCGTGATCATCGCCGCACTGCTGATCGGCCTGGCCATGCCTCAGGTCATTGCGATTGTGGCGCCCGGCTTTGTCGGCGCCCCCACGCTGCAACTCGCCACCGACAATGCCCGGCTGATGTTGCCCTATCTCGCTTTCGCCGGCCCCGTCACGGTGATGATGGGTCTTTACAACGCGCAACATCGCTTCGCGCTGACGGCTTTTTCCCCGCTGCTGTTCAATGCCGCGCTGATCGCCGTGATGGCGCTCCTGCTGGCATGGCCGCAGCAGGCCGCCACTGCCGCTATGGTCATGGCGGCCACGGTCGGCGTCGCCGGCCTGCTGCAACTGTCGATGCTGATCCTGCGGCAATCCGGCAGCAAACTGGCATCGCCCTTGCGGCTGTCGCTCGATGCCGACATGCGCGCCTTTTTCCGCAAGGCGCTGCCGGGCATGGTCGCGAGCTCCGGCCCGCAGCTTCTCATCGTCGGCGGCGCGATCATCGCATCATCGCTGCCATCAGCCGTATCATGGCTCTACTTTGCAAACCGCCTGATCGAATTGCCACTCGGCATCGTCGGCACCGCAATGGGCACGGTGCTGATCCCCGAACTGACGCGCGCCGCGCGTGACAATGATCACGCGCTGATGACCCATGCGCAGTCGCGCGGGATCGAGCTGGCAATCGGACTGACATTGCCAGCGACATTGGGATTGATCGTATTGAGCACGCCCATCGTGCGACTGTTGTTCGAACACGGCGCTTTCACTGCGAGCGATACGGCGGCCACTGCGCAGGCAATGACCTGGCTCGCGCTGGCGCTGCCGGCGCATGTGCTGATCAAGACGCTGTCACCGGCCTTCTTTGCGCGGGAGAATACGCATACGCCGCTGATAGCGACGCTGGTCGGCTTGATCGTGGCGATCGTTGCGGCCTATGGGCTTGGCGCATCCTTCGGCCCGAGCGGCATCGCTGCGGCGATCGCGCTGGCGGCCTGGAGCAGCGCAATCGTGCTGGTGATCCACGGTGGACGATCGTTTGGCTGGGCGATCGATGCGGATGCAAGGCGCAGGCTCCCGATATTCGCACTGGCCGCGATCATCATGGGCGGGCTGCTGTGGCTGCTGACGCGCTATATGCCGGGCGCTGATCACAAACTCGCGCAGTCGGTCCTGCTATTCCTGCAAATCGCCTGCGGGTTGGCGATCTATGCCGTACCGCTGGTGCTCACTGGCGCCCTACGCTGGCGGGATATTCGCGCGGCGCTCAGGAAGCCCACCTGACTTCACGACATTGGTCATGGACGCCGCCCGGCGCCTGTGGCAAGGGACGCCGCGGCCCGCACTCCACCACGGGCCTAGAAGGAACTAGGCTATGTCATCTGCTCCACTGGCATCCACCCAGCAGGCTTTCACCCAGCGCGTGTTCTCGGGCGTCCAGCCCACCGGCAACCTGCATCTCGGCAACTATCTCGGCGCCATCGTCAACTTCGTCAAATTGCAGGAGCAGTATAGCTGCCTGTATTGCGTCGTGGACCTGCATGCCGTCACCGTGGCGCCGTCCGTCTGGGGCGGCCCGGACGAGCTGCGCCGCTGCACCCGTGAAGTCACTGCGGCCTTCATCGCTTCGGGCATCGACCCGAAGAAGCAGATCATTTTCAACCAGAGCCAGGTCGCGGGACACGCCGAACTCGCCTGGGTATTCAACTGCGTCGCCCGCCTCGGCTGGCTGAACCGCATGACCCAGTTCAAGGAAAAGGCCGGCAAGGACCGCGAAAACGCGTCCGTGGGTCTCTACGACTATCCCGTGCTGATGGCCGCCGACATCCTGCTGTATCGCGCCACCCATGTGCCGGTGGGCGAGGACCAGAAGCAGCATCTCGAACTCGCGCGCGATATCGCGCAGAAGTTCAACAATGACTTTGCTGAATCAATCGCGAAGCAGGGCCATGTCGGCCCGTACTTCCCGCAGCCCGAGCCTGTGATCACCGGCCCGGCGACGCGCGTGATGAGCCTTCGCGACGGCACCAAGAAGATGTCGAAGTCCGATCCGTCGGACTATTCGCGCATCAACCTCACCGATGACGCGGATTCGATTGCGCAGAAGATTCGCAAGGCGAAGACCGACCCGGAACCGTTGCCATCGGAAGAAAAGGGTCTGGAGCCGCGTCCGGAAGCCGACAATCTCGTCGGCATCTATGCGGCGCTGTCGGGCCGCGCCAAAGCCGATATTCTCAGCGAATTCGGTGGTGCGCAGTTCTCCGGTTTCAAGGCGAATCTCGTCGATCTCGCCGTGGAAAAGCTGTCACCGATCGCGAATGAGATGAAGAAGCTGTCTGCGGATCACGCTTATGTCGATGCGGTGCTCGCCGATGGCAGCGACCGTGCACGTGCGATTGCCGATGAAACCATGACGTCCGTCAAGGACATCATGGGATTTGTGCGCAAACGGTAATCGCGGCGGAATCCAGCTCTCTCCACGTCTTCGCCACAATCGTCGCGACGCAAGCTCACGCTTGCGAGCGGCTTGTCGAACGCGCATGCGCCGTGGCAGCATGAGGTGAAGAGCTAGCATCGGGACATGCATGAGCACTCAGCGACGTAGTTATGAAACCGGCCACAAGCCGAAATGCCTCGTGGTCGTCGATGACAGCGAGGAATGGGATCGCGCGGTGTATTACGCCGCGCGTTGGGCCGTGCGTGTCGGCGGCGGCGTGGTGATGCTGCGCGTGATCGAGACGGAAGATCGCAACCAGCAATGGCTTGGCGTCGCCGAAGTCATGCGTGCCGAAGCCGAGGAAGGCGCCAATGCGGCGCTGGACCGCGCGTCCGGCCGCGCCAATGGCCTCGCTGCGATCACGCCTGAACGCGTGATCCGCGAGGGCGAGCCGACCGAGCAGATTCTCGATGTGATCGACAAGGATGTCGATATTTCCATGCTGGTGCTGGCGGCTTCCGCGGGCGCCGAGGGACCGGGTCCCATTGTCACCATGATGGCGAAGCTGGTCGGGACATTCCCGGTGCCGGTGGTCGTGGTGCCGGGAAGCCTGACGGATCAGGATATCGACGGGCTGTCGTGATTTCCTTCCCCCGCATCTTGCGCGGGGAGAAGGTGGCCGCGTGAAGCGCGGTCGGATGAGGGGCGGGGCACACAGGTTGCCCAGCCAAGACCTCACGGATCGCACGGATCCGATCCGAAACACCTGCGCTACCGGATTCTTATGTGCCATGCCCCTCACCCACCCGGCTGCGCCGGTTGATCTCTCCCCGCAAAAGAGCGGGGAGAGGTTAGAAACCTTGATTCGTGCCTTTTTCATCGCCATCTGCTAGGCACAACCCCACGCGCCGGCCTTGAACCGGCGACGCAGGAGAGACCGATGTTCATCCAGACCGAAGCGACCCCCAATCCCGCCACGCTGAAATTCATCCCTGGTCGGGATGTGCTGACCAGCGGGACCATGGAATTCACGACCGCCGACGCAGCCTCGCGCTCGCCGCTGGCCGAAAAGCTCTTCGCCGTGAAGGGCGTCACCGGCGTCTTCTACGGCGCCGATTTCGTCACCGTCACCAAGGACGACAGCGACTGGCAGCACCTCAAGCCGGCGATCCTCGGCGCCATCATGGAACACTACATGTCCGGCGCGCCGCTGCTCGCCGATGGCAGCGCTCCGGCGGGCGATATCGATGACGAAGACGAGTTCTTCGACGAGAACGACGCCGAGACCGTGGATGTCATCAAGGACCTGATCGAGACCCGCGTGCGCCCGGCTGTCGCCAATGACGGCGGCGACATCACCTTCCGCGGCTTCAAGGACGGCATCGTCTATCTCGCCATGAAGGGCGCCTGCTCGGGCTGCCCCTCATCGACCGCCACACTGCAGCATGGCATCCAGAACCTGCTGAAGCATTTTGTGCCGGAAGTGCAGGAAGTGCGGCCGATGTGATCTTCCTTCTCCCCGCATGCGCGGGAGAAGGTGGCCACGCGAAGCGTGGCCGGATGAGGGGCCGGGCACGGCCTCTCCATATGCGAAATACTATCGGGTCGTGAGAATTCCGATCCGAGAGAGCGGTGTATGCAGCAGCTTGCGTGCCATGCCCCTCACCCGCCGCGAAGACGCGGCGACCTCTCCCCGTAAAGAACGGGGAGAGGTTAGAAAGAACAACTACCTTCCGATGCTCGCAGCTTCTTCCGCCGCACGTTGCATGCTTGACGACATCTCGTTCGTCACCACGCTCTGCTCTTCCACCGCAGCAGCCGTCGCCGTCACATACTCGCTGACATGCTGAATTTCGCTCTTAATCGCGTTCAGCGCATCGACGACATCGCCTGAAATACCGTTCAGGCTGCCGATTTCGCTGGAGATCCGATCCGTCGCCTGCTTGGCCTGCGTCGCGAGATTCTTCACCTCGGACGCGACCACGGCGAAGCCGCGACCAGCCTCGCCCGCACGGGCCGATTCGATCGTGGCATTCAGCGCCAGCAGATTGATCTGGCCGGTGATGTTGCCGATCAGCTCGACAATGCCGCTCATCGCCTGCGCTGCCGCAGCGAGTCGCTGCGCCTGACCGTCCGCAACCTCGACCTTGCCGACGGCTGACATCGCCGTCTCCCGTGACTTCGTCATGGCTTCGGAAATCTCGCGCACCGAGGCATTAAGTTCTTCGGCACCGGCAGCGACCGACTCCATCATCCCACGCACGCGCTCGCTCTTCATCCGAGCAATGACCTGTGCCGAGACGTCGGACGCGTATTTCACAACCTTGTAGGGTTTACCGTTCAAATCCAGAATCGGATTGTAGGACGCCTGGATCCAGACCTGCTTGCCGTTCTTGCCGACGCGCTGATACTCCGCGGCCTGATACTCACCACGCTGCAGCGCCGCCCAGAACGTCGCATAGGCGCTACTGCCGCGTTCTTCGGCGCTGACGAACATGCTGTGATGTTTGCCCTGAATCTCCGAGAGAGCGTATCCCATGACGCTCAGGAAATTCTGGTTGGCATTGAGAACGATGCCATCGAGATTGAATTCGATCACCGCCTGCGATTTGCCGATTGCCTCGATCTGCGCCGAGAAATTCGCTGTGCGCAACTTCTGCTCGGTGACATCGGAGGCGAATTTGATGACCTTCAACGGCTGGCCATCCTCATCGAAGATCGGATTATAGGTCGCGAGAATCCAGACTTCCTTGCCGCCTTTGCCGACCCGCTTGTATTCCGCGGCCTGATATTCGCCGCGCTTCAAGCTTGCCCAGAATTCGGCATAGGCAGCGCTGTTACGATCTGCCGGCGTCACAAACATGCTGTGATGCTTGCCGCGTATTTCGTCCAGCGAGTAACCCAGCGTGTCGAGAAAGAGCTGGTTGGCCGAAACGATCGTGCCATCCATCTTGAATTCGATGATCGCCTGCGAGCGCTCGATGGCTGCAATCTTGCCGCGATCTTCCAGGCTGCGAACCTTCTGCGCTGTGACATCGCTGCAGAACTTGACGACTTTGACAGCGTTGCCGCTGTCGTCGAGGATCGGATTATACGATCCCTGAATCCAGACTTCGCGATCGCCTTTGCCCAGGCGCTTGAATTCACCGGCTTGATAGACACCGCGATTCAACACTGCCCAGAAGTCACGATACGCAGCGCTGTTGCGGCTGCCAGGCATCACGAACATGCTGTGATGCTTGCCCACGACTTCGGCAAGCGTGTAGCCCATCGTCGTCAGGAAATTCTCGTTTGCGGTGATGATCGTTCCATCGAGGTTGAACTCGATCAGCGCGAAAGACTTGTTGATCGCCTTCGTTTCGGCGAGCGCATTCCGCGCAGCTGGATTCGTCAACCACTGCAACATCGAAAAGACTTTCTGTTTATGGCTTCCCGGGAAATCGTTTAGTCAAATGCACAACCAGACCGACTGACAAAGGTGAGTCGAACACCTTTGCGCCTGCTGGTATCCTTCTGTCATCGATGTCCAAAAAATTGATTAAATTGGAACCGGGATTGCCAGCGACAAGCTGGCCCGCACGCGCGCAGAATCGAAATTGGCCTTGTCATTCCGGCACTTCTTTATGCCTTGCCGGTAAAGATAAATATTATAGTTGAGTGACTCCGGCATCCCCGGATTGCTCGCCGCAGGTGAATGCGGCATGGCCTTACCCGCATTCGAATACTATAGGTACACAACCGGGTATCCTTCCCGGCTCGACGGAACGCCTACGACATGCTGATTCTCGCAATCGATACCGCCCTCGACGCCTGTGCCGCCGGTGTTCTCGACACCCGCAGCGGACAATTGATCGCGCACGAATCGCAACCGATGAAGCGCGGCCATGCCGAGGCGCTGATGCCGCTGCTGGCGCGCGTGATGCAGCTATCCGGTATCGGCTTCCCCGAACTCGACCGGATCGCGGTCACCACAGGCCCGGGCAGCTTCACCGGTCTGCGCGTCGGCCTCTCCGCCGGGCGCGGCATCGGCCTCGCGGCGGGCAAGCCCGTGGTCGGCGTGACGACATTGGCGGCCTATGCGGCTCCCGTCGTCACTCAGAACGGCGACGCGCCGGTCATGGCTGCAATCGATGCACGCCACGACCATGTGTACTTCCAGGCGGTGAGCGGAAACGGCACGTCACTACAGCGCCCTTGCGTCATCCCGATCGACGATGCGATCGATGCGGCACGCTTCGGAGCGCCGCATCTGGTGGGTAACGCCGCGGAGATGTTGGCGGCGCACTGGCCCGCCGATGCGACTGCGCCGGTAGCGGTGGATCAGCAACCCGCACCGGAGATATCCTGGGTCGCTTGGCTCGGCGCCGCCGTCGATCCACAGACGGCCCTGGCGCGGCCGTTCTATCTGCGCGCGCCCGACGCCAAACCGCAATCGAGCTTGATGGGTGCGCTCGATCAGACGCAGCCGGCATCATGACGCTGCCGTCCTGGTTCCCGTTCTTCCGCACTGCGCCCGCCGTGGTCGAAGCCGCAACGCCAAAGGACGCGGCGCAACTGGCGCGACTGCACGCCGCATCGTTTCATCGCGGCTGGGGCGACGGTGAATTCGAGCAGATGCTGCGCGAGCCCAACACGCTGATCCATCGGCTGCGACAGGGCCGCAGCATTGTCGGCTTTGCCGCATCGCGCATCGCCGCGGATGAAGCGGAAATCCTGTCCGTTGCGGTATCGCCTGACCAACGTGGCCGTGGCCTGTCACGCGACCTGTTCCTCATCCATCTTGGCCATCTCGCCGGACGCGGCGTGCGCACCGTGTTCCTCGAAGTGGAGGAAAACAACATGCCGGCGCGGCGGCTCTATGATCGCACCGGCTTTGCCGTGGTCGGCCAGCGCGAGCGCTATTACAAGGAAGCCAACGGCGCCGAATTGAACGCCCTGATCATGCGTCGCGACTTGTCCTGACGCCGCGCCAGTGGCAAAAGAAGCCACTGCGAGAACAGAGCTATGACTATTTTGAAATCGACATCTTCCAAAGTGAACAGCATTGAATCGCGCTGCGCTGCGACAGGCATGCGCATGACCGAACAGCGCCGCGTGATCGCGCGCGTGCTGGCGGAAGCCGACGATCATCCCGATGTGGAAGAGCTCTATCGCCGCTGCGTTGCCATCGATGACAAGATCTCGATCTCGACAGTGTATCGCACCGTCAAACTGTTTGAGGATGCGGGTATCATCGAGCGTCATGATTTCCGCGAAGGCCGCGCACGCTACGAGACGATGCGCGATACGCATCACGACCATCTGATCAATTTGCGCGATGGAACGGTGATCGAGTTCACGTCGGAAGCCATCGAAGCGCTGCAGGCGGAAGTCGCGGCCAAGCTTGGCTATAAGCTCGTCGATCATCGGCTCGAGCTGTATTGCGTACCGCTCGATGAGGACAAGTCCAAGCAGTGAGCTTCGATCTCGTCATTTTCGACTGCGACGGCGTGCTCGTCGATAGTGAGGCGCTAGCCTGCGTTGTGCATGCAGATGTGCTCACGGCCTACGGCTATGCCATTACCGCCGCGCAGGTGCATGAGCGCTTCCTGGGCCGTTCGGCGCGCGAAGCGCGGGCGCAAGTCGAATCCGAAATGGGGCGCGTGCTGCCGGACGAATATACGGACTCGCTGCGATCCACCATCGATCGGGTGTTCGGCGAGCAACTGCAGCCGGTGCCCGGAATCGACGATGTCCTGGCGGGCCTCACGCAGCAGAAATGCGTGGCCTCATCGGGGACGCCGACGCGGATTCGCTCGAGCCTCACCACCACCAAGCTTATCCATCACTTCGGCGAGCATCTGTATTCGGCCTTGCAGGTCGAGCGCGGCAAGCCGGCGCCGGACCTGTTCCTGTTTGCCGCCGCCCAGATGGGCGTCGATCCCGCGCGCTGCGTGGTGATCGAGGACAGCATCCATGGGGTCTCAGGGGCCGTGGCAGCGGGCATGACAGTGTTTGGCTTCCATGGCGGAGCCCATTGCGGGCCGTCGACCGCAGGGGCCCTACAGGCCACCGGAGCCCATCTGGTGTTTTGCGACATGCGGCAACTTCCGGCGCTGATCGAGGCCGGCGCGCCCGGCGCACGCGCCTTCGATCCGGCGTAACTCGTTGTAACGATTATATTTTGCCGCTGACGCTGGATTTATCGGGCGCGAGCCTATAATTGAACGCTGCGCGCGCGTGACGCGCTTTTTCTTACAGTTTGGGTTCCATGACCACCGCGCCGCGCAAGCTGCACATCAAATCCTTCGGCTGCCAGATGAATGTCTACGATGCCCAGCGCATGGTGGACACGCTGGCGCCTGAAGGTTTCGTCGAGACAGCCAATGCCGACGATGCGGATCTGGTGATCCTGAACACCTGCCACATCCGCGAAAAGGCGTCCGAGAAGGTCTATTCCGAACTCGGCAAGCTGCGCCTCGCCAAGGCCGAAGCCGCCCAGCACGGCAAGCAGATGAATGTCGTGGTGGCCGGCTGCGTCGCCCAGGCCGAGGGCGACGAGATCATCCGTCGTGCCCCGGTGGTCGATGTCGTGGTCGGCCCGCAGAGCTATCACAACCTGCCGCAGCTGCTCGCCAAGGCACGCGACGGCGAGCGCGCGCTAGATACGGATTTCCCGGTCGAGGACAAGTTCGGCTTCCTCCCGGCGCCGAAACCGGCCGCGATTCGCGCCCGCGGCATCTCGGCCTTCGTGACGGTGCAGGAAGGCTGCGACAAGTTCTGCACCTTCTGTGTGGTGCCCTATACCCGCGGCGCCGAAGTGTCGCGCCCGGTGGCGAAGATCATCGAGGATACCGAGCGCCTTGCTGACAATGGCGTCCGCGAGATCACGCTGATCGGCCAGAACGTCAACGGCTATCACGGCGAAGGCCCGGACGGCCGGCCATGGGCGCTGGGCCAACTGATCTTCCGCCTCGCCGAGATCCCCGGCATCGCCCGCATCCGCTATTCCACCAGCCATCCCCGCGATGTCGAGGACACGCTGATCGCAGCGCATCGCGATTTGCCGCAGCTGATGCCCTTCGTGCATTTGCCCGTGCAGTCCGGTTCGGACCGGATTCTCGCGGCCATGAACAGAAAACATACGGCGGCCGACTATCGCCGGGTCATCGAGCGTTTCCGGTCCGCGCGGCAAGATATTGCTTTTACGTCGGATTTCATCGTCGGCTTCCCCGGCGAGACGGAACAGGACTTTGCCGACACACTCGCACTCGTCACACAAATCGGTTACGCTGGCGCGTATTCGTTCAAGTATTCGCCGCGACCGGGCACGCCGGCTGCGGAGTTGCAGGAGACGGTGTCACAGGCCGACATGGACGAGCGACTGACGCGGCTACAGACCCTGATCGACAGCCAGCAAGCGGCCTTCAACAAGGCTGCCGTCGGCAAGACCGTCGATGTGCTGTTCGAGCGTGCCGCCCGCAATCCCGGCCAGATCGTCGGCCGCACGGCTTTCCTGCAGCCAGCCCATGTGATGGCCTCCGAGGACATCATCGGCAAGATCCTTCCGGTCCAGGTCGAAAGCCTCGAGCGCTACAGCCTGATCGGCACGCTGGCCACAGCCACGCATCCACCCCTTTCATCGTCTGAGTTATCGCAGCCTGTTCTCACCGCCACGGGAGCCTGAATTCTTGGCAAAGAGTGCATCGGATTCGTCTACGCTCGCTGCTCGCAAAATGGACTTCACCGCGTCAGCCGAGACGCAAGTCGTCATCGACTTCGACGACAACCGTGCGGCCTCCGCATTGGTCGGCCCTTACGGCCAGAACCTCGCGCTGGTGGAACGACGACTGAACGTCGTCGTCGATAGCCGCGGCAATCACATCACCCTCACCGGAACGCGCGACGCCTGCGACGCCGGCCGCCGGGTGCTTGAAATGCTCTATACGCAGGCCGCGCAGGGCATCGAGCTGGCGCAAGGCGATGTCGAAGGCGCCATCCGCGCCACGCTCGCACAAGGCTCGCTGTTTCCATTCGACCCCAAAAACCCGTCGAAGCCGATCTCGAATTTCGAAGCCGTCAATCTGCGCAAGCGCCCGGTGCGCGCACGCACAGCTGCTCAGGACTCCTATATCCGCGCATTGAAGAGCCACGAACTCGTGTTCGGCGTCGGCCCCGCCGGCACGGGCAAGACCTGGCTGGCCGTGGCGCATGCCTGCATGCTGTTCGAGCGCAAGGAAGTCGATCGCATCATCCTGTCGCGCCCTGCCGTGGAAGCGGGCGAACGCCTCGGCTTCCTGCCCGGCGATCTCAAGGAAAAGGTCGATCCGTATCTGCGCCCGATCTATGACGCGCTGTATGACCTGATGGATGCCCGCGTCGTCGAGCGCGCGCTTGCCGCCAACGAAATCGAAATCGCGCCGCTCGCTTTCATGCGCGGCCGGACGCTGACCAATGCCGCGATCATTCTCGACGAAGCGCAGAACACCACATCCATGCAGATGAAGATGTTCTTGACGCGCCTCGGTGAGAACAGCCGCATGATCATCACAGGCGACCCGTCGCAGGTCGACTTGCCGAACGGACAGGTCTCCGGCCTTGCCGAGGCCGTGAAGCTGCTCGACGGCGTGCCCGGCATCGCGCAGGTGCAGTTCAAGGGTGAAGACGTGGTTCGCCATGAACTGGTGGGCCGCATCGTCGCGGCCTATGAGAAAGCAGCGCCGAAGCCTTTGACGGCGGTCAAGGACAAGCCGTGAGCCGAAAACGCCAAACCATCCGCTTGAGCACGACCACCTCTCCCCACCGGGGAGAGGTGGTCGTGCGTCGCTGCCAACTAGGACTGTAGTACAAAACACCAGAAGGAACGGCGGATCTGCGATAGGGTCCGTCGATGAGAAAAACTATTACCCCATGACGACCCATATCCCACCCGCGACCGAAGTTCTCGTCGTCGCCGATTGCTGGTCAGCCGAACCTGAGGCCGACGCGATTATTCATCGCGCCATCGAGGCTGCATCTGGCATGGTCGAGGATGACACCGCCGACGCCGAACTCGCGGTCATGCTCACCGACGATACCGGTATCCGCACGCTGAACAACAATTGGCGCGGCATGGACAAGGCCACCAATGTCCTGTCCTTCCCCGCTCTGCAGCCGCCGGAAGGCGCCGACGTGCCCGACGACATGCCGATGATGCTCGGCGACATCGCGATCGCTTACGAGACGACACGCCGCGAGGCAGACGACGAAGAGAAGACATTCGCCAATCATCTCAGCCATCTCGCCATTCACGGCTTCCTGCATCTCGTCGGTTATGACCACGAGAATAATGAAGACGCCGAGGAAATGGAGCAGAAGGAGCGCGAGATTCTTGCAACGCTCGGCATTCCCGACCCCTATGCCAATCAAGGCGAGGTGATCTGACATGCCGGAGGGCGATAGTAACGACAATACGAACAATCTGCCCGCAGTCGTCCATGACGGCGAGGTCATCCGCCCCGCTGCCGAGAACTGGCTGACGCGCGCGATTCGTTCGCTGTTTGGATGGAAGACCGGATCGGTGCGCGCCGATCTGCAGGTGGTGCTCGACGCGTCCGAGCCGGAAGAGACCGGCTTCACCACCATCGAGCGCACGATGCTGCGCAACATCCTCGGCCTCAATGAGCGCCGCATCGCAGATGTGATGGTGCATCGCTCCGATATCATCGCTGTGAAGCAGGACATTTCGCTTGGCGAATTGATGAGTCTGTTCGAGAGCGCCGGCCATTCGCGTCTCGTCGTCTATAACGAGACGCTCGATGATCCCGTCGGCATCGTCCATATCCGCGACATGCTCGGCTATATGACGATCAAGGCTCGCAAGGAGCCCAAGGAAACCAAGCCTACCGCAGCCGCGACGACGACCAAGCGCAAGAAGGTGCTGCCTGCGGGCCTCGACCTGCGCGCGGTCGATCTCGCACAGAGCCTCATCGAAGCCGGCATCATCCGCAAGCTGCTCTATGTGCCGCCGTCGATGCGCGCCATCGACCTGCTGGCGCAGATGCAGGCCGCGCGTTTGCATCTCGCACTCGTGGTCGACGAGTATGGCGGCACCGACGGCCTCGTTTCCATTGAGGACATCGTCGAACAGATCGTCGGCGAGATCGACGACGAGCATGACAGCGAAGAGCCGCCTTCGATCGTCAAGCAAGGCGACTATTTCATAGCCGATGCCCGCACCAGCCTCGAAGAGGCGCGCAAGCTGATCGGGCAAGACTTCGAGACCGGCGAAGACGGCGAAGACGTCGAGACGCTGGGCGGCTATATCGTCACCCATGTGGGCCGCCTGCCCGTGCGCGGCGAAGTCATCGCCGGTCCCGGCGAATTCGAGATCGAAGTGCTCGATGCCGATCCGCGCCGCGTCAAGCGGTTGCGCATCGGTCCGCGCAAGGAGCGCCCTGCTCCGCGCGTCCGCGAACCGCGCAAGCGTGGCACAGCAAACGATACCGCCAATTCGCAATCCACCGACACTGCGAATCCGCCCCCTCTGGAGACAATGCGGGAACGCCGTGATCCCCAAACAATTGCGCAGCGTCGCACTCAGCATCATTCTTGCCTGGGGCTGGAAGCGTGCAGCCATCGCGTTCGTCGCCGGCGCATTCTCCTCGCTGGCAATGGCGCCGTTCAATGCCTGGCCGATCCTCTTCGTCACATTCCCGATCGCCATCTGGCTGATCGACGGCGCTGCCGCCGGCAAAATGCGCGGCATCCCAGCCGCCGCCATGGCCGGCTGGTGGTTCGGCTTCGGTTACTTCGTGCCGGGGCTGTACTGGATCGGCTACGCATTCCTCGTCGACGCCGAAACATTCGCATGGCTGCTGCCGGCCGCGATCTGCGGCCTGCCCGCTTATCTCGCGCTCTACACGGCGCTCGGCTTCGCGCTGGCGCGCCTGCTCTGGACCAGGGATGCGTCGCGCATTCTCGCGCTTGCAGCCAGCCTGACCATCGGCGAATGGCTGCGCGGACATATGCTCACCGGCTTTCCCTGGAATGCGTTCGGCTACGCGCTGACCGAACCGCTGGCATTGGCGCAGACCATGTCACTGGTCGGGCTGTGGGGCATGACGTTCATCGCGATCGCGATCTTCGCGTCACCGGCCGCATTGATCGATGGCCGTTCGCGTACCCAGCGCCCTTGGCTGGCGCCAGCACTTGCACTGTCACTCCTGATCGCGATGGGTGTCTATGGCGCCATCCGCCTTGGAAACACGCCGACACAATTCGTCGCCAATGTGAAGCTGCGCATCATGCAGCCGGCGATCTCGCAGGACAAACGCTTCAACTATTCCGCCAAAGCGGATGTGATGAGCAAATATCTCGCTTTGTCCGATCGCTCCACCGGGCCCGAGAACAGCGGTGTCGGCTCCGCCAATATCCTGATCTGGCCGGAATCGGCCTTCCCGTTTTTCCTGTCGCGCGAAGCCGATGCGATGGCACAGATTGCCGACCTGCTCCCGAAAGGCACCGTGCTGATCACCGGCGCCGTGCGCCCGCCGGATCAGCCGCCCGGCACGCGCGTCACACGCGCCTATAATTCGATATTCGTCATCGATCACGACGGCACCTTCCTGTCGGTCTATGACAAGCTGCATCTGGTGCCTTTCGGCGAATACTTGCCATTCCAGAATCTGCTCGAAAAAATCGGTCTGCAGCAGCTCACTAAAGTTCATGGCGGCTTTATTCCGGGAGCCCGCCGCAAGGCGATGGACGTTCCCGGCGCTCCAAGCATGCTGCCATTGATCTGCTACGAAGCTGTTTTCCCCGATGACATCGTCATCCAGAAGGATCGTCCTGGCTGGATGGTCAATCTGACCAATGACGGCTGGTTCGGTATCTCGACCGGCCCGTATCAACACCTGCAACAGAGCCGCATGCGGGCGATCGAAGAAGGCCTGCCAATGGTTCGCGCTGCGAACACCGGCATCTCCGCCGTGATCGATCCGCTGGGCCGCTCGGTGGCAGAGCTCGGACTTGGTGTGGAGGGTGTGCTTGATGCGCGCCTGCCTGCGGCGATTTCGCCCACCCCATATTCGAAGATTGGAGACCTTCCGGCGGCAATATGTATTTCGCTGGCGATCGTCTTCGTTGTCCGCAGACGCAACAAGACTACCAACTAGCTTGATAGTTCAAGTATTTAGATAGTTACAGGGCGCTGGCATCGCCTTTTACTCGAACGCAAAATGCGTTCTCGATGCCTTTTTCATCTAGCTATGTTTGTCAGTATTTGAGACTATAATACCGCCAGCATGAATTTTCCGATTTAGGAAAATTTGCGCACACAAGAAAATCTATTAAAATACCGCTGGATCGGCAACGAAGCCGACCCTCTCTTGACGGACAGTATCCGTGCTCCGTCTTCCATGATGCGTGACCAGGAGTAGTTGAGATGTCGACGAAAGCGCCCAATCCTGTTGACAAATACGTCGGCAGCCGTGTGCGCATGCGCCGTATTATGCTGGGCATGAGTCAAGAGAAGCTGGGTGAAGCGCTTGGTCTGACATTTCAGCAGGTGCAGAAGTACGAAAAGGGTACCAATCGCGTCGGCGCCAGCCGTCTGCAGCAGATTTCAGAAATCCTGCAGGTGCCGGTCTCGTTCCTGTTCGAAGGCGGCCCCGGCGCGATCGAAACCGCAAACGGCTTCGGCGAGGCCTCATCGCCCACTTACGTGTCCGACTTCCTTGCGACTTCTGAAGGCCTCGCACTGACCCGTGCTTTCACACGCATTTCGGATACCAAGCTCCGCCGCAGCATCGTCGACCTCGTCGAGCAAATCGCCGCCCGCGAAGCCACGGAAGCCAATTAAGCACGCTGACTTGTAGGGTGGGCACGGCGCAAGCGCGCCTTTTGCCCACCCTCCATTCTCTCGCTCTCATGGTCGGTATTCGTCATCGTCGCGATGGCGCCGTACGCATTTCGGCGCTATCACCCCGCCATGACGACTGACGACATCATCGACGACGAATCCAGACGCTATACGGGCTCCTTCTTCGGACGCCGCAAGGGCCACAAGCTGCGCGACCATCAGTCCGACCTGATGGCGACATTGCTGCCGCGCCTGTCCGTGGACATTGCACATCCAGCGCCCGCGGATCTGTGCACGCTATTCAAACCGAATATTCGCGATGTCCGCCTCGAGATCGGATTTGGCGGTGGCGAGCACCTCGTCGCGGAAGCGCTTGCGCATCCCGATATCGGCTTCATCGGCTGCGAGCCCTATATCAACGGCATGGCCAAGATCCTGGTGCAGATCGAGGCGCAGAATATCAAGAATATCCGCCTCGTTGCCGGAGACGCCGCCGAACTGCTCGACTGGGCACCGGCGCAATCGCTGAAGCGCATCGACCTGATCCATCCCGACCCCTGGCCGAAGAAGAAGCACTGGAAGCGCCGCTTCGTGCAGGACGCCACGCTTGCAAAAATGGTTCGGGTGCTGGTGCCGAAGGGTGAATTTCGTTTCGTCTGCGACATCGAGAGCTATGTCGCCTGGACGCTGTGGCATGTGACGCGATCGCCGGCCTTCGTGTGGCTTGCCGAACGCGCGGATGATTGGCGGCTGCCATGGCCGAACTACACGATGACGCGCTACGGCCGCAAGGCGACCCGCGAGGGCCGCAAGGCGAGCTATCTGATGTTTCGGTTGAAGTAGAGTTCGTAGCCCGGATGGAGCGCAGCGCAATCCGGGGACCGGCGATATGCTGATACTCTGAATCCCGGATTACGCTTCGCTCCATCCGGGCTACAAGATTACAGCATGTTCGGCAGCACGCGATCCGGCGGCTTGTGCGCGTCGAGGAAGGCGCGAATGTTGATGATGACCTTCTCGCCCATCTCGACACGACCTTCCACTGTCGCCGAGCCCATATGCGGCAGCAGCACGACCTTGCCAGCCTTGGCGAGACGCACAAGCTTCGGATTGACCGCAGGCTCGTGCTCGAACACGTCGAGTGCGGCGCCGGCGATGTCGCCGCTTTCGATCAGCTTGGTGAGCGTCTCTTCGTCGATCACCTCGCCGCGCGCAGTGTTGACGATATAGGCGTCCTTGCGGATCAGCTTGAGGCGACGCGCGGATAGCAGGTGGAACGTGGCCGGCGTGTGCGGGCAGTTCACCGAGATAATGTCCATGCGCGCCAGCATCTGGTCGAGCGAGTCCCAATAAGTGGCGCCGAGTTCATCGGCGATCACGGGCGCGACCGGTTTGCGGTTGTGATAGTGGATCTGCAGACCGAACGCCTTGGCGCGGCGCGCGACGGCTTGGCCGATACGGCCCATGCCGATGATGCCGAGGCGCTTGCCGCCAAGCCGCTTGCCGAGCATCCAGGTCGGCGACCAACCCTGCCAGTCCTCCCGACTTTCGGTGAGGATCGCGGCGCCCTCGATCAGCCGGCGCGGCACAGCGAGGATCAGCGACATGGTCATGTCGGCCGTATCTTCGGTGAGCACTTTGGGCGTGTTGGTGACGGTGATGCCCTTCGCCTGTGCGGCGGACACGTCGATATTGTCGACGCCGTTGCCGAAATTGGCGATCAGCTTGACCTTGCAATCGGGCTGGTCGAGCAGGTCCTTGGTGATCTCGTCGGTGACGGTGGGGACCAGCACATCCGCCGTGCGGATCGCCTCGGCAAGCTGCTCCTGCGTCATCGGCACATCATCGACATTGAGGCGCGCGTCGAACAATTCGCGCATCCGCGTCTCGATGGAATCCGGCAGGCGGCGGGTGACGACGACGAGAGGCTTCTTCTTCACCGACATATCCTGCTCACCCGCGCTTTAGCTGGTCCGTTCAGTCCGCATTAACCCGGTTGTTCGAAACTCCCGCAGCCGCGCGAATTCAACGTTTCCTCGGGTTCCCCGACACTTACCGGTGCTTGCCGGGTGTCTTGAGGCCTCGGTCCTCTCTATCAGAAGACCGGGCCGAAACAAGAACCCAGCGGTCGCGTGCGGCGCAGTGATGATGGAATGGGTTGAGGTGGGGGTAATGGCGTTCGGGCGTTGTGCGTATGCGGCATTGGCGATCGCAGGGATAGTCATGGCCAGTGATCCGGCCGTCGCCGCCAAGGACGTCCCGCTCGGTGCCAGCGGGCTTCCCGTGCCCCGTTATGTCAGCTTGAAATCGGACCATGTAAATGTTCGCGGCGGCCCGACCAAGGATAATGACGTGTCCTGGGTCTATACCCGTTCCGGACTGCCGGTGGAAATCACCGCCGAATTCGAAAACTGGCGCCGCGTCCGCGATTCCGAAGGTGCCGAAGGCTGGGTTTATCATTCGCTGCTGTCCGGCCGCCGCACTGCGGTGGTGACCATGAAGCACAAGGACGAACTGGCCTCGATCTATGACGACCCGAATCCGAAAAGCGCCGTCGCTGCGCGGCTGCAGGCGGGTGTCGTGGCGCAAGTGAAGCGTTGCCGCGACGGCTGGTGCCGTGTGGTCGGCGCCGGCTTCGACGGCTGGATCGAGCAGCAGCGCTTGTGGGGCGTCTATGCGGACGAGAAGGTCAACTGAACGGATGCGCGCCGGCCTCCTGGCCATCGCTCTCGCTGTCGCACCCCATACCGCATTCGCACGGTCGCCGGTCGAGGCCTGTCTGGCGGTCGATCAGCGCCTGACCGACCCCGCGCCCCTTCCTCGCACCTCGACCATACTGACCGGTGCCGGCCCATTGCGCGTCGTCGCGATCGGGTCGTCATCGACGCTGGGCCTATGGCAATCGGACGCCACGCGTACCTATCCCGGACGGCTGAAGGCAGAGTTGCAGCAACTCAGGCCCGGCCTGTCGGTCGAACTCATCAATAGCGGCCGCAACGCCGATACGATCCCCGGCAATATCGCCCGCTTTGCGCGGGACGTTGCCGCGCACAAGCCGGATCTGGTGATCTGGCAGATCGGCACCAACGACATCACCTGGCTGCACAGCGCCGACAGCCTCACCGGCAGGATCACCGACGGCATCCGGCAGCTCAAGGCCACGGGAGCCGATGTGATCCTGATGGACCAGCAATACGCCCCGGTCATTCTGGCATCGAACTACACGAAGATGCAGGAGAGCATCATTGAAGCCGCCCGGCACGAAAATGTGCCGCTGTTCTCGCGCTTCAATCTCATGCGGCGCACGGTCGAAGGCGGTGTATCGGTGACGGCCCTGACAAGCTGGGACGGGCTACACAGTTCTGCCGATGGCTATGAATGCGTTGGACGCGCGCTCGCGCATGCCATCGTGGCGACGATGCCCGCCGCGGTTCAGACGCAACCGACGCCTGCAAAGCGCGTGCGCAGCAAATAACGGTCCGGAAACAAAGATGGCCGGGACATGCCCGGCCACGATGCGATGATGATGGGCTCAGTCGCGCCTAGCGCTTCTTGCGCAAACGGACGACCATATCGATGCGGCTGATTTCGAAGCCCTCGGGGACTTCCGGCATCTTGGTCAGAACGAGGTTCTGGTTCGGGATATCGACCAGTTCGTGGTTGTTCTCGAAATAGTAGTGGTGATGGGTCGTCACATTTGTATCGAAATAGGTCTTCGTACCATCGACGCTGACCTGGCGGAGCAGGCCCGAATCCGTGAGCTGGTTCAGGGTGTTGTAGACGGTCGCCAGCGACACCGGCACCTTGGCCAGGGTGGCTTCCTCATACAGCATTTCAGCGGTGAGATGGCGCGCGCCCTTGCCGAACAGCAGCCAACCCAGCGCCATGCGCTGACGGGTGGGACGCAGGCCGACCGACTGCAGCATCTCGTTGACGTCATGCCACGGGCAACCAGTCAGGGCCGGCTGGCGGCCATGATTGATTTCGGCAACCGCGGTTGCGTCGTCCATCGTCGAAATGCTGTCGCTCATATCCACGTCGGTAATCCCATCACTTCCACGCAATTCTACTCGGAAATTCCCCAATAATATAAAAACAGAGGGCTCCAGATGCAAGATTTTCGCAACTAGCGCGGTCTGGGCATGGAACCGTGCATTGCAGCACAGCGCCGAAGCGCAAATATGCCGTTAAAAGCGGGCGATACGCCGCTTTGCCGCCTCATGGGCGTATGATAGAGAGCCCCACACCGGGACAGGTTCCCGTGTAATTTGGAACAATTCTATACCGGCTTTCTTGGTTAAAGTCAGCCGCTAGACAGCAGTGGACCCAGAAAGCGCGGTATGCTCAAGGACAAAAAGAACAGCTACACCTACGAAGACCTGCTGGCTTGCGGCCGCGGCGAGCTGTTCGGACCGGGCAATGCCCAGCTGCCATTGCCCCCGATGCTGATGTTCGATCGCATCACCACCATCACTGAAGACGGTGGTGAATATGGCAAGGGATTCATTCAGGCCGAGCTGGACGTCAATCCGGACCTCTGGTTCTTCGCCTGCCACTTCAAGAACGATCCGGTGATGCCCGGCTGCCTTGGCCTCGACGCCATGTGGCAGATGGTCGGCTTCTTCCTGGGCTGGTCCGGCGGCATCGGCCCCGGCCGCGCGCTCGGCCTCGGCGATCTGAAGTTCACCGGACAGGTTCTGACCAGTGTCAAAAAGGTCGTCTACACGATCGACGTCAAGCGCGTGATGCGCTCGAAATTGTGGCTGGGCATTGCCGACGGCTCGCTTTCGGCTGATGGCGAGATTATCTATCGGGCAAAGGATTTGAAGGTCGGCCTGTTCAAGCAGGACGCCGCCGCAATGCAGTCGGGAACGTAATCTAACCACTGCGATTCACGGCGGTGTCCGAGGGGGAGACCGCCAAGTCCACAACAACGTTAGTTCAAAGGGCGAGACGATCATGAGACGGGTTGTCGTCACCGGGATGGGCATTGTTTCATCCATCGGAAACAACACGCAGGAAGTGCTTGCGAGCCTCCACGAGGCAAAGTCTGGCATCACGCGTGCCGAGAAACATGCGGAGCTTGGCTTCCGCTCGCAGGTGCAGGGCGCGCCCACGATCAATCCAGCTGATGTCGTCGATCGCCGCGCCATGCGTTTCCTCGGCGAAGGCGCCGCCTGGAATCACATCGCCATGGAGCAGGCGATCCAGGATTCAGGCCTGTCGCCCGCTGAAGTCTCTGACGAACGCACCGGCATCATCATGGGCTCGGGCGGCCCGTCGGCACGCACCATCGTCGATTCCGCCGATATCACCCGCAGCAAGGGCCCCAAGCGCGTCGGCCCATTTGCCGTGCCGAAGGCGATGTCGTCTACGGCATCCGCCACGCTCGCGACCTGGTTCAAGATCAAGGGCGTGAACTATTCGATCTCGTCCGCCTGTGCGACCTCGAATCATTGCATCGGCAACGCCTATGAAATGATCCAGTGGGGCAAGCAGGACGTGGTGTTTGCCGGCGGCTGTGAAGAACTCGACTGGTCGCTGTCGGTGCTGTTCGACGCCATGGGCGCCATGTCGTCGAAATACAACGACACGCCGGCCACCGCCTCGCGCCCCTATGACGTCAATCGCGACGGTTTCGTCATCGCCGGCGGCGCTGGCGTGCTGGTGCTGGAAGAACTTGAGCACGCGAAAGCGCGCGGTGCGAAAATCTATGGCGAGATCATCGGCTATGGCGCGACCTCGGACGGCTACGACATGGTCGCGCCATCCGGCGAAGGCGCCGAGCGCTGCATGAAGATGGCGTTGGCGACCACCGGCGGCATCAAGATCGACTACATCAATCCGCACGCGACCTCGACCCCGGCCGGCGATCCGCCGGAAATGCAGGCGATCCGCAACGTGTTCGGCGTCGGCGACAAGTCTCCGCCGATTTCCGCAACCAAGGCGCTCACCGGCCATTCGCTCGGCGCCACCGGCGTGCAGGAAGCGATCTATTCGCTGCTGATGATGCAGAACGGCTTCATTTGCGAGAGCGCCAACATCACCGAACTCGATCCGGTGTTTGCCGACATGCCGATCGTACGCAAGCGCATCGACAATGCCAAGCTCGGCGCCGTGCTGTCGAACTCGTTCGGCTTCGGCGGCACCAATGCGACGCTGGTGTTCAAGCGCCTGGATGCGTGAGGCTTCGGCCTTAACGGTCTGGCTATCACCACGTTCCGGTTGTCATCCCCGCGAAAGCGGGGGATCCAGTAGACACCCACATTTGTAGCCACACTCTGACAGAGCATACTGGATCGCCCGGTCAAGTGTACGGCCCGAAGAGATAGGTAACACCCGTTCGGAGACATGGGTAACACATCGTCGGCATGGATGGCTTGAGGAGGCCGGCATGCCTTGGCGCGAGGTGTCACACATGGATCAGAGAATGGAGTTCGTTCGGCTGTTTCAGCAGCCGGACGTCAATCGGCGGGAACTGTGCCGCCGTTTCCAGATCAGCCCGAAGACCGGCTATAAATGGCTGGCCCGTGCCCAAACCACTGAAGCCCGGTGGGCACAGGATCAATCGCGCCGGCCCCATGTCTCGCCCAAGCGGAGCGATCTGGAGGTCGAAGCCGCTGTGCTGGCGATACGCGATGCGCATCCGGCCTGGGGCGCGCGCAAGATCCGGCGCCGGCTCGACGATCGGCAAGCAAGCCTGCCGGCCGCCTCGACGGTGCATGCCATGCTGGCACGGCACGACCGTGTGCCGGCTCCTAACCAGCCGTCGCACTACACGCGCTTCGAGCATCCGGCTCCCAACGATCTGTGGCAGATGGACTTCAAGGGGCGCTTCCCGCTCGGTGAGGGGATGTGCCATCCACTCACCATGATCGACGACCATTCCCGCTATGCGCTGTGCCTTCAGGCCTGCAGCAATGAGCGGCAGGATACGGTGCAGCAGCATCTCATCGGCTGCTTCCGGCGCTACGGCCTGCCGCAGGCGTTTCTGGTCGATAACGGCGTACCGTGGGGCACCTGCTCTGAAGTCAGGTGGACGCGGCTGCGCGTCTGGCTGCTCAAGCTCGGCGTCGATGTCATCTATGCCCGCCCGTATCACCCGCAGACCAAGGGCAAGAACGAACGCTTCCATCGCACCCTCAAGAGCGAAGTCCTGTCGATGGCGACCTATCGCACCACCCAACAAATGCAGCAGGCTTTCGACCGCTGGCGGCATGTCTACAATGCCGAGCGGCCGCACCAAGCGCTCGGCTACGACGTGCCGGCGAACCGCTACCGACCGAGCACTCGTGCCATGCCAGGCCAATTGCGGGAGCCAGACTATGACGAGGGCACGATCGTGCGCCGGGCGAGCCGGCACAAGGCTCAGTTCAGATTTGGTAAAAAGCGCTGGCGGATGCCGGAAGCTTTTGGCGGCGAGCTACTGGCCATCCGGCCGCTCGCCACCGATGGCGCGTTCGGTGTCTTCTTCGGAGCCCATCAGATCGCTTCCATCGATCTGCGCAACGAGGCAACATGAAAACCGTTACCTATGTCTCCGAACACCCGTTACCCATGTCTCCGGGCCATACATCAAGCCGGGCGATGACAACGAGTATGTCGTGACGATCGAGACCGCGAGCTACTCTTTCTCGCCCGACGCGAATTCCTCTGCGCGCTGAAACGCAGGTCGCGCGGCGCAGCGATCGAGATAGCGATCGAAGGCCGGGCGCGTCGGCACCATCTTGAACAGCCGGATCGCAAAATTCAGGCCGGAGCCGATGGCAATGTCGGCGGCCGAGAATTGTTCACCGAGAATCCACGGCCCCTCTTCCAGCGCGGCTTCGAGCACATCGAACACGCGCTGCGCATCGCCCCAACCGGCGGCAACCGTGTTCATCTCCACCTTGGTGGCGATCTGCACGATCGCCGGCTCGATGCAACTCGGCGCGAAGAACAGCCAGTAGAGATATTTGGCGCGATGGGAATCGCCGAGATCGGGCGCAAGCTTCGCGTCGGGATAGCGCTCGGCCACATAAGTGCAGATCGCGGCCGCTTCCGCCATGGTGGCTTCGCCGTCCTGCAGCGCCGGCACCTTGCCCATCGGATTGACTTCAAGGAATTCCAGCGTGCGCTGCGTGCCCTTTTGGATGTCGATCAGCACGCGCTCATAGGGAACGCCGGTCTCTTCCATCAGCCACAGAGCAGTGAACGATCGCGAACGCGGCGACCAGTAGAGCTTCATCATCGGCGACCTCCCGTTTTGGAGGAGATAGTTCTGCGGGGATTCGATGACGGGTGCAAGACGGGCGGCCAGCACTGACAGAGCTGCCCCCTCTCCCGCTCTTGCGGGGGAGGGCCGGGGTGGGGGCGCCCACGTGACATCGCTTGTGGCTGCCCCCACCCGGCGCTTCGCGCCACCCTCCCCCGCAAGCGGGAGAGGGAAGAAAAAAGCCCCCGCGACATAGTCGCGAGGGCTCATTGTTAGTCCGGCAATCGCCGCTTATTCAGCAGCCTGCAGCAGCTTTGGCCTCTCCGCGAGATCGAAGCGATCCGCGTTCATCACCTTGGTCCAGGCCTTGACGAAGTCCTTCACGAACTTCTCCTTGGCATCGCCCGAGCCATAGACTTCGGCGATGGCACGCAACTGCGCGTGCGAGCCGAAGATCAGGTCGACGCGGGTCGCGGTCCACTTCACCGCATTGCTGTTGCGGTCACGGCCTTCATAGGTGCTCTCGCCATTCGGCGCCCACACCGTGCCCATGTCGAGCAGGTTGACGAAGAAGTCATTGGTCAGCGTGCCCGGCTTCTCGGTGAAGACGCCGTGCTTGCTGTCGCCGGCATTGGCGCCGAGGACGCGGAGACCACCGACCAGCACCGTCATTTCCGGCGCGGTGAGCGTCAGCAGCTGCGCACGATCGACCAGCGCTTCCTCCAGCTTCATGAACTGCGTCTTCTTGCCGTTGACGTAGTTGCGGAAACCATCGGCGCGCGGCTCGAGCGGGGCGAAGGACTGCACATCGGTCTGCGCTTCGGTCGCGTCGCCACGGCCGCCGGCGAACGGCACGGTGACCGAGACGCCGGCGTCCTTCGCGGCCTTCTCGATACCTGCATTGCCGGCCAGCACGATGAGGTCGGCCAGCGAAATCTTGCCGTACTCCTTTTGGATCGCTTCGAGCTTGGCCAGAACCTTGCCGAGTTGCTGCGGCTGGTTCACTTCCCAGTCCTTCTGCGGCGCGAGACGGATACGCGCGCCATTGGCGCCGCCGCGCTTGTCCGAACCGCGGAACGACGAGGCCGAGGCCCAGGCCGCCGATACCAGCTCCGACACCGACAGGCCGGAAGCGAGGATCTTCGCCTTGAGATCGGCAATGTCCTTGTCACCGAGATCCGGATTGTCATTGGCCGGGATGCGGTCCTGCCAGATCAGTTCTTCCTTCGGCACCTGCTTGCCGCGATAGCGGACGAATGGACCCATGTCGCGATGGGTCAGCTTGAACCAGGCGCGGGCGAAGGCGTCCGCGAACTCGTCCGGGTTCTCGTAGAAGCGGCGCGAGATCTTTTCGTATTCGGGATCGAAACGCAGCGCGAGATCCGAGGTCAGCATCGTCGGCTGGTGACGCTTGTTCTTGTCGAACGCATCCGGCACGCTGTTGGCACCGGCGCCATGCTTCGGACGCCATTGATGTGCGCCGCCCGGGCTCTTCATCAGCTCCCAGTCATAGCCGAACAGGTTCCAGAAGAAGTTGTTGCTCCATTTGGTGGGCGTCGAGGTCCAGGTCACTTCGAGACCGCTACCGATCGCGTCGGTGCCGATGCCCGTGCCGTGCTTGCTGACCCAGCCGAGGCCCTGGTTTTCGAGTGCAGCCGCTTCCGGCTCCACGCCGACCAGCGACGGATCGCCGGCGCCATGGGTCTTGCCGAAGGTGTGGCCGCCGGCGATCAGCGCCACGGTCTCTTCGTCATTCATCGCCATGCGGAAGAAGGTCTCACGGATGTCGCGGGCCGAGGCGAGCGGGTCGGGATTGCCGTTCGGGCCTTCCGGATTGACGTAGATGAGGCCCATCTGCACGGCGCCGAGCGGCTCCGAGAGCTGGCGCTCGCCGCTATAGCGCTCGTCACCGAGCCAGGTGCCTTCCGGGCCCCAATAAAGCTCTTCCGGCTCCCACACGTCCGCACGGCCACCGGCGAAGCCGAAGGTCTTGAAGCCCATGGATTCCAGCGCGACGTTGCCGGTCAGGATCATCAGGTCGGCCCAGGAGATCTTGCGGCCGTATTTCTGCTTGATCGGCCACAGCAGGCGGCGGGCCTTGTCGAGATTGACGTTATCGGGCCACGAATTCAGCGGCGCGAAGCGCTGCTGGCCCTGTCCGGCGCCGCCGCGGCCGTCGGTGATGCGATAGGTGCCGGCCGAGTGCCAGGCCATACGGATGAACAACCCGCCATAGTGACCGAAGTCCGCCGGCCACCAGTCCTGCGAATCGGTCATCAGCGCCGTGAGGTCCTTGATGACGGCATCGAGATCGAGGCTCTCGAATTCCTTCGCATAATTGAAGGCATCGCCCATCGGATCCGCCGAGGGATGATTGGTGTGGAGGACGCCGATATCGAGATGCTCCGGCCACCAGCCGGCATTGTTCGGACCCTTGGCGCCCTTGGCACCATGCACCACCGGGCACTTGCCGGCGCCATCGCTCTTGTCGTTCATCTCGTTCTCCTTCGGCCGTTGGCTGGGAGCAGCCGCGGCGACATCGATCGCCGCGTCAAAACCGCTCAATTTTCCAAAAGCTGTATCTTTTCAATTGCCTGACGAATTTCGCGGCAGGCGAGCGCCTACCATGGCGGATCTTCGTGACGACAGATTGGAAGACTTCTTAGATCAGGTCCAGTCGAATTGTCTTAGGAGCTCGATCAGTTTATCTGATTGAGAATGATCACCCTGCGCCAGCTCCGCTATCTCTCCGCCCTCGCCAAGCACGGCCATTTCGGCCGCGCCGCCGAAGCCTGCGCCGTGACCCAGCCGGCGCTGTCGATGCAGATTCGCGATCTCGAACGGACGCTGGGCGTGCAGGTGGTGGAGCGACGGCCGGGCGAAGTCATCCTCACGGATGTCGGCCGCGAAGTGGCGCGACGCGGCGAGGATGTCCTGGCGGCCTCGCGCGATCTCGTGGATTTCGCGCGGCATCGCGGCGGCGTGCTGACGGGACGGCTGACGCTCGGCGTCATTCCATCGCTCGCCCCCTATCTGCTGCCGCGAATCTTGCCGGCGTTGCAAAAACAGTTTCCGGAATTGCGGCTGGAGCTGCGCGAGACGCAGACGCGGCAACTGATCGATGATGTGAAGAGCGGCACGCTGGATGCGGCGATGCTGGCGCTGCCACTCGCCGAGACCGAGATCGAAACGCTCAAACTGTTCGACGACACGTTCCTGCTCGCCGTGCCGGCGAATGATGCGCGGCCCATCGAGCAACGCATCAAGGCATCGGAGATCGACCAGAGCCGTCTGATCTTGCTGGAAGACGGCCACTGCCTGCGCGACCAGGCCCTCGCCTTCTGTGCCACCGCGCGTGGCGGCATCACCGCGGCTGGCACGGCCTTCGCTGCGTCATCGCTCTCCACCGTGATCCAGATGGTGGCGAGCGGCTATGGCGTGACGCTGATCCCGCAGATCGCCGCCGATGTGGAGCAGCGCGACACCCGCGTCAAATTCCTGAGGCTCGAAAATCCGCAGCCCGGCCGCACCATCGGCCTGGCGTTTCGCAAGACATCGCCGCGCAAGGCAGATTTCGCGGCACTCGGCGATGCCGTGAAGGACTGCGTGCTCGACGGCTGATGTCGCAAAAGAAAACGCACTGGTGGGGAAGCACCAGTGCGTTTCCGTTGGGATGAATCGCTTAGCTCTTCTGCTTCGCGATCACCTTATCCTTGATGCCGTCATAGGTCTTTTCCGGCACGATCTTCTTCTGCACCAGTTCGTCCTTGCCCTTATACGGCCGGCCTTTGACGATGGCCGCCGAATAGGCCTTGCCGATGCCCGGCAGCGCTTCCAGCACCTCGGGCGTCGCGGAGTTGATATCGACGAGATCGGTCTTCGCCGATGCGGCACCTGTCGTTGCAGCCGGCGCTGCAGCCTTCGGCGCGGCAACCGGCGCCATCTTGCTGGCAGGTGTGGCAGGCTGAACCGTCTGCGCCATCGACGGCGCAGTGGCGAGCACGGCAAGCGAGAGAGCGGCAGCAGTCAGAGTAGCAAGTTTGAAAGTGCGCATCGGTTTGTCCCTCCAGGACAGTTAAGTAACAAACCGATTGAGATGCTCATTCATGGCGGCGCCGTGGCGCCAAAATGAACCGCAGATAAAAGCTGAAAATTATTTTGATAGTAAGGCTGCGACTTTCGGCTAGCTGCCGGCCTTCAGCGCTTTCTCGATCTCGGGCATCAGGACTTTGCCGAGATTGTCCTGATTGATACCACCCACAAGCTTGTAGGCGATCTTGCCGTCGCGGCCGACGACAAAGGTCTCGGGCACGCCATAGACGCCCCATTCGATCGAGCCGCGGCCATTGCTATCGACGCCGACAATGCCGAACGGATTGCCGTAACGACCGAGGAAGCGGCGGGCGTTATCGGCATTGTCCTTGTAGTTGATTCCGACCAGTTGCAGCCGTGTATCCTTGCCGAGCTCGGTGAGGATCGGTGCCTCGTCGTGACAGGGCACGCACCACGACGCCCACACATTGACGACGCTGACCTTGCCCATGAAAGCTACGGGATCGAGACCGGGAATCGCCACGCCCTTTTCATTCAGTCCCTGCAGCGCGGGCAAGACGGTCTGCGGCGCCTGGCGTCCGATCAATGCCGACGGCAAGCGCTGCGGATCGGCGCCGAGGCGAAACCAGAACAAGGCGGCCAGCGCGGCGAAGATCACCAGCGGCAGAGCCAGCACCCAACGGCGCTTCGGAGCTGTGGTCGTCACGTCGCTCATTTCAGATCCGTGGCACCGCGGCCGGAGCGGCGCCCCACGCCTGCTTGCTCCAGCGCATGCAGGCGAGCGCGGACGCGGCGGTGATCGATGGCGATCCAGACGATGAGAAGCAGAACGACGGCCGCAACCAGCACATAGGACGTGATGATGAAGGAGGCGTAGGGACCGAGCGACATCATGGCAGCGCCACCGGCTTCGAGGCTTGCAGCATCTGCAGCGACCGCAGGCGGCGACGCAGGATTTCGTTACGCATGGCCGCAAGATGCAGCGTGATGAACAGCAGCGAGAACGCCACCGCCATGATCAGCAGCGGCGTGAGAAAGGACTTGTCGAGCGCCGAGCCCGCCATGCGGATCACCGAGGCCGGCTGATGCAGCGTGTTCCACCAGTCCACCGAGAACTTGATGATCGGGATATTGATGGCGCCAACCAGCGTCAGCACGGCTGCAGCCCGCGCGGCGCGCGACGGATCTTCGACGGCGCGCCACAGCGCGATCAGGCCGAGATACATCAGGAACAGGATCAGCACCGACGTGAGCCGGGCGTCCCATTCCCAATAGGTGCCCCACATCGGACGGCCCCATAGCGAGCCGGTGACGAGGGCGAGAAAGGTGAAAGCTGCTCCGATCGGCGCGGCGGCCTTGGCCGCGACATCGGCGAGCGGATGGCGCCAGACCAGCGTGCCCAGCGAGGCCACGCTCATGACACCCCAGACGAACATCGCGAGCCAGGCATTGGGCACATGGATGAACATGATCTTGACCGTGGCGCCTTGCTGATAGTCATCAGGCGCCAGCGCAGCCTGATACAGGCCGAATACCAGCAGCACGGCGGTGAGCATCGCCAACCACGGCAAAACGCGCGTTGCGAGGGACAGGAACCGGGTCGGATTGGCGAGTTCAGTCAGCGTCATGGCACTTCCACTTGGCGCGGCCAAAATAGCAAACAAGTCCGCGGTCAATGCAACTTATTCTCATTCATTTTTCGTTGCCATGGATTGATCGAGGTCAATCCATGCCATGACGCAGGCTTGCGGCAGCGGCAAATGGTCCGATCACCAGGCTTGCCAGCGAAATCGCACAGAGAATCGAGAACGGTGTCGAAAATGACATCGTCCCCTGCTCGACGATGGCCGCATTCGACGCCGCGACGCCGAAAATCAGCACCGGGATCGACAGCGGCAGCACCAGCACCGCCAGCAACAGCCCGCCGCGCTGCAGCGTCACGGCGAGTGCCGCACCGATCATGCCCGTGAAAGTGAGCGCGGGGGTGCCGACCAGCAGCGTCAGCGCCACGGCCGCGGTGGCCGAGCCATCGAGATTCAGCAACAGGCCCAGCACCGGCGTCGCCACCACCAGTGGCACGCCGGCCGCCAGCCAATGGGCGAGCGCCTTGGCGGCGCAGGTGAGCTCCAGCGGCGTGCGGCTCATCAGGATGAGGTCCAGCGAACCGTCATCGTGATCGGCCATGAACAGGCGATCGAGCGTCAGGAGACTGGCCAGCAGGGCTCCGAGCCAGAGGATGGCGGGGCCGAGCCGGGCCAGCAGGTTGAGATCGGGGCCGATGGCAAACGGCATCAGCACCACGACGGTGAGGAAGAACAGCACGCCGATCAGCGCGCCACCGCCCACGCGGAGCGCGATGCGAATATCACGGCGGATCAAAGAACCGAGAGCGCTCACGCCACGCCCCCGATCCGCAACTCCCGCGCCGCGATCCCGAGAGGCGTATGCGTCGCCGCCATGATCAGGCCGCCATCAGCCAGATGCGCGGTCATCAACCCGGCAAACACCTTCTGGCTGCCCATGTCCAATGCCGAGGTCGGCTCGTCCAGCAGCCAGATCGGACGCTTGACGGTCAGCAGCCGGGCGATCGACAGCCGTCGGCGCTGGCCGGCGGAGAGGAAACCGGCCGGCAGATGGATGGCATGGCCGAGACCGACGGCTTCCAGCGCCGCGGCCGGCGCGGTGGCCACGCCGCCGAGGAACTCCGCCCAGAAACCAAGGTTTTCCGTCACGGTCAGTGCGGGCTTCAGGGCATCGCGATGGCCGAGATAATGGGCCTGCTCGGCCACACTCAGCTCGGCGTCACCGCCCTCCAGCGCGATCGTGCCGCCCGCCGGCGCGATCAGCCCGGCGATCAGCCGCAGCAGCGATGTCTTGCCGGCGCCATTGGCGCCAACCACAGCCACCGCCTCGCCCGCGCTCGCCTCGAAATCGAGTCCCGCAAACACCTCACGGCCCGCACGTATGCATCGCAATCCCTGGCCGGCAAGCCGCATCGTCACTATGTCCATAGCCTACTGATTTGGTTCAGAAGTCACGCGTTGTTGCATCATTTCGCAGGGCTGCAAAACGATTGTCGGTGTGGCAGCAAGTCTAGAAAGATTCTATAAGCCGGGAATTGATGCAGCACACAATCGGCGCGGCAACCGAACGGTCTTCTCCACCGATGGTGTTCAACACCCTGCTCGGGGTGTTTCAACTGGATTGGGACCCTCTCTCATGACCTCACTCGACAGTTTCAAGTGCCGCAAGACCCTCAAGGTGGGCACCAAGACCTATGTCTATTACAGCCTGCCCCAGGCCGAGAAGAACGGCCTGACCGGCATCTCGAAGCTGCCCTATTCGATGAAGATCCTGCTCGAGAACTTGCTGCGCAACGAAGACGACCGCACGGTCAAGAAGGCTGACATCCTCGCCTTCTCGAAATGGGCCAGGAAGCGCAAGCTCGAGCATGAAATCGCATTCCGCCCCGCCCGCGTTCTGATGCAAGACTTCACAGGCGTCCCCGCGGTGGTCGATCTCGCCGCCATGCGCAACGCGATGCAGGCGCTGAAGGGCGACCCGAAGAAGATCAACCCGCTGGTCCCGGTCGATCTCGTCATCGACCACAGCGTGATCGTCAACTTCTTCGGTGACAACAAGGCCTTCGGCAAGAACGTCGCTGAAGAGTACAAGCAGAACAAGGAACGCTACGAGTTTCTGAAGTGGGGCCAGAGCGCCTTCTCCAACTTCTCCGTCGTGCCGCCCGGCACCGGCATCTGCCATCAGGTCAATCTCGAATATCTGTCCCAAACCGTCTGGACCAAGAAGCAGAAGATGAAGGTCGGTCGAAAGACCGGCACGTTCGAGGTCGCCTATCCCGACACGCTGGTCGGCACCGACTCGCACACCACCATGGTCAATGGTCTCGCCGTGCTCGGCTGGGGCGTCGGCGGCATCGAGGCGGAAGCCGCGATGCTCGGCCAACCACAATCGATGCTGCTGCCCGATGTGGTCGGCTTCAAGCTGTCCGGCGCGCTCAAGGAAGGCGTCACCGCCACCGACCTCGTGCTCACCGTCACCCAGATGCTGCGCAAGCAGGGCGTGGTCGGCAAATTCGTGGAATTCTACGGCCCCGGTCTCGATGCCATGTCGGTTGCCGACAAGGCGACGATCGGCAATATGGCGCCCGAATACGGCGCCACCTGCGGCTTCTTCCCCGTCGATGCCGCCACCCTCGATTATCTCAAGACATCGGGCCGCAAGGCTGCGCGCGTTGCACTGGTCGAGGCCTATTCCAAGGCGCAGGGACTTTATCGCACCGCCAAGTCGCCGGATCCGGTGTTCACCGAAACGCTGAAGCTCGATCTCGGTGATGTCGTGCCATCGATGGCTGGTCCGAAGCGCCCGGAAGGACGCGTCGCTTTGCCGGCCATTGCGGATGGCTTCGCCAACGCGCTTGCCAATGAATACAAGAAGCCCAACGCCGCCGAGCGTTTCCCGGTCGCAGGCAAGAATTTCGATCTCGGCCATGGTGACGTCGTCATCGCCGCCATCACTTCCTGCACCAACACCTCGAATCCGAGCGTGCTCGTCGCTGCCGGCCTGCTCGCCCGCAACGCTGTCGCCAAGGGCTTGAAAGCCAAGCCGTGGGTGAAAACTTCACTGGCGCCGGGCTCGCAGGTCGTCGCGGGCTATCTCGCCGATTCCGGCCTGCAGCTCGATCTCGACAAGGTCGGCTTCAATCTCGTCGGCTTCGGCTGCACCACCTGCATCGGCAATTCCGGCCCGCTGCCGGAAGAGATTTCGAAGACGATCAACGATAACGGCATCGTCGCTGCCGCAGTACTCTCGGGCAACCGCAATTTCGAAGGCCGCGTTTCGCCGGACGTGCAGGCGAACTACCTCGCCTCGCCGCCGCTGGTCGTCGCCCATGCCCTCGCCGGCACGGTGACCAAGAATCTCGCGGTGGAGCCGATCGGCGAAGGGAAGGATGGCAAACCCGTTTTCCTCAAGGACATCTGGCCGACTTCGCAGGAAGTCAACGCGATCATCAAGAAGTACGTCACCTCGACGATCTTCAAGAAGAAGTATGCCAATGTCTTCGAAGGCGACGCCAACTGGAAGAAGATCAAGACGGTCGAGAGCGAGACCTATAAGTGGAACATGGGCTCCACTTATGTGCAGAACCCGCCCTACTTCGAAGGCATGAAGAAGGAGCCGGAGCCGACCACCGACATCGTCAGCGCGCGTATCCTGGCGCTGTTCGGCGACAAGATCACCACTGACCACATCTCGCCGGCCGGCTCGATCAAACTCACCTCGCCCGCCGGCAAGTATCTGTCCGAGCATCAGGTGCGCCCGGCCGACTTCAATCAATACGGCACGCGCCGCGGTAATCATGAAGTGATGATGCGCGGCACCTTCGCCAATATCCGCATCAAGAACTTCATGATGCAGGGCGCCGATGGCAACGTGCCGGAAGGCGGCATGACCAAGCACTATCCAGACGGTGAAGCGATGTCGATCTTCGATGCCGCGATGAAGTATCAGGCCGAGCAGGTGCCGTTGGTGATCTTTGGCGGTGCCGAATACGGCAATGGCTCATCGCGCGACTGGGCCGCGAAGGGCACGCGTCTGCTCGGCGTTCGCGCAGTCATCACCGAGAGCTTCGAGCGTATCCACCGCTCCAATCTGGTCGGCATGGGCGTGCTGCCGCTGACCTTCGAGAATGGTTCATCGTGGAAGAAGCTCGGCCTCACGGGTAGCGAGCAGGTGACGATTCGTGGCCTGACCGGCGAGATCAAGCCCCGCCAGCAGATGGTGGCGGAAATCACGATGGCCGACGGCAAAATCCATAAGGAAACACTGCTTTGCCGCATCGATACGCTGGATGAGCTGGAATACTATCGTAACGGTGGCATTCTCCATTACGTGCTGCGCCAGCTGGCGGCATAACCCGCGACAACTGTGACGTCGTGCCTCACCTCGAAGTGAGTGGCAGGTGATTGGAAGGCGGCTTAAGAAGAGCCGCCTTCTTAGTTCCAGGCATGTGCGTTTTACGCCCCCCATCGAGCGGCACATACAGGTGTCCACCTGTCATGTGTCCAACTTCGAGCGCGGCAAGTCTTAATGAAATCTCTCCGTGACACATCGCGATGGACTGGGGCTCTCGGCATCGCCGTCGCCTTCGGTCATATTGCCTTTTGTCAATCCGCACTGGCGCAGCCACGCGCAGTGGTCGAACTGTTCACATCGCAAGGTTGTTCATCTTGCCCACCTGCGGACAAGATCATCGGTGATCTCGCCAAGGATCCGTCGGTTATCGCACTCAGCATGCCCGTCGATTATTGGGACTATCTCGGCTGGAAGGACACGCTGGCCGACTCGCGCTTTAGTGCGCGCCAGAAAGCCTACTCCCAGGTGCGCGGCGATCGTGACGTTTACACGCCGCAGGCCGTGATCAATGGCGCGACACAGGTGATCGGCAGCGATGTCGGCCGCATTGAAGATGCGATCAGCGATACCAAGCGCGGCCCCGTGATGTCGGTCCCGGTCTCGGTGTCGGTTTCCGGTAAGCATGTGCATGTTTCCGTCGCGGCATCCAGCCACGCGCCGGGTACGGCACATGGCGAAGTGTGGATCTGCTCGGTATCGAAAGCAGTGCCTATCACCGTTGGTCGCGGCGAGAATCGCGGCAAGCAGCTCACTTACTACAATGTCGTGCGTAACTGGCTGAAGGTCGGCGACTGGAACGGCAGCGCGGCGCAATGGACTTTGCCGCTCGAGAACGTCTCGCGCGACGGCGTCGATACGGCTGTCGTCTATGTGCAGGACGGCACCCGCGACAAGCCGGGCGCGATGCGCGGCGCAGCGATCGCGTCGCTGCAGTAGTTACAACAAGAGTTAGCCCTATCATTCGTCATGGCCGGGTTGATCCCGGCCATCCACGTCTTTGCTCTGGTCAAAGCGTGGATACCCGGCGTGCGCCGGGCATGACGGAGAAGACAATCGCCTACGCGTTCCGCAGCTGGAGGCATCCCCCAAAAAGAAAAGGACCAACTTGCGTTGGCCCAGTGGGGATTAATCTAGTCTCTGCGCAGGGTCCGATCCCAACGACCGCGGGGGCTGGGGGCTGAGGAATCCGAGACCGGAAGAACCGGACCCGACGCAGTATCCTCTTGTCGCAACTTACAACGGCGTCCGATGGGCCAAATTCGGGCAGCAATAAGATTCGACTGACGTTCCTGTGACGGGAATTTTCTACCACTGAGACGTTTCAATCGGGTCTTGCGGCGAATGGCGGACGGCGCAATCATGTAAGTGATGTGACAGGAGGCGCCGCATGCATGTGATTCCGGGAGACAATGACCCCAGCGAGAATCGCGCGGCGACGGGCGCGGCCCCGGCGCCTGTCGTCAGCTTCAATCGGCTTGAACTCAGCCGTATCCTCAATCTCTACGGACGTATGGTCTCGGACGGCGAATGGCGCGATTACGCCATCGACTTCCTGCGCGATCGCGCGGTGTTCTCGGTGTTTCGCCGGGCGTCGGAAGTGCCGCTTTACCGGATCGAGAAGGATCCGCGGCTGGCCCGCAAGCAAGGCATGTATAGCGTGATCTCGGCCACTGGCATGATCCTCCGCCGCGGCCACGAACTCGATCGCGTGCTGCTGGTGATCGACCGGAAGCTGGCAGTGGTGTGAGGTCTGCGCCTGTAGCCCGGATGGAGCGCAGCGCAATCCGGGGACCGGCGTTTCAATTGAGGCTCTGAATCCCGGATTACGCTGCGCTCCATCCAGGCTACGAACAGGCGCTAAGGCACCGTCGTCGCGCCATCTCCCAGCGCCCGCTGCATCGAGATGGTGTCGAGCCAGCGGCCGAATTTGAAGCCCACATCCGGATGCGTGCCGATCATCTGGAAGCCGGCATTGCGATGAACGGCGACGGATCCGGCATTGGCGCTGTCGCCGATCACCGCCACCATCTGCCGAAAACCCTTCGCCTCACAGGCCAGGATCAGCGCCGCGAGCAACCTGCCGCCGACGCCACGGCGCTGCGCCGCTGGTGCTAGATAGATCGAATCCTCGACGGTAAATCGATAGGCCACCCGCGGCCGATGCGGGCCGGCATAGGCATAGCCCAGCACCTGATCGCCATCGACGGCCACGAAATAGGGGAAGCCGCCACCGGACAGCGCCTCATAGCGCCGGGTCATTTCGGCGAGATCCGGCGGGTCGAGTTCGAACGTCGCGGTGCCATGCAGGACCGCTTCTTCATAGATGGCAGTGATGGCGGGCAGGTCTGCGGGCGTCGCCGCACGAATGTCGATCTCGGGCATACGGGAACCGTAAAAGCGGCTCGCGCAAAAGAAAAGCCCCGGCTTTTGGCCGGGGCTTCGATCTTGTCTGGCGATGCGCCGAACTTACTCTTTCTGTCCGAGCAGCTGCAGCAGCAGCGTGAACAGGTTGATGAAGTTCAGGTAGAGCGACAGTGCGCCGGTGATGGCCGCACGTTCTGCGATGTCACCGCCCTGAGAGGCGTAGCCGTAGATGTAGTCGTTCTTCAGGCGCTGGGTATCGTAGGCGGTGAGGCCTGCGAAGATCAGCACGCCGACCACCGAGACGATGAACTGAAGCATCGACGAGGCGACGAAGATGTTCACGATGCTCGCGATGATGATGCCGAACAGGCCCATCATCAGGAACGAGCCCATGCCCGTCATGTCACGCTTGGTGGTGTAGCCGTAAAGGCTCAGTGCACCGAACGAGGCCGCGGTGATGAAGAACACGCGCACGATCGAGGTGTGCGTGTAGACCAGGAAGATCGACGACAGCGAGACGCCCATCAGCGCCGCGAACACCCAGAACAGCATCTGGGCCGTCGCCGGCTTCAGGCGGTTGATGCCGAACGAAATGGCGAACACCATCACCAGCGGGGCGGCGATGAAGACCCACTTCAACGGGCTGGCGAACATGTAATAGCCGAACGCCGACAGATGGGTCGAACCGACCCGCGCCACGGCATTCGAGGCGTCGGTGACGGCGCCCATATACACGCCCAGAGCAGCGAAGCCGGTGATGGCCAGACCGATGGTCATGTAGTTGTAGATGCGCAGCATGTAGGAGCGCAGGCCGGCGTCCACGGCAGCGGTGTCACGCGCGCCGGCACGGCCGAACGGAGAGGCGTAGTTACGGTCTAGATCCGACATGGTCGAAACCTCGATAAGTTGTCCAGGCGCCCGCAAAGGGTGTGCGTCGCTGGTCCGAATTATATCCCAGATTCAGCGCTGTACGGGATGAATATCTCGACACAAACACTGAAGGCCTGACCCAAAGGGTATGTGGTAAACTAACACATTCACTGCAAGCTTCCACGCGTGGCGGAATGTCGCTCCGATGCCGTCACAAAGGAAACCGGTAAACATTCCCGCGGGAAAGGCTTGCCGATTTCTTCGTCATTTTGCACGAATCAGCCCGCGCAACGACAGCTCCGTGTCAAAACGGGTCACAAATTCCGCAATACGGTGGCAGGCTTCTGATTCAGGGCTACCAGCGTACCAAGAAGCCCCAGTCCCACTGTGACAATAAGCGCGGCCAGCACGACACCGGCGGCGCTGCCGATCTGCCAGACGAAACTCAGCGTCATCAGCCGAGTGACGATCAGCCACGCCGCAACAGACCCAGCGATGACACCAAACACCGCCGTGGCAAGCCCGATCATCAGATATTCCAGCGCATAGGCGCCCAGCAGCCTCGCCCGCGTGGCGCCGAGGGTCTTCAGTATGACGGCGTCATAAACGCGGTGGCGATGGCCGGCGGCCAATGCGCCGCCCAGAACCAGGATCGCCGACAGCAGCGTCACCGCGCTGGCACCGCGAATCGCGAGCACGAGATTGGTCACCACCGTGCCCACCGTATCCAGCGCCTCGCGCACGCGGACCGTGGTGATCATCGGGAACGCGTCCGCCACAGCCTTGACCAGGGCGCCGTCCCGGGACGGATCGACGTCATGTTCCGTCAGCGTGGCGATATGCGTATGCGGCGCGCCGCGGAAGGTGTTGGGCGAGAACACCAGCACGAAATTGATGCCGAGGCTCTGCCAGTCGACCGTGCGCATGCTGCCGATCTTCGCCGTGATGTCGCGGCCGAGCACATTCACCACGACGTCGTCGCCGAGTTTGAGACCGAGCCCGTCGGCAAGCTTCTTCTCGAACGACACCAGCGGCGGGCCGCTATAGCCCGGTTTCCACCATTCGCCCTCGACCACTTTCGACCCGTGCGGGATTTCGTCGGTATAACTGAGGCCGCGGTCGCTCTGCAGCACCCATTCGGCATCGGTCGCGGGCTTGAGATCCTCCGCCTTGACGCCCCGCGCCGCAACGATTCGCCCGCGCAGCATCGGCACATCCTCGATCGTTGCCTGCGGTTTTTTCTCTTTCAGAAACGCACTGAAACGATCGGCATCGGTGGAGGGGATATCGATGAAATAGAACGACGGCGCCCTTTCCGGCAGCGACGCCATGAATTGTCGCCGCAGATTGCCGTCTATCTGGGTGATGGTCACCAGCACCGTGAGGCCGAGCCCCAGCGACATCACCACCGACGGCGTCAGCGCGACGGGCCGGTGGATATTGGCGATCGCCAGCCGCAACATGGTCAGGCCCGGCCTCGGCAGTTTTCGCGCAAAGGTCATCATCGCGCCGGCGATCCCGCGCAGCAATGCGAACACCACCACCCACGACACCACGAACACCGCAGCGACGCGCTTGTCATAAGCGAGCCCGATCACCACAGCGATCAGCACCGCAATGACCACGGCCATCGTGGCGAGGTAGCGTGTCTGCGGCCGGCGCGCTTCGGTATGCGCGGCATCGCGGAACAGTGCGGCGACCGGCACGTCATGCACCCGCGCCAGCGGCCACAGGCCGAACGCAAGGGCCGTGAGCAGGCCATAGAGCAGCGACAGCGCGAGTTCCCCGGATGCAGCGCCGCCACCACCGGCAGCGGCAGGATCTTGCCGAATACGCCGACAATGGCGAAAGGCAGTGCTGCGCCGAGCACAAGGCCGATCACCGAACCGATGCCGGCCAGCACCATCACCTGGGTGAGATACATCGCGAACACGTCGCGCCCGGTCGCCCCCAGTGCCTTCAGCGCAGCGATCACCTCACGGCGACGATCGATATGGCTCCTCACAGCATTGGCGACACCGACACCGCCGACCAGCAGCGCGGCAAGGCCGACCAGCGTCAGGAACTGGGAGAAGCGGGTGATGTTGCGCTCAAGTTGCGGCGAGGCATTGTCGCGCGAGCGGATTTCCCAACCGGCCTGCGGCAATTCCTTGCGCGTGGCGTCGGTGAAGGCCTTGGCGGCACGATCGCTGTTGTCGGCTTCCGGCAGTTTGACGCGATAGATCCAGCGCACCAGGCTGCCGGGCTGCAGCAATGCTGTGGCGCGCAGCGAATCCTCGCTGACCAGGAAACGCGGCGCAAAGCCGACGCCGCCGGCGAGCTTGTCGGGCTCGGCATCGATCACGCTGCGAATCTGGAACGTCGCGCTCCCAACCGTAACACGGTCACCGAGCTTGAGCCCGAGGCGCGCCAGCAATGTCGTGTCGGTGGCAGCCCCATAGGCGCCATCGCGCTCCGCCAGCAGGTCGCTGATCGGCATGTCGGGAATCAATTTCGGCTTGCCGAGCAGCGGGTATGCGGCATCGACGGCCTTCAGCTCCACCAGAGCGAGATTGCCATCGGCCGCGCGCACCATGCCGCGCAAGGTGGCCGCCACCGAGACCTGCCCGCGCGTGCGCAGGAACGCCAGTTCCTCCGGCTTGGCCTCGCGTTGCATCAGTGAGAACGCGACGTCGCCGCCGAGTAGTGTCCGCCCCTCGCGCGCAAGACCGTCACTGAGACTGGCAGCGACCGAGCCGACGCCGGCGATCGCCAACACGCCCAGAGCGATGCAGGCGATGAACACGTAAAACCCGCGCAACCCGCTGCGCATCTCGCGCAGGGCATAGCGAAAGGCCAGCGACAAGCCGCGTGTCGGGGCGTGATCGACAATAGCGCTCATGCGATCAGGCCGCTTCGATATGGCCGGAGCGCAGGCGCACCACGCGATCGCAACGCTCTGCCAATGCGTTGTCATGCGTCACCAGCACCAGCGTCATGCCGCGCTCCGCATGCTGCGCGAATAGGAGATCGACGATCTGGCTGCCGGTGGTCTCGTCGAGATTGCCGGTCGGCTCGTCGGCCACGAGGATGGCGGGATCGGGCGCCAGAGCACGCGCCAGCGCCACGCGCTGCTGCTCGCCTCCCGACAATTGCCGCGGATAGTGATGCAAGCGCGCCCCGAGCCCGACCGCTTCGAGCTCTTTTGCCGCCCGGCCATTGGGATCGGGATGGCCGGCGAGCTCCAGCGGGACGGCCACGTTCTCCAGCGCCGTCATGGTCGGAATCAAATGGAAGGACTGGAACACGATGCCGACATGGCGACCGCGGAAGCGCGCCAATCCGTCCTCGTCGAGATCATTGAAAGCGGTGCCATTGACCACCACCTGACCCGAGTCAGGCCGTTCCAGCCCCGCCATCACCATCAATAGCGTGGATTTACCGGAGCCCGACGGGCCGATCAGACCGATCGCTTCGCCCGAGCCGACGCGCAAGCTGATATCCTTGAGGATATGCACGCGCGCGGCACCCGTGCCGAGCGACAGGTTGATGTTCGAGATGGAAATGGTGTCCGGCGCAGTGCCGGCCGAGGATGAGGTGTCGATGCGCGTGTCCATGTCGGTGTCATATGGCACTTCATTTGCGGCGGTCGAGGGGTGGCTGCGCACGTTTGCGTGCCTGCTGATGGCCGGATGGCTCGTCACATTGCCGCAGGGGGCTGCTCACGCACAGGCTCCCGCCAAGCCGGTGAAACTCGTCGTGCTCGGCGATTCCCTCAGCGCCGGCTATGGCTTGCCGGCCACGGCGGCCTTCCCGGTCCGGCTGCAAAAGGCCCTGACGGATAAGGGCGTGGCGGTCGACATCACTAATGCCGGGGTCTCCGGCGATACCACCTCGGGCGGTCTTGGCCGGCTCGACTGGTCCGTTCCCGACGGCACCCAGGGCGTGATCGTCGAGCTTGGCGCCAATGACGCGCTGCGCGGCGTCGATCCGAAGATACCGCGTGAGGCGCTCACCGAGATCGTCAAGCGGCTGCAGGCGCGCGGCATCAAGGTCCTCCTTTGCGGCATGCTGGCACCGCCGAATTACGGCAAGGACTATGCGGACAAGTTCAACGCGATCTATCCGGATCTCGCCAAGCAGTTCGACATTCCCCTGTATCCGTTCTTCCTCGATGGCGTTGCCGGCAACACCGCACTGAACCTGCCCGACGGCATGCACCCGACGGCTGATGGCGTTGACATCGTGGTGAACAAGATCTTGCCGACGGTGGAAACTTTCGTGGCAACGCTTGCGCCGAAGAACTAAGCAATTGCCGCGCTAGCGATCATGCCTCGCAGGACGCTGTCGAGTTATCCGGAACCTGACGCTGCGATGACACGCGTTGCTTCGCAGAGTCACATAACTCGGGTACAAAATAGACATCGGTGATTCGTCGGTCTTCCTCGACTCACCGGCTCGTTTGTTCGGGCATGATTTTCGCCGAGCGGTGCGTCCGTGCGTCAGCACATGGATACGCAGCACCCTTCGGCGAAAATCGCGCCCCGACAAAAAGGAGCTGCCTATGCCGCGTCTATTCGCCGGACTGGAGATACCAGCCGATATCGGCCAGACATTGGCCAATTTGCGTGGTGGCCTGCCAGGCGCGCGCTGGATCGATCCCGAAAATTATCACGTCACGCTTCGCTTCATCGGCGACATCGACGGCATCTCCGCCAATGAGATCGCTCAGCTGATGTCACGCGTCGAACGCAAGCCGTTCGACGTGACTATCCGCGGTCTCTCCAGCTTCGGTGGCAACAAGCCCCGCGCCATCGTGGCATCGGTGGAGCCGAGCAGGCCGCTGCTCGAATTGCAAGCCGAACTGGAACGGCTCGTGCGCCGCTGCGGCGTGGGGCCAGAGAGCCGCAAATTCACGCCGCATGTGACGCTGGCGCGCCTGCGCGATGCGTCCTGCCGCGATGTCGCCGACTATCTCTCGGTGCGCGGATATTTCCCCAGCAAGACCTTCAGAGCGTCGGAATTCGTGCTGTTCTCGTCACGCGCTTCGACCGGCGGCGGCCCTTATCTGGTGGAGGATTCCTACGCGCTGTGCGCGGCCGATATCGATCGCACGCAGCCCCCGCGGCATACGCTCATGCCAGCGTCCACACCGCGGTATTCTTGATCTCGGCATCTTCGAGATCGCGCGTCACCGGCACCTGGTATTCGGCCAGCTTTCGCAACCGGTCTTTCGGCAGATAGCTGCGGCCGGGATCGCCGATCAGCACGGTGACGCCGCGTGCGGCGTGCCGGGACAGAAACGCGTAGGCACGTTCCGCCGTATCGCGTTCGTAGAAAATATCACCGGCGAGGATCGTCTGCGCATCGGGTGCAGCGGCCTCGCAGAGCAGATCATCCCCCGCGCCTCGACGACCACGCCGTTATCATCCGCATTGATGGCAATCGCGGCGCGCGCGAAGCCATCGATGTCATAACCGATGACGCTGTTCGCGCCGGCCTTCATCGCGGCAATCGCGACCAGTCCCGATCCCGATGCGAGATCGAGTACGGCGCGCCCGGCGACATGTTCCCGGTGATCGAGCACGAACCGCGCCAGCGCCTGCCCACCGGCCCAGGCGAACGCCCAGAACGGCGGCGGCAGGCCGGCTTCGCCGAGCTCTTCCTCGGTCTTGCTCCATAGCGGCACGGCTTCGTCAGCCACATGCAGCGAGATCTCCGGCACCAGCGGCACCGGCAGCAGGCGCGTATTCGCGCGGATGAATCCAACGGGATCGATGATCGCAGGCTTGATGCCCGCGCTCACAGTCCGCCCATCTTGCAGAGCAGCTTCCATTCCTCGGCGGTGATCGGCGGCACCGACAGGCGGGACTGTTTGATGATCGCGACATCAGCCAGTTTCGGCTCGGCCTTGATCGCCGCCAGCGACACCGGGCGCGGCAGATCCTGCACGGCCTTGACGTCGACGCAGACCCACGGCGTTCCCGGCTCGGCCGTGGGATCGGGATGATGCTCCTTCACGATCTCGGCGATCCCCACGATCTCCTTGCCGATATTGGAATGATAGAAGAAGGCGCGGTCGCCTTTCTTCATCTTCATCATGTTCAGCTTGGCGGTGTGGTTGCGGATGCCGGTCCATTCGGTGCCCTTGGCACCCGCCGCTTTCTGCTCGTCCCACGACCAGGCGTCGGGCTCCGATTTGATCAGCCAGTATTGCATCGTCTAACCTTCCGCCTTGAACGGCCGCGTCAGCAAGCCTTCGATCACCTGATCGACGCTCAAACTGCCGCCGAGAATCATCGCCACCGCTTTCGCGACAGGCATATCGATATTGCTGGCTTCGGCCAGCTCGATCAGCACCGGCGCGGTGAAGGCGCCTTCTGCCAGCTTGCCCGCCGGCGGCGGGTCGCCGCGGCCGAGCGCGACGCCGAGCGAAAAGTTTCGCGATTGCGCGCTGGAGCAGCTGAGAATGAGATCGCCAAGGCCGGAGAGACCCGAGATCGTCTCGGCCCGCGCGCCGCAGGCCACGCCAAGGCGCAATAGTTCGCTGAAGCCCCGCGTGGTCAGTGCTGCCAGCGCCGACGCGCCGAGTTCGCGGCCCACAACGATGCCGGCGGCAATCGCCAGCACATTCTTCGCGGCGCCGCCGATCTCGACGCCGCGCACATCCGTGGAGTGATAGGGCCGGAACGTCGCCGATCCCAATGCCTGCACGAGCTTGATCGCGACGTCCTCGTCGGCGCAGGCGAGCGTCACCGCGGTCGGCAAACCGGCCGCGACATCATCGGCAAAATTCGGACCCGACAGAATCGCCGGCAGCACATCCGGCGCGACCTCGGCGATCACCTCGGTCATGAATTTATGCGAGCCCTGTTCGATACCCTTGGCACAGGCGACCACTGGCTTGCCTGCCGTCAGCAGCGGCGCGACGGCCGTCAGCGCCTCGCGCAATTGCTGCGACGGCACGGCGAGCAGGATGATATCGGCCCGCGCGGCGAGCGCGAGATCCGACGTGACGAACACGGCATCATCGATGCCTGCACTCGGCAGCCGCGGATTGCTGCGTGAGGTCTGCATCATCTCGGCCGCCGCCGGTGAGCGCGCATAGAGCACGACCTCGCGCCCGGCACGTGCTGCGACATCGGCGAGCGCGGTGCCATAGGCTCCGGCTCCGATCACGGCGACCGACTGAAACGCGCTCATCGCATCAATATCCCGCACGGCTGTTCTTGTGTCCGGCCGGCGCCTTTGCATCGGCATCGAGCAGCCAGCGTGCGCGGGGCGCAGCGTCCATGCCGTCGGAAATGCCGAGCGCGAGACGTTCGGCGCCAGCCCAGGCGATCATCGCGCCATTATCCGTGCAAAGCGCCGGTGGCGGCAGCAGCAGCACCGTGCCGGCCTTTCTTGCGATCGTCTCCAGCGCGCCGCGAATGGCCTGATTGGAGGCCACGCCGCCCGCCGCGACCAGCGCCTGCGGCGGTCCGAACCGTTCCTCGAAAATCCGCAAGCCCACTTTCAGCCTATCCGCCGTCGAGGCCAGCACGGCCGCCTGGAAACTCGCGCAGAGATCGGCGACGTCCTGCTCCTCCAGCGGCAGCAGGCGCGATGCTTCGTTGCGGACCGCCGTCTTCAGCCCGGACAGCGAAAAATTCGGCTCGGGCCGTCCGACCATCGGCCGCGGAAATTCGAACCGTGTCGCATTGCCCTGCGCAGCGGCCCGCTCCACCTGCGGACCGCCGGGATAGGGCAGGCCCAGCATCTTTGCGACCTTGTCGAATGCCTCGCCCATGGCGTCATCGACGGTGGTGCCCAGCCGCACATACTCACCGACGCCGAGCACGGCGACGATTTGCGTATGCCCGCCGGAGACCAGGAACAGGCAATAGGGAAATACCAGCGGCTCGGTGAGCCGCGGCGTCAGCGCATGAGCCTCGAGATGGTTCACCGCGATGAGCGGCGTATCGTGCACCATCGCGATCGCCTTCGCCGTGGTGAGGCCCACGATCACCCCGCCGATCAGCCCCGGCCCGGCTGCTGCCGCGACGCCTGCGAGATCGGCATAACCGACGCCGGCCTCACGCATGGCGCGGTCGATCAACCCGTCCAGCAGGTCGATATGGGCGCGGGCCGCGATCTCCGGCACCACGCCGCCATAGGGTGCGTGATCCCCAATCTGCGAATGCACGATATTGGACAGGATGCGGCCGCTGCCGTCCGGCGCCCGTTCGATCACGGCGGCTGCGGTCTCGTCGCAGGTCGTCTCGATCCCCAGCACCAGCATCGGCCTGTCATCGGTCAAACTTGCGTCGGTCACGCTTGGTCCTTGCTTTGTCAGCGGAATATGGGTTCTTGCTGCCCCGGCAGTAGCATTGCGGGGTCGCAAAGTGCAATCACCGCGGCCTCTGCCCCGAAACCATGAGGGTCCCCCATGGCCATTCTCGTCACCCGCCCGCAGCCCGACAATGCCCGCACCATCGCCGCTTTGCGCGCGCAGGGACATGTTGCGCTGGCGGCACCCATGCTGCGCTTCGAAAAGGTGCTGTTCTCGCTCGATACCGATGCCGATATCGGCGCCGTCATCGTCACCTCGGCCAATGCCCTGCGCGGCCTCGCCGACCAGCCCGCAGCCAACCGCCTGTTCCGGCTTCCTGTCTTCGCGGTAGGCGACCGCACCGCGCAGGCGGCCCAGGACACCGGTTTCAGGGATGTCATCTCAGCCGGCGGCGACGCCAATGACCTGCGCGCGTTGCTGGCAGCGCGGGCGCAGTCCGTGAAACCGCTGCTCTATCTCGCCGGCGCCGATCTCTCCCGCGATCTCGCTGCCGAACTCGGCGCGCGCGGTTTCGAGGTCGTCACCCACACCACCTATCGCATGGCACCGGTCACCGATCTGCCGGATGATGTGGCCGGCGCTTTCGCCGCCGGCCAGATCGACGCCGTGCTGCATTACTCCCGGCGCAGCGCTCGCGCCTTCTTCAAGGCGACAGGCCTTGGCGGCGTCGAGATTTCTGCTTTGGCGATCCCGCATCTCTGTCTTTCCGCACAGGTCGCGCAGATTGCTCATGACGCCGGTGCGACAAAAGTCATGGCCGCAGCCGAGCCAAACGAAGACGCCTTATTCGCAACGCTCACCCGTGCCATCCCGCCAAATGCACGCTAGGGTCGGATTCATCTCCGATGAAGCCGACCCTAGCGTTTTCGTTTGCCTGAGCATGATCTTATCCGAAAACCGGTATCCACTTTTCTGGATCATGCTCTAGAAACCGACGTTAACAGAGAGGCCACCGAATCCCTGCTAAGGGTCGGCATGCTTTGAAGGAACCTGTGCCATGGCCGATGATAGCGAAACCGGATCGGTTCCGAATGCCGGCCGGCCAAAACGCCAGCCGCCGACCCTCGAACTGGCCGCGACCCACGTGACCGAACGCACTGTTGCCAGCGAGACTCCGCCAAGCGAAGAGCCGGCTTCGCCGCAAGATGCTGCACAAGGCACTGCACCTGACGAAACGGCTGCCCAGAGCACTCCACATATCGACACGGCCCCGTCCGACATGCCTCCCGAGCCTGTGGAACCCGTAACGGAAGAGCCGGCACCTCCGCCGCCTCAGCGCGAACGCGCTGCCATCCTGCTGCCGATCGCCGCAGGTGCTTTGGCAGGTGCGGTGGTCGCGGGCACCACATGGTTCGTACTCAACAGCCTGTCCGTGCCCGACCGGTCGGAGATCGATGCGCTGACCGCGCGGATTGCCCAGCTCGAAGCGCGTCCCGCACCGAAGCCGGACACTAGCGCCGCCACCCGCATCGACGGTCTGGAGAAATCCATCGCCGCCTTGCGTGGCGACCTCACCAACGCAAAGACGCAGTCGGACCGTGCCGTGGCCGAGATCAATCAGCTCAAATCCGCCCCGCGCAGCACGACCGCCGTGGTCGATCTCGCGCCGATCACCGAACGCCTGAATGCCATCGAGCGCGCCGCCGGCGACCTGAAGTCATCGACCGATCAGCAGAATGCAAAACCTGCCGATGATGTGGCATTGCGCCGAACCGTCGCCGCCTCGCTGCTCGATACATCGGTGCGACAAAGCGAGCCTTACGCCAGCGCGCTTGCCGCAGTGAAGCCACTGGCCAGCAATGCCACGCAACTGACGCCGCTCGATGCCTTCGCCACCACCGGCGTTCCGAATGACGCCACCCTTAGCCGCGAGCTGCTCACACTGCTGCCGAAGCTCGCACCGGCAAAGACCGAGACTGTGGCCGCCGGCACCGGTTTCCTCGACCGTCTGCAAGCCGGCGCCGCCAAGCTCGTGCGCATCGAGCGCAGCGATGCCGTGAGCAGCAACATCAGCGCCGTGGCGCGCGCGGGCGCTGCCGCACGCAGCAACGATGTCACCACCGCGAAGCGCGAGCTGCTGACGCTCGCCCCCGCCGAGCGGGCCACTGTGCAGCCATGGCTCGACAAGCTCGCCGCGCGCGATGCAGCGCTGGCAGCCTCCCGTCAATTCGCAGCCGACGCGATGGCGGCGCTCTCCAAACCAGCGCCGTGAGCCTCCAATGATCCGTATCGTTGCCTTTCTCGTTCTCATCGCGCTTCTGGCTTTCGGCGCCGCATGGGTGGCCGACCAGACCGGCGATGTCGCCATGTCCTGGGGTGGCTGGACGATCTCGACGTCACTGCCGGTCTTCGTGCTGGTGCTTGGCCTCGTCATCCTGACCGGCATGCTCGCGGTGTGGCTGCTGTTCAGCATCTGGCGCGGCCCGGAACGCTATCGCCGTCATTGCCGCAACAAGCGTCAGGCGCGCGGGCGTCACGCCGTCACGCAGGGCCTGCTCGCCATCGGCCAGGGCGATGGCGCTGCAGCCAAACGCCATTCCGGTGTCGCCAGGCGGCTCACGTCAAACGATCCCCTGGCGTTGCTGCTGCAGGCACAATCGGCCCAGCTCGACGGCGATCGCGCCGGCGCTCATCGCGCGTTCCAGGCGATGGCCGAGCGTCAGGATACGCGGCTGCTCGGCTTGCGCGGCCTTTTCATCGAGGCCCAACGCAGCGACGATCCGCAAAGTGCCGTGGCACTGGCCGAGGAAGCCCTCAAACTCACGCCGAATTCCACATGGGCCGCGCAGGCCGTGCTCGGCTTCCGTTGCGCCCAGTCCGACTGGACCGGCGCGCTGAAGATCCTCGATGCCAATCTGTCGTCCGGGCTGATCGACCGCGTCGCCTATCGTCGTCAGCGCGGCGTGCTGCTCACCGCCCGCGCGCTCGACGCCGAAACCAAGGACCGCGACCTTTCCCGCGACAGCGCCGCGGAAGCCATTCGCCTCGCGCCGACGCTGATCCCCGCCGCCGTGCTGGCCGCGCGCTTCCAGAGCGAAGCGCATCAGATCCGCCGCGCCATGAAGATCATCGAGACGGCCTGGCTGGCGCAGCCGCATCCCGATCTCGCCGATGCCTATGCCCATGTGAAACTCGGCGATTCCGCGCGCCAGCGCCAAGTCCGCGTCGAGACGCTCGCCGCCAAAGTCCCCGGCCATGTGGAAGGCGCTCTCGCCATCGCCCGCGCCGCCATCGACGCTGCCGAATATGCCCGCGCCCGCGAGGCACTGGCACCCTTCATCGCCGAACCGACCCAGCGCACCGCCATGCTGATGGCCGAACTGGAACGCACCGAACACGGCGACAGCGGCCGTGCCCGCGCCTGGACCCTCCGCGCCGTCCGCGCCCGCCATGACCCGGTCTGGACCGCCGACGGCTATGTTTCGGAACGCTGGCGCCCGGTGTCGCCGGTCACCGGCCGGATCGACGCGTTCCAGTGGCAGGAGCCGCTGGCCGCATTGCCGTCCGGTGAGGCCGATCCGATTGCCGCCATGGAAGCCGAAATCTTGCGTGAGACGGTGCTGGCGCCTCCGCTGACGGTCCCAAAACCGATGGCAGAGCCCGAACCGGCCACGCCCATCGCCGAAAAACCGCCCGAGCCCATCCTGACGCCCGCGGCCCCGGCCGAGCCGGATCTGGAACCGGTCGCCGAGACGCCCCCGCCGGCCGATATCCCGCCGCCCCCCAAGCCGGAGCCTGCCCCCGTCCCGCTGTTCCGCGAGCGCGCCGATATCGCCAAGGCCGCCAAGCCCGCGGTGCCGATCCCGGCCGTCATTCCCATCACCCGCGCCCCGGATGATCCGGGCGTCGATGAGGATGATCCCTATCGCGATGAATTCGCCGAATTGAACAGCGGCCAGCAGCAAGGCGGCTGGCGCGGCTTCATGCGCCGCTGGGGCGGCTGATCGAGACTAACTTCAAGGCCAGCGCTTTTCGCGCCGATTGGCCCTTCCGCGCCTTGCAAAACCGGGGTGCGGGCGATATCAGAGGCCTCATCGCGCCCGGCTGCCCAGCCGAATCGCGACCGTGGTTCGCCGCAATAGCTCAGTTGGTAGAGCACGTCATTCGTAATGACGGGGTCACAGGTTCGAGTCCTGTTTGCGGCACCATTTTTCGATTGACCTTTGGATTTGGCCAATGACCTTCGCGATATGCGTTGGCAGGTAAGATGGCACGCGCTTCCGCCTCGGAACCTTCATCCACCTGCATTGTTTTTTTGTTGCGTTTATTTCGAATATCGCATAGAGAAAATATTCAACGGGAGCAGAAATCATGACCATTCCAGCCCTGGCCGAGGCCTTTGGCGGTCGATTGCCTTCCGCCAGCGAAAAGGCAGCCGCCAATCAACTTCGCCAAATTCTCGCTGCTCATACAGACGGCGACACAACTCTTCGTGTCCTCGATGAAGCAACCCAGCAACCGTCCGAGGTGACGCTAGGGCCGGCATTGTCCAACATTCTCATGGAATTGCTTCGCCATATTGGCCGCGGTGATGCTGTGACGCTGGTGCCTGTGCATCAGATGCTGACCACTCAGCAGGCTGCCGACATCCTGAACGTGTCGCGTCCGTTCTTTATCGCATTGTTGGAGAAGGACGAGATCAAGCACTCGCTGGTCGGTCGCCACCGCCGCGTTCGCGCGGAAGATCTGTTCGCCTATAAACTGGCGCGCGACAACAAGCGTAGCGGGGCTCTCGCGAACCTTGCTGAGATGGATGCGGAGCATCTCTAAATTTGTTTGCGAACCGCTTCACCGCATTTATCGATGCATGCTCCCTCGCAGGAGCGTTGAAGCGCAATCTGTTGCTGACGCTTGCGGAGGCAGAGTTCTTCCGTCTCCGCTGGTCGGCCAAGGTACTCGATGAAACAGAAGCTGCGATCGAGAAAATTCTGATCCGCAAGGGTGTCACCGATGCTGGTGATCGCGCCAACCGGGCGCGTGGATTTATGGAGGCGGCTTTCGAGGAAGCATGTGTCGGCGACTACGACCAGTTGCTCTCCGTCTGCGCAACTCTACCCGACCCGAATGATGCCCATGTGGTTGCGGCTGCCTTGAAGACCCGAGCGGCGATGATCGTAACGGAGAATCTCAAGGACTTTCCGGACGACATCCTGGGTGCCTTGAATATCGAGGCGCGGTCCGCCGATGCATTTATCGCCGATACGATAGCGCTGGATCCTGGGCGAGCAGTTGCAGCAATCCGGACCATGCGTCTGCGCCTGAAAAAGCCCGAAAAGACGCCAGATGTTCTGCTTTTGGACATGGAAGCCGAGGGTTTGGTCGAGACCGTCGATATCTTACGACCGCACGTCCAGTCTCTATGATGGAGCCGTCTGGCTACCTTTGACCTTCCGGCCTCGACCTCCTATTTTAATCCGATAGTTCCGTATCTTAAGCCCCTGAGCCTCCCATGACCGCCTCGCTGAAAGCCATCGACGGATCGGCCGATCTGCCGGTTCTGATGAACGACCTCGCTGCCCGCGCCCGCGCGGCGGCCCGGGCGCTCGCGGTGGCGCCAACGGAGCAGAAAAATCGCGCTCTGGCGGCCATGGAAGCGGCGATCCGCGCCAATGTGGCGGCGATTCTGGCGGCCAATGCCGAGGATGTGGCCGAGGTCCGCGCCAATGGCGCGACATCGGCCTTCATCGACCGGCTGACGCTGACCGAGGCGCGCGTCCACGGCATGGCCGATGGTATTCGCATCATCCATGACATCACCGACCCCGTCGGCCATGTCTCCGAACGCTGGCAGCGACCCAATGGCATGACCATCGAGCGCGTGCGGGTGCCGCTCGGCGTCGTGGGCGTAATTTTCGAGAGCCGGCCGAATGTGGCGGCGGACGCCGGCGTGCTGTGCCTGAAGTCGGGCAATGCGGTGATCTTGCGCGGCGGGTCGGACAGTTTTCGTTCCTGCCGCGCCATCCATGATTGTCTCGTGCAGGGCCTGCGCGAAGCCGGGCTGCCGGAGGCGGCGATCTCGCTGGTGCCGACGCGCGATCGGGCGGCGGTGGGGTTGCTGCTGACCGGGCTCAATGGCGGCGTCGATGTGATCGTGCCGCGCGGCGGCAAGAGCCTGGTCGCACGCGTCGAGGCCGAGGCACGGGTGCCGGTGTTCGCACATCTCGAAGGCGTCAATCACGTCTATGTGGATCGTGCGGCCAAGCTCGATATGGCGAAATCGATTGTGCTGAATGCCAAGATGCGCCGGCCGGGCGTGTGTGGCGCAACGGAAACGCTGCTGGTCGACAAAGCGGTCGCGGGCACGCATTTGAAGCCGCTGGTCGATATGTTGCTGGATGCCGGCTGCGAAGTGCGCGGCGACGAGGCCGTGCAGAAAACCGATGCGCGCGTGAAGGCTGCCACGGCCGAGGATTGGGACACCGAATACGAGGACGCGATCATTTCCGCGCGCCTGGTGGACGGTCTCGACGATGCGCTCACGCATATCCACGCGCATTCCTCGCATCACACCGATGCGGTGGTGACCGAAGACGACGCGGTGGCGACGCGCTTCCTCAACGAAGTCGATTCCGCCATCGTGCTGCATAACGCCTCGACGCAGTTTGCCGATGGCGGTGAGTTTGGCTTTGGCGCCGAGATCGGAATTGCCACGGGCAAATTCCACGCCCGTGGTCCGGTCGGCGCAGAGCAGCTCACCAGCTTTAAATATCGCGTCCACGGCACCGGGCAGACGCGACCGTGAGCGATCGCCTGCGGGCGCCGCGATCTCCGGTCTTCATGCACGGCCTGCCGTCAGTGGCGCCCGGCTTGCGGATCGGGCTGCTTGGCGGCTCGTTCAATCCGCCCCACGCCGCCCATCGCGCCGCGACCCTGTTCGCCATGAAGCGGCTGGAGCTGGATTATGTCTGGTGGCTGGTCTCGCCCGGTAACCCGCTGAAGGATCGCAGCAACCTGCATGACCTCGCCGAGCGCGCCGAAGCGGCGGCACGGGTAGCCGATCATCCGCGGATCGCGGTCAGCTGTCTCGAAAGCGTCATTGGCACGCGCTATACCGTCGATACCGTCACCTATCTGCACCGGCGATGCTCGCAAGCTCGATTCGTCTGGATCATGGGAGCCGACAACCTCGCCCAGTTTCACCGCTGGGGCGTTGGCAGCAGATTGCCGGCCTCATCCCCATCGCCGCCATCGACCGCGCCTCATCCAATCCGGCATCGCAGGGCTGCCGCGCGCTGGCCGCTCAGATGCCGCAGGCCTTGGCACGGTTTCGTGTGCCGGAGCGCGCTGCTGGGTCATTGGCCGACCGCGCCCCGCCCGCATGGACCTTCCTGACCGGCCTCAAGCTGACCCTGTCGTCCACCCGGCTGCGGAACCCGGACGGCAGCTGGAAAAGCTGAGTCCCCTGCAACCACGAGACGTGCTAGTATGGTCGCGTGCTGGAATATCGAATCCGGCAAACCCACATGCGTATAGATGAACAGGGCGCCGGATCGGCGCTCCCCACTGAAAGGAATGGTCACCTGGCCACCTCATCGTCCAAGACTGCAAAGTCCAAGGCTTCGACGTCCAAGGCTTCGACGTCCAAGGCTTCAACCTCCAAGGCGTCGATGTCCAAGGCTTCAGCATCCAAGGCTTCAGTATCCAAGACGGGCGCTTCCAAAAAGGCGTCGTCCAAAGCCGCTTCAGCCGACAAGAAGGCCCCGGCCGACAAGGCCGTGAAGAAAGCGCCAGTCAAAAAGACTCCGGCGAAGAAAACCGCTGCCAAAGCTGCTGCGCCAAAAAAGGCCGCTGCTCCGAAAGCCGGCAAGACCACGGCGACCAAAGCCGTGATCGCCAAGAAGGCCGCGCCGAAGAAGGCCGCCGCCGAAGCAGTGCAGGACAGTGCTGCCAAGACCCTGAAGCTGGTGCTGGGCCGTCTCGATGACATGAAGGCGGAAGAGACCGTCACCATCGACCTGCGCGGCAAGTCGGCATTTTCGGACTATCTGGTCGTGACGACGGGCCGGTCGAACCGCCATGTCTCCTCGATCGCGGAGAATGTCACGAAAGGCCTGAAGGAAGCCGGGCAGAAGAAGCTTCATGTGGAAGGCATGGCCAATGCCGACTGGGTGCTGGTCGATACCGGCGAAGTGATCCTGCATGTGTTCCGGCCGGAAGTCCGTGAATTCTACAATATCGAGCGGCTTTGGACGCAGAACACGCAGGATGACGCGCGGGCGAATTTGAAGGCGGTGTGAGTCTGTAGCCTGGATGGAAGCCAACGGGTCGCGCGAAGCGCGCCCGATGGTGAACTCAGCGAAATCCGGGACCAGCAGAGTTAGTTGAAACGCCGGTCCCCGGATTGCGCTTCGCTCCATCCGGGCTACGGTGCGGCCATGCATCTCCTCGTCATTTCCATCGGCAAGCTCAAGCAAGGTCCCGAGCGCGAACTTGCCGAGCGTTATCGTGAACGGTTCGACGATATCGGCCGCAAACTCGGTTTTCGCAGCCTGAGCGTTCATGAAATTCCGGAAAGCCGGGCACGCGATACGGCGACCCGGATGGCCGAGGAAGGCACGGCCATCGCCGCCCTGATTCCGGACAAGTCCACCCTCGTCACCATGGATGAGCGCGGCGCGAGCATTGATAGCGCCAGCTTCGCGCGCCATCTTGGCAAGGCACGGGACGAATCGGTGTCACATTATGTTTTTGTCATCGGCGGCGCGGACGGACTTTCGCCCGAATTGCGGCGCAAAGCGAAACTCAGCATGGCCTTCGGCTCGGCAACCTGGCCGCACCAGATGGTTCGCGTCATGCTCTTGGAACAAATTTATCGGGCTGCCACCATTCTCGCTGGCCACCCCTATCATCGCGTGTAAAGGCGCTTTCGAAACTTTGATCCTGTCGCTGCGGCCTCCTCACCGTGACATCGGACGACGTGCTCCGTCGCTGCCGACGCTGCTGCTGTCGGCAGGTCTGGCTGGCATCGGAGTCGAATCCGCGAAGGCGCAGACAGCACCGGCAGCTTCGCAACAGCAGGAAGCCGCGGCACCGCCGACGGATCTCATCCGTCAGCGCGAGCAGGAATTGCAGGCTGCGCGTGAGCAGCAACAGAAGGCCGCGGAATTACAGGCCAAATTGAAGGCGGACATCGCGGCGATCGGCCAGGATCGCGGCAAGCTCAATCAGCAACTGATCGATATCGCCGCGCGCGTGCGTGGCGTCGAAACCAAGATCGACGATGCCGAAGGTCGGCTGCGTCCGCTCGATGCGCGAGAGCGCGAGATTCGCGCCTCGCTGGATTCGCGGCGCGGTGAAATTGCGGAAGTCCTGGCTGCACTTCAGCGCGCCGGCCGCCGCGCCCCGCCGGCGCTGTTGGTGCGCCCCGAAGATGCCTTGCAGTCGCTGCGTACGGCGATGCTGCTCGGCTCCGTGGTGCCGGACATGCGCGCCCGTGCCGAGAAGCTCGTTGGAGATCTCAGCGAGCTCGTGAATCTGCGCAAGGCGATTTCGACCGAACGCGATCAACTCGCGCTCGACCGCGACAAGCTCAAGGAAGAGCAAACTCGCCTGACCTCCTTCACCGGTGAGCGGCAGCGCCAGCTCACGGCGGTCGAGAAGGACATCGATGCGGAAAACGCGCGCGCGATCGCGCTGGCGCGCCAGGTCGACAGCCTGCAGGGGCTGGTCGCCAAGATGGAGCAGGAATCCAAGGCGGCGGCCAAGGCGACCCAGACGGCCAATCTGCAGGGCGCGCCGGCCGATCTCGCCAATGGCAAACCGAATGTCGAGGCCCTGAAGAATGCCGGTCGCATGGCACCGGCGATCGCTTTTGCCTCCGCCAAGGGCATGCTGGCTTTGCCGGTCAACGGCATCCGTCTACGGAACTATGGCGTGGCTGACGGGGTCGGTGGCGCGGAAAAAGGCATGTCTGTGGCGACGCGTGCAGGCGCGCAGGTCACAACCCCGTGTGATGGCTGGGTGGTCTATTCCGGACCCTTCCGCAGCTACGGACAACTCTTGATCCTCAATGCCGGGGGCGGATATCATGTCCTGATCGCCGGGATGGAGCGTATATCGGTGAACATTGGCCAGTTTGTCCTCGCCGGGGAGCCCATCGCAGTGATGGGATCGACCTCCCGAATGGCGTCGGTATTCGCGGCCAATGCGAGCCAGCCTGTGCTTTATATCGAGTTCCGTAAGGACGGCACTCCAATTGACCCTGGCCCCTGGTGGGCCGCTAACGAAGGCGAGAAGGTTCGCGGATGATGCGCAAGACTTCAATTATTCTGCTGAGTGCTGCGACCGGTGCCGCCCTGACGCTGTTCGTCACGCAGCCTCGCGCCGTGTTCATGGGCACGAGCGCCCGCGCTGCGACCTCCGACACCTATCGCCAGCTCAACCTGTTCGGCGACGTGTTCGAGCGCGTCCGCAGCGACTATGTCGAGAAGCCCGACGACAGCAAGATGATCGAATCCGCCATCTCCGGCATGCTCACCGGCCTCGATCCGCATTCCAGCTACATGGACGCCAAGAGCTTCCGTGACATGCAGGTGCAAACCCGCGGTGAATTCGGCGGTCTCGGCATCGAAGTCACCATGGAAGACGGCCTGATCAAGGTGGTGTCGCCGATCGACGACACCCCGGCCTCGAAGGCCGGCATCATGGCCAATGACATCATCACCAATCTCGACGACGAAGCCGTGCAGGGCCTGACCCTCAACCAGGCAGTCGAAAAGATGCGTGGTCCGGTGAACACCAAGATCAAGCTCAAGATCATCCGCAAGGGTGCCGATGCGCCGCTCGACGTCACGCTGGTGCGCGACAACATTCGCGTCCGCTCGGTGCGCGCACGGGTCGAGTCGGATGACATCGCCTATATCCGCGTCACCACCTTCAACGAACAGACCACCGAAGGCCTGAAGCGTGAGATCGCGGCGCAGACCGCAGCGATCGGCGCCGACAAGGTGAAGGGCTACATCATCGACATGCGCAACAATCCGGGCGGCCTGCTCGAAGAGGCCGTGACGGTGTCGGATGCGTTCCTGGATCGCGGCGAGATCGTTTCGACCCGCGGCCGCAATGCCGAGGAAACCCAGCGCCGCACGGCGCATACGGGCGACCTCACCAAGGGCAAGCCGGTGGTCGTGCTGATCAATGGCGGCTCGGCTTCGGCGTCGGAAATCGTCGCCGGCGCATTGCAGGACCACAAGCGCGCGACCATCATCGGCACGCGTTCGTTCGGCAAGGGCTCGGTGCAGACCATCATCCCGCTCGGTTCGGGCAATGGCGCGCTGCGCCTGACCACGGCGCGCTACTACACGCCGTCGGGCAAGTCGATCCAGGCCAAGGGCATCGTGCCGGACATCGAGATCGTGCAGGACGTGCCGGACGAGCTGAAGTCGCGCACCGACACCAAGGGCGAAGCCTCGCTCCGCGGCCATCTGAAGAACGATGGCGACGAGAAGACCGGCTCGCAGTCCTACGTGCCGCCGGACGCCAAGAACGACAAGGCCCTGAAGGCTGCCGCCGATCTGCTTCACGGCATCAAGGTGACCTCGAATGCCGCCGTGACCCAACCGGAAGTGAAGGCCGCGCAGGGTGACAGCAAGCCGGCTGACAAGCCGTCCAACGACAACAAGGCCGCCGGCGACAAGCCGGCTGCGGATAAGCCGGCCGCCAAGCCGAACTGATCCAGCGAAAAGTGACTGAGGAAAGGGCGGCCTGCGGGTCGCCCTTTTTCGTTTCGGCACAAGGAGCATGAGAGATGGGCAAGGCGCCCTACGTACGGCTGTGCGACTGTCCTCATGCTATGGTCTGCCGACTGATTCGGGAGATCCATGGCCGTGTCCGCGGACGAACTAAGCGCCCCGCTGGGACAGAAGCCTGCGCGCAAGCGCCGGTTCCGGCTGCCGCTGTCCGGCACCCAGGCAACGGCTGGCGTGCTTGCTTTGGTCCTGCTCGGCTTCGCCGGCACCGCAATCTTCTACAAAGACCCCATGGGCGGCGAGCCCATCACCCGGGTTGCGATCAAGCCGCCCGAGACGGCCGCCCAAAAGCCGACGACGCCGACCGTCGATGTCAGGCACGGTTCCGCGGACGCAGCGAAGGTCGCGACAGACGCGCCCGGCCAGAAGACCATCACCATCATCGACGGATCCAGCGGTGAGCGGCAGAACGTGATCGTGGCCGCCGATGGCTCGGAGCGCGGCGCGAGCGAAGCTGCACCATCCATGATGGCCGGGATCGACCAGAAGCTGCTTGAACAGTCGCGCTACGGCATGGTGCCGATCGCGACGGGGGCGCTGAAGCCGGTCAATGTCTATGCTGCCGGCTCGGATGCGGACCGTGCCAAGGCGATGAAGACGCCAAGCATCGCCATCGTCATCGGCGGCCTCGGCGTTGGCGCCGCAAAGACCAATGAAGCCATCATGAAGCTGCCGCCGGCAGTGACACTGGCTTTCACGCCTTACGGCTCCGATCCCGCCAAGCTGGTGGAGCGTGCCCGCGCTCAGCGCCATGAAGTGCTGCTGCAATTGCCGATGGAGCCCTTCGACTATCCCGACAACGACCCAGGCCCGCAGACATTGCTGGCCTCAGCGACGCCGGAACAGAACATCGACCGCATGATGTGGCACATGAGCCGCTTCCAGGGCTATGTCGGCGTCGGCAATTTCATGGGCGCCCGCTTCATTGCCACGGACACGGCGATGCAAGCCGTCGCGAAAGAGGCAAGCAAGCGCGGGCTGGCATTGTTCGATGACGGATCGTCTTCGCGCAGTGCGGCGCCAGCGGCGGCCGAAGGACTTGGACTGCCCTTTATGCGCGCCGACCTCACCATCGATGCCACACCGAGCTCGGCGGAAATCGACAAAGCGCTATCGAGACTGGAAGGTCTCGCAAAAGAACGCGGCTACGCCGTCGGCGCAGCATCATCCCTGCCAATTTCCATCGAGAAACTCGCAGCTTGGGCGAAAACACTGGAATCCCGCGGTATCATGCTGGTGCCATTGACAACCGCGATCCTGAAATCAAAATCGAGCTAGCGTCAGGAGGCCTGCGGTTCGGAGTCATCGGGACACAGGGCAGGGCCTCAGGAGGACGCAGTAAAGCCAGCTAGGCCAGAAAAGCACGGCAAGAAAGCACGGAATGACGCGTTACGAAGACCTGCCCTACCGAACCTGCGTTGGCATCATGTTGCTGAATCAGCAGGGACACGTCTTCATCGGCCGACGCGCCGGCGGCATCGAGCATGTTGACGAAACCCATGTCTGGCAGATGCCGCAAGGCGGCGTCGATCCCGGTGAAGACACCTGGGAAGCCGCCAAGCGCGAGCTTTACGAAGAGACCAGCGTCAAATCCGTCGAAAAGCTCGGCGAAGTGCCGGAATGGCTGATCTACGACATTCCCCGCACCGTCGCCGGCCGCGCCTGGAAGGGTCGCTATCGCGGCCAGCGGCAGCGCTGGTTCGCGATCCGCTTCACCGGCGACGACAAGGAAATCAACGTCCAGCATCCGCCGGAGGGCCACAAGGCGGAATTCGTCAACTGGCGCTGGGAGCCGATGAAGAACCTCCCGGAGCTGATCGTGCCCTTCAAGCGACCGGTCTATGAGCGCGTGGTGAAGGAATTCGCCGGCCTCGCGGGTGAGGCTGTGAGCGACACCCGCCCCTACCGCCCCAATGTGGGCATCGCTTTGTTCAATCATGAGGGCAAGGTACTGATCGGCCGCCGGTTCAAGGATGATGGGCCGGAGATCGTCCTGCCCGGCCTGGAGTGGCAGATGCCGCAAGGCGGCGTCGATCCCGAGGAGGACCCGCGCGTCGCCATGATGCGCGAGCTCTGGGAAGAGACCGGCGTGACCCATGCCGATTATCTCGGTGAGACCGGCTGGATGACCTACGACTTCATCCGCCATGACGACCCCACCCATCGCTTTGCGGCCTTTCGCGGCCAGCGACAGAAATGGTTTGCGCTGAAGTTCACCGGCGATGATGCCGAGGTCGATCCGCTGACGCCGCGGAACGGGCAGCCTGCAGAATTCGATGCGTGGCGCTGGGAGCGACTGGACCGCGTGGCCGACCTGGTCGTGCCGTTCCGACGCGAGGTTTACCGGGCGGTGGCGACGGAGTTTGCGCCGTTTGCTGCGGCATAGACCGCAGCAATATTGCGGTAAGTCCCTGACATCGCTCACGGTCGCTCTCCCCTGCTCCATCCGGTCGCAGGACATCTGGCCGCAGCTGTCTGTCCTTACATCGTCGTGTTCGATCCATAGGTCGAGACCTCGAAGCAAACGAGGAATGACACGATGTTCGACCCCAAGAGCCTGCTGGACCAATTCATCGGCGGGCTGAACCAGGGCAATCCCAATCAACAGGGTACCGGTCAGCAGAGCCGCGGACCTTTCGGGCAAGCCGGCGGTGGTGATCTGCTGCAGCAGGCCGGCAGTTTTCTCGGCGGCTTCGGCGGCGGCGCCATGACCGGCGGCATTGCCGGCTTGCTGCTGGGCTCGAAGAAGGGCCGGAAGATCGCTGGCAGTGCGCTGACCTATGGCGGCATGGCTGTGGCCGGTGCGCTCGCCTATCGCGCCTATCAGAATTACCAGGCCGGCAAGCAGGCGACCCCGACCGTTGCGGCCGAGACACCGCTGCTGCCGCCGCCAAGCGACACGCCCTTCAATCCGACGCAGCCGGCCGATCAGCAATCGCTCAGCCGCAATCTCCTGCGCGCGATGATCGCTGCGGCCAAGGCCGATGGCCATATCGATGCGACCGAACAAACGAACATCTTCACGCAGATGGACCGGATGGCCCTCTCCGCCGAGGACAAAGCGTTCGTCATGGACGAGTTGCGCGCGCCGCTGAACGTCGATGCCGTTGCCAGCGCCGCACGGACGCCGGAGGAAGCGGCCGAGATCTATACTGTGTCGCTGCTGGCGATCGATCTCGATCATCCGGCCGAGCGCGCTTATCTGGCGCAGCTCGCATCGAAGCTGCGGCTCGAAAACGGCCTCGTCGCGCATCTCCATGCGACGGTGGAAGGCGCGACCGTGCCGGTGAATCAGCCGACGGCGTGAGGTGATCGTAGCCCGGATGGAGCGAAGCGTAATCCGGGGACAGCAAGGTTAGTTGAAACGCCGGTTCCCGGATTGCGCTGCGCTCCATCCGGGCTACGCCCGCAGCACTCCAACAAAAAAGCCCCGGCTTCGCTACCGGGGCTTTTGTATCTCTCTTCGTCCAGCGCTTAATGCATCGCCGTCGAGGTGATGTTCTGCTGGATCACCTTGAACTGATCGAGACGCTCGATGGCGCGGTCGAGGGCGTTGCCTTCCTGACCCGACAACTTCTCTTCCATCTCGCTGATGTCCTTCGCAAAGGCTTCGCGATCGAGTTCGGCGAGCGAGGTCGCGACATCGGCGAGAACCGTCAGGCCCTTCTCCGACACTTCGGCGAGACCCCCGAGCACGATGATCTTCTCGGTCTTGCCGGCGGTGGTGACATTCATGATGCCCGGACGCAGCGCGATCACGGCAGGCGCGTGGCCGGCCATCACGCCGACATCGCCTTCGATGCCGGGAATATCGACCTGCTCGACTTCACCCGAGAAGGCGAGCTTTTCCGGCGAGACGAGATCGAAGTGGAAGGTGGCCATGGGAATATCCGGGTTCTCGGCTTACTTCTCCCTCCCCCTTGTGGGGAGGGCCGGGGTGGGGGTGCCGCGGGCGAAGGAGCTTGTGGCTGCCCCACCCCGGCGCAACAGCGCCGACCCTCCCCACCCCGCGCAGCTTTGCTGCGCTAGGGGGGAGGGTAAGAAAGTTAAGCGGCTTCGGCAGCCAGCTTCTTGCCCTTCTCGACTGCTTCTTCGATCGTGCCGACCATGTAGAAGGCAGCTTCCGGCAGGTGATCGTACTTGCCTTCCACCAGGCCCTTGAAGCCCTTGATGGTGTCGGCGAGGTCGACGAACTTGCCCGGCGAGCCGGTGAAGATTTCAGCGACGTGGAACGGCTGCGACATGAAGCGCTCGATCTTACGGGCGCGGGCCACGGCCAGCTTGTCCTCTTCGGACAGTTCGTCCATGCCGAGAATGGCGATGATGTCCTGCAGCGCCTTGTAGCGCTGGAGAACCTGCTGAACCTGACGGGCGACCGAGTAGTGCTCTTCGCCGACAACCAGCGGAGAGAGCATGCGCGAGGTCGAGTCGAGCGGGTCAACCGCCGGATAGATGCCCTTTTCAGCGATCGAGCGCGACAGCGTGGTGGTCGCGTCAAGATGCGCGAACGAAGCGGCCGGCGCCGGGTCGGTCAAGTCGTCGGCCGGCACGTAAATGGCCTGCACCGAGGTGATCGAACCCTTGGTCGTGGTGGTGATGCGCTCCTGCAGCGCGCCCATGTCGGTCGCGAGCGTCGGCTGATAACCCACCGCCGAAGGAATACGGCCAAGCAGCGCCGACACTTCCGAACCCGCCTGGGTGAAGCGGAAGATGTTGTCGACGAAGAACAGCACGTCCTGGCCCTTGTCGCGGAAGTCTTCCGCGATGGTCAGACCGGTGAGCGCGACGCGGGCGCGGGCGCCCGGGGGTTCGTTCATCTGGCCGAACACGAGAGCGCATTTCGAGCCTTCGCCGCCGCCCTTCTTGTTGACGTTGGATTCGATGAACTCGTGATAGAGGTCGTTACCTTCGCGGGTACGCTCGCCGACGCCGGCGAACACCGAGTAACCACCGTGCGCCTTGGCGACGTTGTTGATCAGTTCCTGAATGAGAACGGTCTTGCCCACGCCGGCGCCGCCGAACAGGCCGATCTTGCCGCCCTTGGCGTAAGGAGCCAGCAGGTCGACGACCTTGATGCCGGTGACGAGAATTTCAGCTTCGGTCGACTGCTCGGTATATTCCGGCGCATTCGCGTGGATCGGGCGACGCGCATCCGACTTGACCGGACCGGCTTCGTCGATCGGCTCGCCGATGACGTTGATGATGCGGCCGAGGGTGCCTTCGCCCACCGGAACGGTGATCGGCTGGTTGGTGTCGGTGACTTCCTGGCCACGAACCAGACCTTCGGTGGTGTCCATCGCGATGGCGCGGACGGTCGATTCACCGAGATGCTGGGCGACTTCGAGCACCAGACGGTTGTTGCCGTTCTTGGTCTCGAGCGAGTTCAGAATGGCGGGCAGATGGCCTTCGAACTGCACGTCGACGACGGCGCCGATGACCTGGGTGATGCGTCCGGTTTGATTGGCAGCAGCCATGGAAACTATCTCCTTGAAGTGCGGATCGGCCTGCGGCAGGCCGTAAAGTGGTTGAATTGGTTAGACGGCCTCGGCGCCCGAAATGATCTCGATGAGTTCTTTCGTGATCTGGGCCTGACGGGTCCGGTTGTAAACGAGGGTCTGCTTGCGGATCATGTCGCCGGCATTGCGGGTCGCATTGTCCATCGCGCTCATCTGTGCGCCGTAGAACGATGCGTTGTTTTCCAGCAATGCACGGAAAATCTGAACCGCGAGATTGCGCGGGAGCAGACCGTCGAGGATTTCGTCTTCCGCCGGCTCATAGTCGTAAACCGGGGTCGGGCCAGTGGTCTCGACCTGCTTGGTGACTTCCAGCGGGATGATCTGCTGGGCGGTCGGGATCTGCGAGATCACCGACTTGAAGCGCGAATAGAACAGCGTGGCGACATCGAATTCGCCTGCTTCGAAACGGGCGATCACCTTCTTGGCGATGTCTTCCGCATTGACGAAGCCGAGCTGACGCACCGAGCGGAGCTCGATGTTCTCGATGATGTGCTTGTCGAACTGGCGGCGCAGCTGCTCATAGCCCTTGCGGCCGACACAGAAAATCTTGACCGTCTTGCCCTGGGCCAGCAGCGCCTGGGCGCGCTCGCGGGCGAGACGCACGATCGATGAGTTGAACGCGCCGGACAGGCCGCGCTCGCCGGTGCAGACCAGCAGCAGATGGGTCTGGTCCTTGCCGTTACCGACCAGCAGCTGCGGGCCGCCGCCACCGGTTGAGGCGCCGGCGATCGATGCGATCACCGCATCCATCTTCTCGGCGTAAGGGCGTGCAGCTTCGGCGGCGCTCTGCGCACGGCGGAGCTTCGACGCCGCGACCATCTGCATGGCCTTGGTGATCTTCTGCGTCGCCTTCGTCGAGGCGATGCGGACGCGCATGTCTTTCAGTGAGGCCATTCTCAGTCCACCCCGGCGATCACACCATCGGGTGGATCGCGAACCTCTGGATCGTCATGCCCGGCCGTGTGCCGGGCAGCTACAATTTCAAACCGCATCAACACGTCGATGGCCGGGCGAACCCGGCCATGACAGTCAATGTTACGCGAAGGTCTTCGCGAAGCCTTCGACGGCTGCCTTGAGCTTGGCGGCAGTTTCGTCGTTGAGGTCGCGGCTGTCGCGGATCGAGTCGAGAATGTCGGCATTCTTGCCACGCAGCAGCGACAGCAGACCGTCTTCGAAGGCGCGAACCTTGGAGACCGGCAGGGTGTCGAGATAGCCGTTGGTGCCAGCCCAGATCACGGCGACCTGCTCTTCCATCTTCAGCGGCGAGAACTGCGGCTGCTTCAGGAGTTCGGTCAGGCGCGCGCCGCGGTTCAGCAGGCGCTGGGTCGAAGCGTCGAGGTCCGAACCGAACTGCGCGAAGGCAGCCATTTCGCGGTACTGCGCGAGCTCACCCTTGATCTTGCCGGCGACCTTCTTCATCGCCTTGGTCTGCGCCGACGAACCGACGCGCGACACCGACAGACCGACGTTCACGGCCGGGCGGATGCCCTGGAAGAACAGGTCGGTTTCGAGGAAGATCTGACCGTCGGTGATCGAAATCACGTTGGTCGGGATGTAGGCCGACACGTCGTTGGCCTGGGTTTCGATGACCGGCAGAGCGGTCAGCGAGCCATTGCCCTGCTCGTCGTTCAGCTTCGCAGCGCGCTCGAGGAGACGCGAGTGGAGATAGAACACGTCGCCCGGATAGGCTTCGCGGCCCGGCGGACGGCGCAGCAGCAGCGACATCTGGCGGTAGGCGACGGCCTGCTTCGACAAGTCGTCATACACGATCACGGCATGCATGCCGTTGTCGCGGAAGTACTCGCCGATGGTGCAGCCGGTGAACGGCGCGATGTACTGCATCGGAGCCGGGTCCGACGCGGTGGCGGCGACGACGACGGAATATTCCATCGCGCCCTGCTCTTCGAGCACCTTCACGAACTGGGCGACGGTCGAACGCTTCTGACCGACGGCGACGTAGACGCAATACAGCTTCTGGCTCTCGGGAGCGCCAGCGCCGTTCAGCGACTTCTGGTTCAGGATGGTGTCGAGCGCGATTGCGGTCTTGCCGGTCTGACGGTCACCGATGATCAGCTCGCGCTGGCCACGGCCAACCGGGATCAGGGCGTCGATCGACTTCAGGCCGGTCGCCATCGGCTCATGCACCGACTTGCGCGGAATGATGCCGGGGGCCTTGACGTCGACGCGCATGCGCTTGTCGGACTGGATCGGGCCCTTGCCGTCGATCGGATTGCCGAGACCGTCGACCACGCGGCCGAGCAGACCCTTGCCGACCGGCGCGTCCACGATGGCGCGGGTCCGCTTGACGGTCTGGCCTTCCTTGATCTCGCGGTCGGCACCGAAAATAACGACGCCGACATTGTCGGTTTCGAGGTTCAGCGCCATGCCGCGCGTGCCGTTCTCGAACTCGACCATTTCACCGGCCTGAACATTATCGAGACCGTAGACGCGGGCGATACCGTCACCGACGGAGAGCACCTGGCCGACTTCAGAGACTTCGGCTTCCTGGCCGAAATTCTTGATCTGATCCTTGAGGATTGCGGAAATTTCTGCGGCGCGGATGTCCATCAGCCTGCCTCTTTCATCGCGTGCTTGATCGAGTTGAGTTTGGTGCGAAGCGAGCTATCGACCATGCGGCTGCCGAGTTTAACGACAAGCCCGCCGATGATGGACGGATCGACCTTCACGTTGAGCGCGACATCCTTGCCGGTCACTGACTTCAGTGCAGCCTTCAAGGCGTCGAGATTCTTGTCCGAGAGCGGCTCGGCGACGGTGACGTCGGCGGTGGCCTCACCCTTGAACTTGGCGACCAGCGCGTTGAAAGCGCGGATCACGTCCGAGACGGCGAACAGACGACGGTTCGCGATCAGGACATTGATGAGATTGGCTGTGATGCCGGAAATACCGGCCTTGGCGAGCACCGCACCCAGCGCCTTGCGCTGATCATCGGCGGTAAACACCGGGCTGCGCACGAGGCGGGCCAGATCGGCGCTCTCGCCGAGCAATGCTGCAAACTTGTCGAGATCGGCCTTCACCGCATCGACGGATTTTTCGTCGCGCGCCAGCTCAAACAGCGCTGTTGCGTAACGACCGGACACTCCCGAAACCGACGGATCTTCTGCTGCCACGAATTGTGCTCTTCAGGCTGTCAAATTCGCAAGGGGAAAACCATCGCCGATCAGGTGGCGCTTAGCGATCCAAGTCCTTGGAATTCAAGCGGGACTTTGATTCTTCAGGCAGCGGCAGAGCGCCCCCGCCCGTTCAAATCGCGGCTTTGCTAGCATGGCGCGCACGGCCATGCAACGCGACGAAAGCGTTTGATGATGCCTTGTCGCAGGCATAAGCGAAGAATCGTTTCAGAGAACCGCAGGACGAAATTTTAGAGATCGACCCGGCCGGTTTCCACGCACCTGGAAATGACGACTCTTGAATTCCGCCCGATGGCAGGTGAGTCGATTTTTGCCACCGAGGCAATTCACATCGCGGTGTGCGGCTACGGCCTCCTGCCTCTCCCTGGCTCCAAGATCAGTCGGCACGACCGAACCAGCAGTTCTATGACAGCGCGTTGACGATTACTTAACGAATGCTTTTGAGACAAAGCTATCACTTGGATATACAGTATAGATAAGTAATTTAACGTAATCGCGACAGTTAATAATTGGTTAACGCGCACCGTTAGCTATATTCTGTTCCATCACAAGATATTTCAACGTGAAACGGAACGATTTGTTTGCCTAGTTTACGCCTCAATACGTCGTCAAACGCAGCTCCAGTTGAATTGGGACGGGGTCCACTTGCCACATTTGTGGCAATACTGTCTGAGGACTACGATTTATGCTGCGTTACGGAAAGTCTGCGCTGGGCCTGTTTACCCAGCCGCGCATGGCAGTCGCTCTGATTGCCGCCAGTGTCGCTCTTGGGGGAACGGTTTCGGAAGCTTCGGCCAAGTCCAAGCACCGCCATCACCACAAGCATCACCATCATCACGCTGCCAAGAAGGCTGCAGCGACCAATCCTTTTGAAGCCAATGCTTCCATAGGTCCGGCGTCGATCGGCCCGTTCATGCCGGAAGCCGCTGCTCCGGTCCGCACCGGGGGCCGCAGCTTCTCCGGCGTCGCGTCGTTCTACGGCAATGAAGCCGGCAACAAGACCGCTTCGGGCCAGCGCTTCAACCAGAACGCCATGACCGCCGCGCATCGTTCGCTGCCGTTCGGCACCAAGCTGCGCGTGACCCATGGCGGCCGCAGCGTCGTCGTCACCGTCAATGACCGCGGTCCCTTCATCAAAGGCCGCGTGCTCGACCTGTCCAAGGGCGCAGCGAGCGCCATCGGTCTGACCAGCCGCGGTGTCGGCAAGGTCGTCGCCGAGGTCATGTAAGACAAACAGCGTATCGCGTAACTGATCTTCCAGGTTCAGTAGCGTTGCGTCGAGTAGTGTTGAGTAAGCGTAGAGTAAAAGAGCCTGTCGTCATCAAATGACGGCAGGCTTTTTTGTATGGTGACAGAACCGCAGCGGCCCTCAGAGCGACAACCACGCACTGACGTTTGAAACGAAGGAAAGATGATGAGCGCAAATGCCATCCGCCGAACCGTTGTTATTGTCTCATGTCTCGTGGCCGGCGGATTGATTCCGTTCAGTGCCTCCGCACAGACGCCGCAACGCGTGACCGGCACCACGGTCACCATGACGCCCCCACCCGGCTTCACCCCTCCAAGGATTTTTCCGGCTTTACCGATGAGACCACCAGGTCGTCGGTCCTGATCGCCGAATTGCCACCGCAAGCCTGGCCGCAACTTTCCGCACTGTTCGGCAATCTCAACACCGTGCGCGCAGGCTTCAAGCAGAAGGGCATTGAAGTCGATACGCTGGACAAAGTGCCGACCGCCAGCGGCGAGGCATTCCTTGCCAGCGGCACGCAGACCGCGGCCGGCATCAAGCTCGCCAAATGGGTGGCGCTGACCCAGGGCAGCCGCACCGTCATGATCACGGTGCAGGCCATGGAAGGCGCCAAGCTCGACGATGCCGCGATCAAGGCGATGCTGAAGACGGTATCGCTCGGTGAACCACCGTCGGAAGCCGACAAGCTGGCGAGCCTGCCGTTCAAGGTGGCGCCGTCGGCGCCGTTCCGCGTCATCGACACGATGGGCGGCACCGGCGTCGCGATGACGGTCGGTGAGAAGAATGTCGATCCTGCTGGCGAGCAACCACTGCTGATCGTGTCCTCCCAAATGAGCGGCGGATCGATCGGGAGCCCGTCTGTCGCGATCGCCAAGACGCTGCTGAAGCAGACGCGTGAGATGGAGAATGCCAGCATCGACACCGAGAAGAAGGTGTCGTTCGGAGGCGCAGCCGACGGCGTATTGCTGGAAGGCAAGGCCAGCGAGAACAAGCGCTTCGTGCAGTATTTGGCGACCGGCCCCAACGGTCGCTTCGTGCGGCTGGTGTCGTTCTATCCAGCCGATCGTAGCGCCGAGTTGCGCCCGGCGATCGACAAGGTCGCAGCGACGGTGGCGTTCAAGTAGCGAGATTTTCCTACCCTCCCCTGCAGGGGAGGGTCGATGGGCGCGCAGCGCACGGCGGGGTGGGGTGAACCCGCTCGGCGTGGAAACTCCGCCACCCCACCCCGCCGCTCATCGCGCTACGCGCGTAAGCGCCGACCCTCCCCCTGCAGGGTGTTCAGCCCGGACAGATCACTGACAGGTGTTCGGAGACATAGCTGACACATCCATATTGGGTGGAAGTTCCTTTTTGGGAGGCTTCCATGCCGTGGTGCGAGGTGTCGGTAATGGATCAGAGGTTGGAGTTCGTGCGGCTGGCGCTGCAGGACGGTGCGAACCGGCGGGAGTTGTGTCGGCGGTTCGGCATCAGTCCCGACGTCGGCTACAAATGGTTGGCGCGGCATGTCGGCGGCGATGCGGAGCTTGCCGATCGCTCGCGCCGGCCACATGCCAGCCCGCGGCGCAGTGCGGCAGCGATCGAGGGGCAGGTGCTCGCCATTCGCGATGCCCATCCGGCCTGGGGCGCACGCAAGATTGTCCATTGCCTGAGCCGCGACGGCCTCGTGCCGCCGGCGGCTTCCACTGTACATGCGATCCTGCAGCGCCATGGCCGCATCATCGTGCCGCCGAACGGTCCGGGGCAGCCGTTCACGCGCTTCGAGAAGGACACCCCGAATGCGCTGTGGCAGATGGATTTCAAGGGCCATATCCCGCTGGCCGACGGCACGCCGTGCCACCCGCTCACCATGATCGACGATCACTCGCGCTATGCCCTGCGTCTTGCCGCCTGCAGTAACCAGCAGCGCATGACCGTGCAGGAGCAGCTGACGCAGACCTTCCGTCGCTACGGACTGCCCGACGCATTGTTCGTCGATAACGGCCCGCCCTGGGGCGACAGTTCGCAATCGCGCTGGACCGGCTTGCGGGTCTGGCTGCTCAAGCTCGGCGTCGAGGTGATCTATGCGCGGCCGCTGCATCCGCAGAGCCGCGGCAAGAACGAGCGCTTCCATCGCACGCTGAAGGCCGAAGTGCTGGCCGTGCGTCGCTTCAACGGCTTCACCGAATTGCAGCGGGCCTTCGATACATGGCGCAGCGTCTACAATCTGGAGCGCCCGCATGAGGCCTTGGGCATGGCCGTGCCGGCCATCGCTGCGATCGATGCCTGAGCGGCTCGCAGACATTGTCTACGCCCCGGGCGACATCGTCCGCAGCGTATCGACCCAGCGCGGCGCCTCGATCAGCTTCAAGGGGCAGCCATGGCGCGTGCCACGCGCTTTCCGCGGCGAACATTTGGCCATCCGCCCGAGCGGTATCGATGGCCAATACGGCGTTTTCTTTGGCAGCAGGCAGGTCGCAACCACCGACTTGACCCGCCGCAAAAGTGTCAGTCATGTCTCCGAACAGGTGTCAGCTATGTCTCCGGGCTGAACACAGGGGAGGGTGGAACGCCCCCTCTACAAGAAGCTCTGCGGATCGACGTCCACCTCGAGCTTAAGATTGCCCGTGGCCTTCGGGGCATGGGCGAGCCAGTCGCGCAGATAGTGCGACAGATCCACATTGCGCGCTGATTTCACCAGCAAACGAAACCGGTAGCGCCCCTTGATCACGGCGAGCGGAGCCTCCGCCGGGCCAAGCACCAGAATGCGCTCGTCGATGGGCGCACATGCCGCGATTTTGCGTGCGAAGCCTTCCGTGGTCGGCCGATCGCCACCTGACACGATCATCGCCACCAGCCGTCCGAACGGCGGATAGCCGGCACGTTCGCGCGATTCGATTTCGTTGTCGTAGAACGCCTCGCGATCATTGGCGACCAGCGCTTTCATCACCGGATGCTCGGGCTGGTGCGTCTGCAGATAGCCGACGCCGCGCCCCTGCTCGCGGCCGGCGCGACCGATCACCTGATTGAGCATCTGGAACGTTCGCTCCGCCGCGCGCGGATCGCCATTACCGAGGCCGAGATCGGCATCGATGACGCCGACAAGATTCAGCCGCGGAAAATTGTGCCCCTTGGCGACGAGCTGGGTGCCGATGATGACATCGACGCGGCCTTCGGCGATCTCGTTGAGTTCGGCGCGCATGGATTCCACCGAGGTGATGAGATCACTCGACAGCACCATGGTGCGCGCGCCCGGAAACAGATCCGCCGCCTCTTCCTGCAGCCGCTCGACGCCGGGGCCGATCGCCGCCAGCGATTCCTCGGCGCCGCAATGCGGGCATTTGTGCGGGCGCGGTTCGGAGAAACCGCAATGGTGGCAGACCAGCCGCTGGCGAAAGCGGTGATCGACCAGCCACGCATCGCAGATGGTGCAGGCAAAGCGATGACCGCAGCCACGGCACAGCGTCAGCGGCGCATAGCCACGGCGATTGAGGAACAGCAGCGCCTGCTCCTCGCGCTGGATCGCCTGCACGATCTTCTCGGCGAGACGCGGCGCGATGAAGCGGCCGCGTGACGGGCCCTCGCGGCGCAGATCGATGGCTTCGATATGCGGCATGTGCTGGCCGCCGAAACGCGACGGCAATGCGATGCGCTGATAGCGGCCTTTTCGCGCGTTCACTTCCGATTCGACGGACGGCGTACCCGATGCCAGCACGACGGGACCTTGGCGATGGAGGCGCGCACCACCGCCATGTCGCGCGCGTGATAATGCGCGCCCTCGTCCTGCTTGTAGGCCTGGTCGTGCTCTTCATCGACAATGATGAGGCCGAGTTTTGCATAAGGCAGGAACAGCGCCGAACGCGCGCCGACCACCACATGCGCGGTGCCATTGGCGATCGCCGCCCAATTGCGCGCGCGGGTGCGCGGCGTCAGCTCGGAATGCCATTCCATCGGCCGGACGCCGAAGCGCTTGGCGAAGCGTTCGAGGAATTGTCCGGTGAGGGCGATTTCCGGCATCAGGATCAGCACCTGCTCGCCGCGCCGGATGATCTCGGCCACCGCCTCGAAATAGACCTCGGTCTTGCCGGAGCCGGTCACGCCATCGAGCAATGCGGCCTGAAAAGCGCCGCCAGATGCGAGCTTGCGCATCGCCTCGGCGGCGATGGCCTGATCGGGTGAAAAGTCCGGCACAACGAAAGCGGGATCGGGCGGCGGAGGCGGCAAAGGCGGCGGCATCACCTCGATGGCCAGCGTGCCTTCATCGACGAGCCCGTCCACGACACCCGCGCTAACGCCGGCTTCCCTGGCCGCATCGGATTTGCCGCGCAAAAGCCCATCGCGCAGCAGTTCGACCAGCCGCGCCCGCGCCGATGTCATCCGCTTCGGCACTTCGCCGACCAGCCGGACACCGAGCCTGACGCGCTCGGGCCAAGATGCTCCCCCATGCGCAACGTCATGCGCATCACCATGCCGCGCGGCGACAGCGTGTAATTGGCAACCCAATCGACGAGCTGGCGCAGCTCCGGCTGCAGCGACGGCACGTCGAGCTTGTCGCGGACCTCTTTCAACCGGTTGTGCAGGCGCGGATCGGGATTTGCATTCTCGCCCCACACCACGCCGATGACCTCGCGCGAACCGAGCGGCACGGTGACGACATCGCCGATCTGCAACTCGACGCCACGCGGCACCTTGTAGGAATAGGCGTGATCCAGCGCCACGGGCACCAGCACGTCGACGACCCCGAAAGGGATGGGGTACGGGCAGGTGACGTCATGGCGGGATCGGAACTCATCAAGCATGGGATCGCCCAATTTAGGCGTCATGGAGCACAAGGGCCAGCGGTTCACCAATGCGAAACCGGCAGCCGTGATAATCGCAACCTTGTTCGACAGGATTTTCCGATGGCCAAAGCTGCGAAAACTGCCCCGACGGAAGCCAAACAGCCCCCTATCGAGCTGATTTGCGCCGATGCAGATGTCTCGCTGCAGATGACGCGCTGGCTGTCGCATCTGCGCGCCGAGCGCCGGCTGTCGCCGAAGACACTGGAAGCCTATGCGCGGGATGTCCGCCAGTTCATGGTTTTCCTGGCGGATCACTGGGGCGGGCTGGTGACGCTGCCGCGATTCGCCAAGCTGGCAGCCAATGACGTCCGCGCCTTCATGGCCGCGCGGCGCGGCGATGACATCGCCGGCCGCTCGCTGATGCGCGCGCTGGCGGGACTGCGCTCCTTTGCGCGTTTCCTCGAACGCGAAGGGCTCGGCTCGGTCGGCGCCCTCTCCTCGATCCGAGCGCCGAAAATCGGCAAGAGCCTGCCAAAACCGCTGCAGATGGCCTCTGCCAAGCGGCTGGCCGACGCCGATGAGCGCGCCGGCGAAAACCGCGATCCGTGGATCTGGGCGCGCGATGCCGCCGTGATGGCGCTGCTCTACGGATCGGGTCTGCGTATTTCCGAAGCCCTTGGCCTGAAGCGCCGGGACGTGCCGGCGCCGGGCAAAGGCGACGTGCTGATCGTCAATGGCAAAGGCAACAAGACCCGCATGGTGCCGGTGCTGCACAATGTGCTGGAGCTGATTGCGGAATACGCCACCATATGCCCGCATCCGCTACCCGCGGAGGGGCCAATGTTCGTGGGTGCCCGCGGCGGCCCGCTGTCGCCCAGGATCATCCAGCTGACCATGGAGCGGATGCGCGGTGCGCTTGGCCTGCCGGACAGCGCCACGCCCCATGCATTGCGCCACTCCTTCGCCACCCATCTCCTGAGCCGTGGCGGCGACCTGCGTGCGATCCAGGAGTTGCTCGGTCACGCTTCGCTTTCGACCACGCAAATCTACACCGGCATCGACACCGAACGCCTGTTCGAGGTCTACAAGACGGCCCATCCGCGGGCGTAACTCACAAATCTCGTCATGGCCGGGCTTGTCCCGGCCATCCACGCCTTCCGAACGTCAAAAGAGTTAAGTAAGACGTGGTTGCCCGGGACAAGCCCGGGCATGACGGAGAGCGGGGATACGATGGGCGCGCATGAAAGTATGGAGCACGCGGAGCATGCCGAGCATGCATCGGGCTCTAACAAGAAGATCGCATTGCTGATTTCGCTGCTGGCGCTGTTTCTGGCGTTCTCGGAAACGCTCGGCAAGGGCGCGCAGACCGAATCGATCAGCAAGAACGTTGAAGCCTCGAATCTGTGGGCCTTCTTCCAGGCCAAGAGCGTCCGCCGCACCGTGGTGCAGGCGACCGCCGAACACGCCAGGCTCAGCATGGGCACGGTCGGCGACGAGGCCGCCAAGGCCGCGCTCGCCAAGCAGATCGACGACTGGAACAAGACGGCGCAGCGTTATCGCAACGAGCCGGAAACCGGGGAAGGCTCGGAACAGCTTGCCGCCCGCGCCAAGGAAGCCGAGCACAAGCGCGATCTCGCACTGGCCCGCTATCATCACTACGAAGTCGCGTCAGCCGCCTTCCAGATCGGGATCGTTCTGGCGTCAGCCACCATCATCACTGGCATGATCGTGCTGTCATGGGTCGCGGGTGTACTCGGTCTCGCCGGCCTCGCCTTCACTGCCATCGGCCTGTTTGCCCCGCATGCGGTGCATTTGATGTAACGTGCTACGCCGATGCGGTCTTGCACAGTTGCAGCACCGCATCGGCAAACTCTTGCGGTTTTTCCTGCGGGACATTGTGCCCGGCATCGGCAATCACGCGGCGCTCATAGGGGCCTGTGAAGTAGCGGCCGTGATTTTCTGAGCCCTTCACCGGTCCCACGCCGTCATCGGCACCATGCAGCACGATCGTCGGAACACTGATCTTCGGCTGTGCCGAAAGGCGCTCCTCGACGAAATCATAACGGGGATCGCCGGCAACGCTCGCGGTGCGATGCATGTATGAATGCACGACGACATCGACAAAATCCTCATTGTCGAATGAGAGCGCCGAACGTGCGAAAGTCGCTTCGTCGAAATTCCAGGATGGCGACCACATCTTCCAGAGCAGCTTGCTGATGCCGGCGCGGTTCTGCACCAGACCGTTTCGACCGCGCTCGGTGTGGAAGTAATATTGGTACCACTGTCGCGCTTCCTGCTCCGGCGCGACCGGCATCAAAGCTTTGGTCAAATCCTGGATATTGTAACCGGTGCAACTGACGAGGCCACGCACGCGCTCCGGCCAAAGTGCGGAGACGACACAGGCTGCGCGGCCGCCCCAATCGTAGCCGGCGACGACGGCTTTCCCGATGCGCAGGGCATCCATGAAATCGAGCAGGTCCTGCCCGAGCGCGCCTTGCTGGCCGGAGCGGATCGTGTCCTTTGACAGAAACCGTGTCGGTCCATAACCACGCAGATAGGGCACGATGGTGCGAAAACCCGCATCGTTGATGAGCGCGACGGCATCATCATAGCCACGGATATCGTAGGGAAAGCCGTGCAGCAGGATCACCGGAATGCCGGCGGCTGGCCCGCTGTGTTCATACGCGATGTCGAGCAGGGGAGTTCGGATACGTGCGAGCTCAGCCAAATCCGATCCCCTGTTGTCTCATCGCGGCGAATGCGCCCGATGGCGCAGCCGTTGAACGAAGCGCATCCAACGCGACGATGGTCCGCGCAGCGATGCAATCATGGCCTTGATGCGCGACATGACGGGCGAGACGAAATCGCGCGCGCGCTGGCGAATATCGACGAGAAAGTTGAAGAGCTTACGAAACCAGCTGATCTGTAGCAGTTTGTCGCGCGTGACGTCGAAGGAAAACGCAAGCACGCCCATGCCGACGAATTTGGAAGCCACGATCAGGATGATCGCGCTGATCCAGAGATGATGAGCAAGCAGATAGACTTCGGCGAATTTCAGCGGCACTAGAAGCAAGACGAGCGGTGCGAGGAAAACGAGCAGCGAAGGATAGGGCGAGAGCCTCGCCACCTTCTCGGCGCACCACGCCTTGAAGGCGCGCAGCGGAATGAGAGCAACGACGCGCGCAACCACCGGCTCGAGGTGATCCCACAACCACGCTTCGATCAGGAAGATCAGAGCGAGCAAGAACCAAAGCGGCTGTAACGCGCGTCGCATCATCAGCAGAGGTCTCCGCACCGGCACTTTTGGTTCAGAGCATGATCCCCGATTCTTGGGATCATGCTCTGGCCGGCCGAGACTCACATATGGATGGCGCGCTTACCCACCGCAAGCGCGGCTTCCTTGACGGCTTCCGAACGGGTCGGATGGGCGTGGCAGGTGCGGGCCAGATCCTCGGCGGAACCGCCGAATTCCATCAGCACGCAGCATTCATGGATCATTTCGCCGGCTTCGCGGCCGATGATGTGAACGCCAAGCACGCGATCGGTCTTGGCATCGGACAGGATCTTCACGAACCCATCGGTGGTCTGGTTGACCTTGGAGCGGCCGTTCGCTGTGAAGGGGAACTTGCCGACAGTGTAGTTCACGCCGGCGGTCTTGAGTTCTTCCTCGGTCTTGCCGACCGCGGCGACTTCCGGCGTGGTGTAGACGACGCCCGGGATGACGTCATAGTTCACATGACCGGCCTGGCCGGCAAGGATCTCGGCGCAAGCGACGCCTTCGTCTTCCGCCTTGTGCGCGAGCATCGGACCGGCGACGACGTCGCCGATAGCGTAGACGCCCTTCACATTGGTGGCGAAGTGATGGTCGATCTTGACGCGACCGCGCTCATCAAGCGCAACGCCGGCTTCCTGCAGGCCGAGACCGGCGGTGTAGGGCGTGCGGCCGATCGCGACGAGCACGATATCGGCTTCGAGCGATTCCGCAGCGCCGCCGGCAGCCGGTTCGATGTTTGCCTTCAGCACCTTGCCCGATGAATCGACGCCGGTCACCTTGGCGCCGAGCTTGAAGGTCATGCCCTGCTTCTCCAGCATGCGCTGGAACTGTTTTGCGACTTCACCATCCATGCCAGGCAGGATGCGGTCGAGGAATTCGACCACGGTGACCTGTGCGCCGAGGCGGCGCCACACCGAGCCGAGTTCGAGGCCGATCACGCCGGCGCCGACCACGATCAGCTTTTCCGGCACCTTCTCGAGCGACAGCGCGCCGGTGGACGACACGATACGCTTCTCGTCGATCTCGATGCCTTTCAGGTTGGCGACAGCCGAACCCGAAGCGATGACGATGTTCTTTGTTTCCAGCGTCTGGCTCTTGCCGTCAGCCCCGGCGACTTCGACCTTGCCGGTGCCGAGCACCTTGCCGGTGCCGGAGACGACATCGATCTTGTTCTTCTTCATCAGGAATTCGACGCCCTTGACGTTGCCGTCGATGCCCTGCTGCTTGAAGTTCATCAGCGCGGGGAGATCGAGCTCGGGCTTAGACACCTTGATGCCCATCTTTCCGAAGGAATGACCGGCTTCCTCGAACAGCTCCGATGAATACAGCAGCGCCTTCGACGGCATACAGCCGACATTCAGACAGGTGCCACCCAGCGTGCTGTTCTTCTCGACGACGGCGACCTTCATGCCGAGCTGTGCAGCGCGGATCGCGCAAACATAGCCGCCGGGGCCGGTGCCGATGACGACGAGATCGTAAGTAGCCATGATGAAGTCCTGTGGTGCTTGGAAGTAAAGTTGATGTGGGGTGTCGAGGTCCTAACGGCCACCCGACACGTCGAGAATGGATGACGTGACGTAAGACGCGTCGTCGGACAAAAGCCAGACGATCGCATTGGCGATTTCATCGGCGGTGCCGACACGCTTCATCGGCACGTGAACACTGAGGCGATGCGCACGATCTGGCTCGCCGCCTGACGCGTGGATTTCGGTATCGATCAGGCCCGGACGGATGCCGACGACACGAATGCCCTCGGTTGCGACTTCCTGGCTCAGACCGACCGTGAATGTATCGATGGCGCCCTTCGACGCCGCGTAGTCAACATAGGTATTCGCAGAGCCGAGTTTCGCAGCGACCGATGACAGGTTGACGATGACGCCGCCTTTGCCGCCATGCTTGGTGGACATGCGCTTCACCGCTTCGCGAGCGCACAGAAAGCTGCCGGTGACATTCACCGCCATCATGCGGTTGATGCGTTCGGCGGTCATGTCCTCGACACGGATGGTCGGACCGACGATGCCGGCGTTGTTGATGAGCGCGCCGAGCGGGCCGAAGGCGTCTGCGGCCTTGAACAGCGCGAGAATGTCGGCCTCGGAGCCGACATCGCATTTTACGGCGATGGCTTTGCCATTGGTGGCTTCGATCTGGGAAACGACATCGTTCGCGGCAGCTTCGTTTGTCGCATAGGCGACGACCACCTTAAAGCCCTGCGCGGCGGCCTTAAGAGCAGCAGCACGGCCAATACCGCGGCTGCCGCCGGTGATGATGACGACGCTGTCGTTACGAGCAGTCATGAAGCACCGGCCTTTCGTCTTTAGCTCCGTCATGCCCGGGCTTGTCCCGGGCATCTACGTCTTTGTTGTCAGTGACAGAGAAGGCGTGGATGGCCGGGACAAGCCCGGCCATGACGATGTTTTTCCTCAGAGATCCAAAACGAGACGGGCCGGATCTTCCAGGCTTTCCTTGACGCGAACCAGGAAGGTCACGGCTTCCTTGCCGTCGATCACGCGGTGATCGTAGCTGAGCGCCAGATACATCATCGGGCGGATCTCGATCTTGCCGCCGACCACGACCGGACGTTCCTGGATCTTGTGCATGCCGAGAATGCCGGCCTGCGGGGCGTTCAGGATCGGGGTCGACATCAGCGAGCCGTAGATGCCGCCATTGGTGATGGTGAAGGTGCCGCCCTGCATTTCGTCGATCTTGAGCTGGCCGTCACGGGCACGACGACCGAAGTCGGCAATGTCCTTCTCGATCTGCGAGATCGACTTCGAGTCGCATTCGCGCACGACCGGGACCACGAGGCCCTTGTCGGTGCCGACGGCGACGCCGACGTGATAGTAGTTCTTGTAGATGATGTCGCTGCCGTCGATCTCGGCATTGACGGCCGGAATGTCCTTCAGCGCCTGCACGCAGGCCTTGGTGAAGAAGCCCATGAAGCCGAGCTTGTTGCCGTGCTTCTTCTCGAACACATCCTTGTACTGCGAACGCAGAGCCATCACCGCGGTCATGTCGACCTCGTTGAAGGTGGTGAGCATTGCAGCGGTGTTCTGCACGTCCTTGAGGCGGCGGGCGATGGTCTGACGCAGGCGCGTCATCTTCACGCGCTCTTCGCGCGAGGCATCGTCGGCAGGCGATGCTGCGCGCATCTGGACGCCAGCAGCTGGCGCGCTCACCGGGGTCGGCGACGACGCGGCCTTTTCGATCGCGGCGAGCATGTCGCCCTTGGTCACGCGGCCATCCTTGCCGGTGCCGGCGACGCCGGCGGCATCGACGCCGCTCTCGGCCGAGAGCTTGCGCACCGACGGAGCCTGCGGCGTATCGGCAGCGAGCGTTTTTGACGGCGCGGCGGCAGCGGCAGCCGGAGCAGCAGCTGGTGCCGGAGCTTCAGCCTTCGGAGCGGCAGCAACCGGCTTGGCACCGGCAGCGCCATCGGCGATCTGGCCGAGCAGCGCGCCGACGGCGACGGTCTCGCCATCCTTGGCCACGATCTCGCTGAGCGTACCGGCGGACGGTGCCGGCACTTCGATGGTGACCTTGTCGGTCTCGAGTTCAACCAACGGCTCGTCGACGGCAACCGCATCACCGGCTTTCTTGAACCAGCGGCCGATGGTGGCTTCGGTCACGGACTCGCCGAGCGTGGGAACGCGAATTTCAGTCATGGTCAGCTTCCTGTTGCGTGCGGCCGGATGATCCGATCCGGAGGTCTTTTTGGATCGATCAGGCCGGAAAGAGGTCGAAGTCTAGATTTCAAATAAGACGGGTGCGCGAATGCCCCGCTGGAAAGCGGGGCATTGCGGTGACGAAAATGACTTAGCCGAGCGCCTCGTCGAGGAACGCCTTGAGCTGGGCGAGATGCTTGGACATCAAACCGGTCGCGGTGGCAGCCGACGCCGCACGGCCCGCGTAACGCGGACGCTTGTGGGTGGCGTTGATCTGGTTGAGCACCCATTCGAGATACGGCTCGATGAAGTGCCAGCCGCCCATGTTGCGCGGCTCTTCCTGGCACCAGACGAATTCCGCACCCTTGAAGCGGGTGAGCTCCTGCACCAGCGTCTTCAGCGGCACCGGATAGAGCTGCTCGATGCGCAGCAGATAGACGTCGTCGATGCCGCGCTTCTCGCGCTCTTCGAACAGGTCGTAATAGACCTTGCCCGAGCAGAGCACGACGCGACGGATCTTGTTGTCGGGCTGCAGCTTGTCGGCATCGTCGAACAGCACGCGGTGGAACGAGGAACCGGCGCCGAGTTCGTCGAGCTTCGACACCGCACGCTTGTGGCGCAGCAGCGACTTCGGCGTCATCACGATCAGCGGCTTGCGAATCTCGCGCTTCAGCTGGCGGCGCAGCATGTGGAAGTAGTTGGCCGGGGTCGTCGGATTGACCACCTGCATGTTGTCTTCCGCGCACATCTGCAGGAAGCGCTCGAGGCGGGCCGAGGAGTGCTCGGGGCCCTGGCCTTCATAGCCATGCGGCAGCAGGCAGACGAGGCCCGACATGCGCAGCCACTTGCGTTCGCCCGAGGAGATGAACTGGTCGAACACCACCTGCGCGCCATTGGCGAAGTCGCCGAACTGCGCTTCCCACAGGCCGAGCGTATTCGGCTCGGCGAGCGAGTAGCCATATTCGAAGCCAAGCACGGCTTCTTCCGACAGCAGCGAGTTGATGACCTCGTAGCGGCCCTGCTTTTCGCTGAGGTGATTGAACGCCGTGTAGCGGCTTTCGTCTTCCTGATCGAACCAGACCGAATGACGCTGCGAGAAGGTGCCGCGCTCGGAGTCCTGGCCGGACAGGCGGATGTGGTGGCCTTCTTCCATCAGCGAGCAGAAGGCCAGCGCTTCACCGGTCGCCCAGTCGATGCCTTCGCCCGACGAGATCGCCTTGGCGCGCGCGTCGAGGAAACGCTGCACCGTGCGGTGGATGCGGAAACCGTCCGGCACGGCAGTGATCTTGGTGCCGATCTCGCGCAGGGTTGCGACATCGACGCCGGTGACGCCGCGACGCGGCTCTTCGTCTTCACCCGCGATCTTGAGGCCGGACCACTTGCCGTCCATCCAGTCGGCCTTGTTCGGCTTGTAGCTGGTGCCGGCTTCGAGCTCGGTGTCGAGCTTGGAGCGCCAATCGGCCTTCGCCTGGTCGAAGTCGGCCTGGCTGATCACGTTCTCGGCGATCAGGCGCTTGGAATAGAGATCCAGCGTGGTCTGGTGTGCGCCGATCTTCTTGTACATCACCGGCTGGGTGAATGCCGGCTCGTCGCCTTCGTTATGGCCGTGGCGGCGATAGCAGAACATGTCGATGACGACAGGCTTGCGGAACTTCTGGCGGAATTCGATGGCGATCTTGGCCGCGAACACGACGGCTTCCGGATCGTCGCCGTTCACGTGGAAGATCGGCGCGTCGATCATCTTCGCCACATCCGACGGATAGGGCGACGAACGCGAATAGCGCGGATAGGTGGTGAAGCCGATCTGGTTGTTCACGATGAAGTGGATCGAACCGCCGGTGCGGTAGCCCTTCAGATCCGACAGCGCGAAACATTCGGCGACGACGCCCTGGCCCGCGAAGGCCGCGTCGCCATGCATCAGCACGGGGAGAACCGAAATGCGCTCTTCCGGCGGATCGCCCCACTGGTCCTGCTTGGCGCGCACCTTGCCGAGCACGACCGGATCGACGATTTCGAGATGCGACGGGTTGGCCGTCAGCGACAGATGGATCTTGTTGTTGTCGAACTCGCGATCCGACGACGCACCGAGGTGATACTTGACGTCGCCCGAACCTTCGACTTCGTCGGGGTTCGCCGAGCCGCCCTTGAATTCGTGGAACAGCGCGCGGTGCGGCTTGCCCATCACCTGGGTCAGCACGTTGAGGCGGCCACGATGCGGCATGCCGACAACGATTTCCTTCACGCCGAGGCTGCCACCACGCTTGATGATCTGCTCGAGCGCCGGGATCAGCGATTCACCGCCGTCGAGGCCGAAGCGCTTGGTGCCGGTGAACTTGACGTCGCAGAACTTCTCGAAGCCATCGGCTTCGATCAGCTTCATCAGGATGGCGCGGCGGCCTTCCGGCGTGAACGAGATTTCCTTGTCCGGACCTTCGATGCGTTCCTGGATCCAGGCCTTCTGGGCCGGATTCGAGATGTGCATGAATTCGACGCCGAGCGTCTGGCAGTAGGTGCGCTGAAGAATCGCGACGATCTCGCGCAGCGAGCCGTATTCGAGGCCGATGACGTTATCGATGAAGATCTTGCGGTCGTAGTCGGCCTCGGTGAAGCCGTAGGACTTCGGATCTAGCTCCTCGTGATCCTTGACGCCTTCGATGCCGAGCGGATCGAGATTGGCGTGGAAGTGGCCGCGCATGCGGTAGGCGCGGATCAGCATGAGCGCGCGCACCGAGTCGCGCGTCGCCTGGATAAGGTCACCGACCGGGACCTTGTCGCCCTTCTCGGCCTTGGCGGCGAGCTTGGCGCCGACGGCCTTCTCCACCTTGGCCCAGTTGCCATCCAGTGCATGGGTGAGATCGTCAGCCGGAGAAACCGGCCAGTTGGCCTTTTCCCAGGACGGGCCGGCGGCATTCTGCTGCACGTCGGCGGGGGCATCCTTCAGGCTCTTGAAGAACTCCTGCCACTCGGCATCGACCGAGGAGGGATCCTTCTGAAAGCGTGCATAGAGATCGTCGATGTAAGTAGCGTTGGCGCCCTGGAGAAATGAAGAGAGGGCAAAGGCGGCGTTCGCGTCCTGGCGAGACATTCTGGCGTCCTGAATTTTTCTAGTCGCGCGGCATTTCGGGCGAGGATTTGGCCCCAATACGGGCCGAACCATATGCGGCGAACTTCTAACCTATCTAGTTTTAAAGTTCGCGTTAAAAACACGAAGAACTGAACAATTCGTCAATTCTATGTGCATCGTGATTTCGCTGAATAAACCGCAACTATTCGACGACACTAAGGTCTTCCTTCGCCAATGCAGCAGCGCCGCCCTGGAGAACGACCGTTCTCTTGCGCTTCGGCTTGGCGGGGCCGCAGGCGGCATCGAGCAAGGCCTTTGCGGCCTGGTCTGCAGCGTCGGCAACGCTCGGGTCGCGCGTCACCATTGCGGCGACGATCGCGCCGTCCATCAACAGGCCGATTTGATGCGCGAGGGCATCCGGCCGAGCCGCACCCGCGGCGCCGGCGAGTTCGCCTATGCGCTTGAGAACAAAGGTTTTATGCTGAATTGTGAGGTCCCGCAGCCGGGTCTCATCTTTAGGGTGCTCGCCGACCGCGTTGATGAAAACGCAGCCCGTATAGCTCTCTTCACCGAACCATTTTTTCAGCGCCGGAAAGATCGCATCGAGTTTCTCGCGCGGTGCGGAGGGTGTCTCGATGGCACCGAGAAACCAGGAGCGCCAGCTCTTGCCCTCGGTCTCGAGCACGGCTTCCACCAGATCTCCCTTTGATTTGAAGATCTTGTAGAGCGTCGTCTTGGCCGTCCCGGCCTCAGCCACGATGGCGTCGATGCCGGTGGCGTTGATACCGTTTTTGCAGAACAGCCGCGTGGCCGCGTCCATCAACCGGTCACGCGGCGTGGTCTTTTCGGCGTCCTGAGGCATTGCAGCGGTCATTACCGCGTCAATATGACATGCCCCGGCCCGACTGCAAGCGAGGCACGGGCGACCTGATCAAGATTCGAGCGTTTGGCGGATGAATCGGCAGTGATGACCGCTGATTGGGCAGGGGCGTTGAGGCCATAACCTCCACAACCCATTGAAAACATTGACCTCGGCTTGGACCGTGCCGTTGGCACGCATCGTGCAAAGCTACAGACCGTTCTGTATCTTTCTCGAAGGGAGACGTCCATGACCGCTGTTGCCGCCAAGACCGCTCTGACCGGCTGCCTCGCACCGATCGACAAGGGTGGGCTCGAACAGCTGATCGCCAATGGCAAGGCCAATCCGAACGTCATCAAGACGCTCAAATGCAAGACCGTTGCCGAAGGCAAGTTTCGCCACGCCAACTATATCCGCAGCCTGCCGCCTTACATCGTCGACGAGCCGCCGGCGCTGCTCGGCGACGACACCGCGCCAAACCCGTCTGAAGCCTCGCTCGCCGCGCTTGGCTCCTGCCTCGCCGTCGGCCTCCACGCCAATGCCGTGCATCGTGGCTGGACCGTCAACAAGCTCGAGCTAGAGCTCGAAGGCGATCTCAACATCACCGCGGTCTGGGGCACCGGCGATATCAGCGAGAAGCCGGTCGGCTTCACCGACGTGCGCGTGAAGGTCGAAATGGAATGCGAAGGCATTCCGCAATCCGACGTCGATGCGCTGATTGACCACGTGAAGAAGTGGTCGCCGGTGGCCAACACGTTCACACGTCCCGTCAATCTCGAAGTCACTGCCTGAACATGAGTTACGCGGCCGCAGCGATGCGGCCGCCTCGTCTCTTTTCTCGCAGGACGGTGGAGATCGACATGACCATGACGGCGCTGTTGCGAAAATCAGATGAAGGAACGGAAGAAGCTGAGCCGCTTGTCGATCGCATCGCTGCTGTCGCACGCCGCGAGCTGACGCCGATCGCGCTGGAGATCGACGAAGGAACGATCTATCCCGATCAAGCCTTGCGCCATCTCGGCGATATCGGCGCGTGGTCCGCGCATGCCGATCTCCGCGACACGATAAATGGCATCTCTGTTATCGGCGAGACCTGCGGCTCCACCGCTTTCATGGCCTGGTGCCAGAACACGCTGGTCTGGTACATACTGAACTCCGACAATGCCGCGCTGAAAGCGAAGTATCTGAGCGCCACCGCAAGCGGCAGGACGCTGGGCGGCACCGGTCTCTCCAATCCCATGAAGAGCTTCTTCGGAATCGAGAAGCTGAAGCTGAAGGGCAAGCGCGTCGATGGCGGCTATGTCGTCCGCGGCGCGCTGCCCTGGGTCTCCAATCTCGGCCCCGATCATCTGTTCGGCACGATCTTCGAGGCCGAGGAGACCGGCGAGAAGGTGATGTTCATCGCCGATTGCGTTGATGAGAATCTCTCGCTGACGCCTTGCAAGCCATTTCTCGCCATGGACGGCACCGGCACCTACGCCGTGCAATTTCGCGACGTCTTCATTCCCGACGATCAGGTGCTGGCGGCACCCGCGATGCCTTTCGTGAAGAAGATCCGTGCCGGCTTCATCCTGATGCAGATGGGCATGGGCCTCGGCCTGATCAGGGACTGCGTTGCCATCATGGACAGCGTCAAGCCGTCGCTCGCCCACGTCAATCGCTTCCTGCCGCAGCAACCCGAGGATTTTGCCGGTCTGCTCGCGAAGATGGAGGCCGAAACGATGATGCTGGCTGCGACACCCTACGAGACCAGCAACGATTACTGGCGCGCGGTTGTCGATCTGCGCCTGCGCGCCGGCGACGCGGCGGTGGCCGCCGCCCATGCCGCGATGCTGCATTGTGGCGCGCGCGGCTATCTCAAATCCCATCGCGCGCAGCGGCGCCTGCGCGAGGCCTATTTCGTGGCGATCGTCACTCCCGCCACAAAGCAGCTCCGGAAGATGCTCGCGGACAATGCGCGCGAACAGCAAGGAGACCACGCTCATTGACTTAAGTCAGGGCGCCAGACGGCACGGCCGACTACCAACGGTTCAACAGCGATGCACAACAGAGTGGAGGCTTGAAATGGCAGATGTTCTCATTTCCGCAGACGACCTCGCGACGTTCATGAAGCACGAGCCTTGTGTCATCATCGACACGCGCAATCCCGACGCCTATGCGGCCGGGCATATTCCCGGCGCTGTCAATCTCCATGAGATTTTCACGTTCCTCGCCACATCGACACCCGAGGGCATGGACGAATTGAAGAAGAAATTCGCGGACGCTTTCGGCGGCGCGGGTCTTTCGGGCACCGAGACCGCTGTGATTTACGAACAGTCGATGAATTCCGGTTTCGGCCAATCCTGCCGCGGTTACTTCCTGCTGGAATTCCTCGGCTACCCGAAGATCAAGGTGCTGCATGGAGGCTTCGACGCCTGGACCATGAAGGGTCTGCCGACCACCACGGATGTCCCGGCGCTGAAGCCCGCATCCTTCGCCATCAAGCCGGAGGCCGGTTCAATCCTGATCGATGCCGCCACCATGCAGGCCGCACTTGGCAATCCGTCGATCGCCATCCTCGACGTGCGCGATGTCGATGAATGGATCGGCGAAAGCTCATCGCCCTATGGCAAGGATTTCTGCCCGCGCATGGGCCGCATCCCTGGCGCCGTCTGGATCGAATGGTATCGCATGATGAAGCCGACCGGCGAAGGGCCGCGCTTCAAGTCGAAAAACGAGATCCTCGCCGAGTGCGCCACGGTCGGCATCACGCCATCCACCACGGTCTATCTCTATTGCTTCAAGGGAGCGCGTGCATCGAACACGTTCCTGGCGCTGAAGAATGCCGGCGTGATGGATGTGCGGATGTATTTCGGTTCGTGGAACGAATGGAGCCGCGATGTGAAATATCCGATTGAGGAGGGATTGCCCGTGGTCGGAGAAAAACAGGCGGTGGCGGCGTAAGCGATCGCTTCACACTCTCGCTGTCGTCGCCCGGCCGTGCGCGCAATTGTGCGCTAGGACCGGGTGACCCAGTAAACACCGGCCTCACTGTTTAGTTATGCTGATCTGTGTTTACTGGATCACCCGCTTTCGCGGGTGATGACAGATGGAGTGTCATCCACCCACCTTCCCGCGCTCCAGCCATCCCAGCGCGCGCTGGAACAGTTTGATGCATGACCGATGCAGCCGATCGCCCGTCGCCGGCGCGGCAAGTCCTGCACATGCACGGGCATAGGTGCCTTCGAGGATCAGGCCGAGCTTGTAGCAGCCGAGTACGCCGTACCATTGCAGCTGCGTGCAATCGCGCGGCGAGTTCGCCGCGTAATGCGCCATCAATTCGTTGATCCGCGCAAAACCATCCCACGGCTTGATACCGATCTCGGACGTCGTGTGTCCCTGCTCGTCCGGCCATGTCGCCATGATCCAGCCCATGTCGAGCAGGGGATCGCCGATGGTGCACAGCTCCCAGTCGACGATGGCCGCGAGCTCGGCTCTGTCTGGGCGAAACATCACATTAGCGAGGTGATAGTCGCCATGCAGAATGCCGGGCGCGAATTGCTTCGGGCGATGTGTGGTCAGCCAGTCCGCGACGGCATCGATGCCCGGGATCGCGGATGGACCCGGCCATTCCTTGTAATCGTGATAGCTCTCCAGCAGCGCGCGCCAGCGCGGCACCTGGCGTTCGAGAAAGCCGTCGCTCTTGCCGAAATCCGCGAGACCCGCTGCGGCGTGATCGACACGCGATAGAGCTAGAGCACCATCCACCAGCGCAAAACCCATGCGGCGACGGATCGCGGCGTCGCCGGCATGCAATGACGGCAATGCGACGGTGGCATTGAAGCCGTCGATGGGCTCCATCAGATAAAACGCCGCACCGATCACGTCGGTGTCGCTGCAGGCGGCGATCAGGCGCGGATGCGGCACCTCGGTCGATGCCAACACACCGAGCACGCGCGCCTCGCGCCGGTTGGTGGCATTGCCATCGCCGCGCGGATGCGCCGGCGAGCGGCGCAGCACATAAGAGCGACCGTCACGCGCGAAGCGCAGCAGCACATTCTGCGTTCCACCAGCCAGCGGTGTCACGGCTTCAAGCGCGCCGCGCCCGAGCTCTTGCGCATCCATCCAGCCGCGGAGCGCATCGAGATCGACGAGTTGCTGCCAGGCTTCCTCGCTCATGACATCGCCCTCAATGCGCGTCGCGCGGCACGATGTCGGGATAGTGCTCGCGCGCCCGCTCGCGCACCTGCGGCAGGTGATACGCCGGGAACAGAGCGTTGGTCGGCATGTACGCGCGCAGCACTTGCTTGGCGACGGTGACCTTGTGCACCTCGGTGGGACCATCCGCGAGGCCAAGGAAATAGGAATCGATCACCTGCTGCGCGAACGGCATCTCGCGTGAAAGCCCGATGGAGCCGTGCAAGTGCAGCGCGCGGCCGGCGATATTGTGCAGCACCATGGGCATCGCCGCCTTCACCGCGGCGATATCCTTCAGCACTTTCTTGTAGTCCTGATGCTTGTCGATCAGCCATGCCGTGCGCAGCACCAGCAGGCGGAACTGTTCCAATTCGATCCAGGAATCGGCGATCTTCTCCTGCACGGTCTGCTTCTCGGCCAGCACCTCGCCTTTGGTGCGCCGTGACAGCACGCGCTGGCACATGGCATCGAAGGCGGTGCGCGCCGACGCGATGGTGCGCATGGCATGATGGATGCGGCCGCCACCGAGCCGCACCTGCGAGACGAGAAAGCCGCCACCCTCGCTGCCGAGCATGGCATCTTCGGGCACTTCGACGTTCTCGAAACGCAGATAGGCGTGGGAGTCGATGTGATCGCCATAGCCGGCATTGCGGACGATGGAGAGACCCGGCGCTCCCGCCGGCACGATGAACATCGAGCAGCGCGACGCCAGCGGCGCTTCCGGATTGGTCACCACCATCACGATGAAGAAGGCCGCGAAGCGGGCATTGGAGGCGAACCATTTCTCGCCGTCGATGCGCCAGCCGGTTGTGGTGCGGGTGGCGCGTGTCGTGAAAACGCCGGGATCGGCGCCGCCTTGCGGCTCCGTCATGGCGAAGCAGGACACGATCTCGTTGTTGAGCAGTGGCTGAAGATACTGCGTCTTCTGCGCAGCGGTGCCGTAATGCGCAAGAATCTCGGCATTGCCGGAATCCGGCGCCTGGCAGCCGAATACGGTCGGCCCATAGGCGGAGCGGCCGATGATCTCGTTGAGCAGAGCCAGCTTGACCTGCCCGTAGCCCTGACCGCCGAGCTCGGGGCCGAGATGGCAGCCCCACAGTTTCTGCGCTTTCACCTTGGCTTGCAGCGGACGCACCGCTTTGTTGCGGGCTTCATCCTGCGTGTCATAGGGACTGCCGAGCAGATGATCGAGCGGCATCACCTCCGTCTCGATGAACGCGGCAACCCAGTCGAGCTGCTTCTGATAGTCCGGATCGGTTTCGAAATCCCAGGCCATGGCGGTTCTCGCTTCTTGTGGGGTTAAAGGATCAGGCCGCCATCGACGATCAGGCTCTGGCCGACGATGTAGGACGACAGCGGCGATGCCAGGAACAGCGCCGCGCCGGCCATGTCGGCCGGAGTGCCCAATCGCTTCACGGGAATGCGTTCGAGCGCGCCTTCCAGCCGCTTGGGATTCTTGGTCGTCACCTTGGTGAGCTTGGTATCGACGAGGCCCGGCGCGATGCCGTTGACGCGAATGCCGTCTTCCGCCCAGGCCACGCCCAGCGTCCGAACCAGACCGACAGCGCCGGTCTTGGACGCATTGTATGAAGGGTTGCCCTTGGTGGCGTGGAAGGCTGCGGTGGATGAGACGATGATGAAACTGCCGCTGCTCGCCTTCAGCATCGGATGAAATTTTGCACCGCAAGCCATCAGGCTCATCAGATTGACTTCCATCACCTTGCGAAACCCGTCCATGGCGAATTCGCCGCGCTTGTAGAGCACAGTGCCTTGCGCCAGCACCAACACGTCGAGCTTGCTGAAGGCCGGCTCGATCGCCTCGATCTCGGCTGCGTTGCTGACATCCAGCTTGGCATAATGCAGGCCGGTGAGATCGGAGCCTTCCTCGCCTTTGTAATCCGCCGCCGTCGCACGCGTGCCATAGACATGGACCTCGGCGCCTTTCTCGCGGAATCCATGGGCGACGCCGTTGCCGATGCCGCTCGATCCTCCGACCACGAGGACGGTCTTGCCGCTGAAATCCAGCTCGTTCATGGCGTTCTCCCTTGTGCACTGCGAGATTAGGTCGCTCGCTTAAAGCAATTGACCTAATTTGAACCCTGTGACAGCGTTGTCAATATGGCGGATGTGAGCACCAGGGATTTGCTGAAGATCGCGGCGCGGCGCCTGTTCGCGCATCGCGGCTATGACGGCGTCAGCGTGCGCGACATCGTGCTCGCTGCCGGCCAGCGCAATTCCGGCTCGCTGCATTATTATTTCGGCAGCAAGGATGAACTCGCGCGCGAACTGGTTGCCGATGGCGCCAAGCTGATCGATGACCGACGCAATGCGATGCTCGATGCGATCGAGGCCCGCGGCGGGCCGCGCAACTTGCGTGAGATCATCGGATGCCTGGTCTGGCCATCCACCGATCTCGCTGGCGACGGCAGCCAGCCGCCGAAAGAAGACACCTATATCCGCTTCATCACCATGCTGCAGATGAGCCATCGGCAGATGTTCATGGATGCGCTGGAGGGCAAATGGGCGTCGGGCTATGACCGCGCGCTCGTCCATATCCGCGAATTTCTGAAGGAGATCGACCCCGATCTCGTCAATCAGCGGCTGATGCTGATGTCGCTTTATCTGCGCGCCGCGATGTCGTCGCGCGAGGCAGCGCTGGAAGGCGGCGCGTCGCATCGCGTCTGGAGCGCGGAGGCGACGATGCAGAATTTCATCGACACCATCGAGGGCATGCTGAAGCCGAAGCCGTCAAAAGGCACGCAGGATGCGATGGCGCGCCGCAAACGCGGCGCAGCCTCGGCACGGCGCAGCCGCACGACCAACAGAGAGGATTTGCAAGCGATCTGACAGTTCGACAACGGCACGCAACACAGAGTGCGGCCAAAATAAAAGGGGAGATACGCCATGACGATACGTGTTGCTCTCGCGGCAGCCGGCGCATTCATGCTGGTCGCCACTCATCCCGCCACCGCCCAGAAGAAATACGAGCCGGGCGTGACCGATACGGAAGTGAAGATCGGTCAGACCATGCCCTATAGCGGCCCGGCTTCGGCCTATGGCACCCAGGGGCGGATCGAAGAAGCCTATTACGAAATGATCAACGCCAAAGGCGGCGTCAACGGACGCAAGATCAAGACGATCTCGCTGGACGACGCCTATTCGCCGCCCAAGACGGTGGAGCAGACGCGGCGACTGGTCGAGCAGGATGAAGTGCTGGCGATCATCGGCACCATCGGCACGCCGACCAATTCGGCGATCCAGAAATATCTCAACCAGAAGAAGGTGCCGCAGCTCTTCATCTCGACGGGAGCCGCGAAGTGGGACGATCCAAAGAACTTCCCATGGACCACGGCACTCTATCCGCCCTACCAGATGGAGGGCATGATCTTCGCAAAGTATCTGCTGAAGAACAAACCGAACGCCAAGCTCGGCGTGTTTTCGCAGAATGACGATGCCGGCAAGGATTATGTGAAAGGCCTGAAGGATGGTCTCGGCGAGAAAGCCAAGACCATGATCGTCAAGGAAGTCACCTATGAGGTCTCCGAGCCGACAGTGGATTCGCAGATCGTTGCGTTGAAGGCATCCGGCGCCGATACGCTGTTCACGATGGCGACGCCAAAATTCGGCGCGCAGGCGATCCGCAAGGTGCACGAACTCGGCTGGAAGCCGCTGAATTTCGTGGTCAGCGTGTCGTCCTCCATCAAGGGCGTGATGGAGCCGGCGGGCAACGAGGCCTCGACCGGCGTGTTGACCGCACTTGCCTTCAAGGGGCCGACCGATCCGACCTGGGATGGCGCGCCGGACATGAAGGAGTTCAAGGAATTCATCGCCAAATGGTATCCGCGCGGCGATATCGCCGATGGCAGCAATGTCACCGGCTATATCTCGGCATACATGACCGTGAAGATCATCGAGATGTGCGGCGACGACCTGACCCGCGAGAACCTGCTGAAACAGGCAACCAATCTCAACAAGGTCGTTGCCCCGCTGCTGCTACCCGGCATCTCGATCTCCACGCGCCCGGACCGTTACGCGCCCTATACGCAGATGCAGGTCGCGAAATTCGACGGCAAGACCTGGGTGCCTGAAGGCGAGGTGTTCAATACGGATAGTGAGAAGTGAGGATCGCTTAGCCCGGATGGAGCGCAGCGCCATCCGGGCTATGCCATAGACTCGTTCTTACGCATGGGCTTTCACCGTGTCCGTTGATTGACACCGCTATCGATCGACCGCTATGGGAGATCGCACGGCAATGGATTCTGCCGGGCCATCCTGGCCGAACCGCTTCCGAGAGAAGCTGATGACTCCTACTCAACTCGCCATCGCGGCGAAGGAGTAGAGTCGTGCGCAGATCCAATCCATTTTCACATTCGTGGCGTTTGGCGTTGCCGTGGCTGAAGGGCCTTGGTCAATCTGTCGCGATCGCTGCCCTGCTGGCTGGGAGCTGGGCTGGCTATCTCCGGCTGACCGGTAATTTCCATCCAATCGAGAACGGAGTGGCCTATCGCTCCGGGCAATTGAGCGGTGATCAGTTCGTCTACCGCATTCGTGTCAATAGCATTCGCACCATCGTGAATCTGCGCGGCAGCAATCCGGGTCGGTCCTGGTATGATGATGAAATCAAAGCAAGTACTGCGACGGGCGTCGTGCATATCGACTTTCCAATATCGTCGGGCCGCGAGCTGACCGACGATCAGATCGTTCAGTTGACGACGCATCTTCGCACAGCGGCTCGACCGATCCTCATTCATTGCGAGGCAGGGGCCGATCGGACGGGGCTCACGGCCGCGCTCTACCAGCTTGTCATTGCCGGACGCAGCACAACGGAGGCGTCGCAGCAGTTGTCGTTCCGTTACGGACACTTCCCGTGGCTTGGCAGTTCCACGGTCGCCATGGACAAGACATTCGATCGGGTCGTCGCGCGCCTCAACGCCAGTGGACGGGGTGAGTGATCATGCGCAACATCATCATCGTCTTGATCGGATCAGGCATCGGCGGCGCGCTGCGTCATCTCTGCAATGTGTTTGTCACGAGCCTGACCGGCACGTCATTTCCGTGGGGCATTCTCGCGATCAATGTCTTCGGCTCCACTCTGATGGGCATGGTGGTCGGCTGGTGGGCTTTGCACGGCAGCGCCTCGCAGGAGCTGCGGCTGTTCCTCACCACCGGCATCATCGGCGGCTTCACGACATTCTCGACGTTCTCACTGGATACTGTGCTGCTGGTCGAGCGCGGCAATGCGGAGCTCGCCGTGGTTTACGTCGCCGCATCCGTCGTATTGTCGCTGCTCGGCTTGCTCGCGGGGATGTGGTTCACGCAACTCGGAATTACGAGCCTGCGCTAAAACAAAAGGCCCGCTCTTCCGAGCGGGCCTTTTGCATTCACTCCGTCACCCGCGGCTTACTTGCCCGCGAGCACGTCCACCAGCGTGGTGCCGAGGCGGGCCGGCGATGGCGAGACGCGGATGCCGGCGGCTTCCATCGCTGCGATCTTCGACTGGGCATCGCCCTTGCCGCCCGACACGATGGCGCCGGCATGGCCCATACGGCGGCCGGGAGGTGCGGTGACGCCGCCGATGAAGCCGACCATCGGCTTCTTGCGGCCGCGCTTGGCTTCGTCCTTGATGAACTGCGCCGCGTCTTCTTCCGCCGAACCACCGATTTCACCGATCATGATGATCGACTCGGTCTTGTCGTCGGCCAAAAAGAGCTCGAGGATGTCGATGAACTCGGTGCCCTTGACCGGATCGCCGCCGATGCCCACCGCCGAGGTCTGGCCGAGGCCGGCCTGGGTGGTCTGGAACACAGCTTCATAGGTCAGCGTGCCGGAGCGCGACAGGATGCCGACCTTGCCGGGCTTGAAGATATTGGCCGGCATGATGCCGATCTTCGATTCACCGGCGGTGACGACGCCCGGGCAGTTCGGCCCGATCAGGCGCGACTTGGAGCCGATCAGCGAACGCTTCACGCGCACCATGTCGAGCACCGGAATGCCTTCGGTGATGCAGACGATCAACGGGATTTCCGCATCGATGGCTTCGCAGATCGCGTCGGCTGCGCCCGGCGGCGGCACATAGATCACCGACGCATCGGCGCCGGTCTTGTCGCGTGCTTCCGCCACTGTGTCGAACACGGGCAGGCCGATATGGGTCGAGCCACCCTTGCCCGGCGAGGTGCCGCCGACGACCTTGGTCCCGTAGGCGATCGCCTGTTCGGAATGGAAGGTGCCGTTCTTGCCGGTGAAGCCCTGGGTGATGACCTTGGTGTTTTTGTCGATCAAGACTGACATGAGCTTACTTTCCCTTCACCGCATTGACGATCTTCTGGGCGGCGTCGTCGAGATCGTCGGCCGGCAGAACATTGAGGCCGGACTCGCGGATGATCTTCTTGCCTTCCTCGACATTGGTGCCTTCGAGGCGAACAACCAGTGGCACCTTGAGGCCGACAGCCTTCACCGCGCCGACAACGCCGGCGGCGATGACGTCGCACTTCATGATGCCGCCGAAGATGTTGACCAGGATGCCCTTCACGTTCGGATCAGCCGTGATGATCTTGAACGCAGCAGTCACCTTCTCTTCCGAAGCGCCGCCACCGACGTCGAGGAAGTTGGCCGGGCTTTCGCCGTACAGCTTGATGATGTCGAGCGTGGCCATTGCGAGGCCGGCGCCATTGACCATGCAGCCGATGGTGCCGTCGAGCGCGATGTAAGCGAGGTCATACTTCGATGCCTCGATTTCCTTCGCGTCCTCTTCCGTGGTGTCGCGCAGCGCGACGATGTCGGCGTGGCGATACAGCGAGTTGGAGTCGAACGACATCTTGGCGTCGAGGCACTTGAGCTGGCCCTGCTTGGAGACGATCAACGGATTGATCTCCAGCATGTCCATGTCCTTGGCGATGAACGCCGTGTAGAGCTGCTCGACCAGCTTGCCGGCCTGCTTGGCCAGATCGCCGGTGAGGCCGAGCGTCTGTGCCACGGTGCGGCCGTGATGCGGCATCACGCCGGTCGCCGGATCCACCGAGAAGGTGATGATCTTCTCAGGGGTGTCGTGGGCGACGTCCTCGATGCTCATGCCGCCTTCGGTCGAGACGACGAAAGCAACGCGCGAGGTTTCGCGATCGACGAGCAGCGAGAGGTAGAACTCCTTCTCGATGTCCGAACCGTCTTCGATATAGAGGCGGTTGACCTGCTTGCCGGCGTCGCCGGTCTGCACGGTGACCAGGGTCGCGCCGAGCATTTCCTTGGCGAACTGCTTGACCTCATCGACGGACTTGGCGAGGCGGACGCCGCCCTTGTCACCGGCCGAGGCTTCCTTGAACTTGCCCTTGCCGCGACCGCCGGCATGGATCTGGCTCTTCACGACCCAGAGCGGGCCGCCGAGCTGGTTCGCTGCGGCTTCGGCTTCTTCAGCCTTGAGCACGGGCACGCCTTTAGAGACGGGCACGCCGAACTCCTTCAAGACGGCTTTCGCCTGATATTCATGGATATTCATAAGATGCTCCCGAACCCCCGATGGTGAAATTGGAATTCACGCCGTTTTCTCTGAATTGGCATACCGTATACCACGCATACGACATGTCAAAGAGTGGCGGTAATTCCGTGTGACGGACGAAGTTGGCCGGGTGGGTTCGTCGCAGGGATGGCCAACCACGTCAAATGCAAAACCGGCACCCCAGGGGTGCCGGTTCATGTCATCCAAGTTTTAGCCGAGCAGGTCGGGCGCGATCTTCTTGCAGGCGTCCATCAGGCCGACCACCGAAGCGACCGATTTGTCGAAGCCTTCCTTGTCCTTGCCGGCGAGTTCGATCTCGACGACGCGCTCGACGCCCTTGGCGCCGATCACAACGGGCACGCCGACATACATGTCCTTGACGCCATATTCACCGTTGAGGTGAACGGCGCAGGGCAGCACGCGCTTCTTGTCCTTGAGATAGCTCTCGGCCATTGCGATGGCGGAAGCGGCCGGGGCGTAGAAGGCCGAACCGGTCTTGAGCAGGTTGACGATCTCGGCGCCGCCATTGCGGGTGCGGTCGACGATTTCGTCGATGCGGGCCTGCGAGGTCCAGCCCATCTTCACGAGGTCGGGCAGCGGGATGCCGGCAACGGTGGAATACTTGACCAGCGGCACCATGGTGTCGCCGTGACCGCCGAGCACGAAAGCGGTGACGTCCTCGACCGAGACGTTGAATTCATCGGCCAGGAAGTAGCGGAAGCGCGCCGAGTCCAGCACGCCAGCCATGCCAACAACCTTGTTCGCGGGAAGGCCGCAGGCCTTCTGCAGCGCCCAGACCATGGCGTCGAGCGGGTTGGTGATGCAGATCACGAACGCGTTCGGGGCATACTTCTTGATGCCTGCGCCCACCTGCTCCATCACCTTGAGGTTGATCGAGAGCAGATCGTCGCGGCTCATGCCCGGCTTACGCGGCACGCCGGCGGTGACGATGATGACGTCCGAACCTTCGATCGCTTCGTAGGAATTGGCACCCGAGAGCTTCGCGTCGAAGCCATCGACCGGCGACGACTGGGCGAGATCGAGCGATTTGCCCTGCGGGATGCCTTCGGCGATGTCGAACATCACCACGTCGCCGAGTTCCTTGAGGCCGACCAGGTGAGCCAGCGTTCCGCCGATCTGACCCGAGCCAATCAGTGCGATCTTATTACGCGCCATGAGAAAATATCCTTTGAACCCGCAGGGGTGGGAGGAGGGAGCAGTCAATGCCGACAGGGTGGTTATCGCTTTCGCCGCAAGCGTTCAAGTCAACCCCTGCCCATTTGTCGAGCGGGAGACCAGCGATGCGGATTTGGGAAGGAGGCGGCCTGGTATACCTAGCCTCTGGACCGTAGGGCGGATGAGCGAAGCGTCATCCGCCGGCCGAGTTTATCGTTGAACTCCGCGGCGGATGACGGCTTCGCCTCATCCGCCCTACGTTTCTCGCAATGACGGTTACGGGGTGGAGAGGTTCTAAGTCTCCACCAGCCCCGTCGTGGCCCCGCTCGCCGTGGAGTCGCTGCGCCCGTGAGGCAGCGCCAGATAAGTCTCGGAACCCATCTCGAACAGGCGCGATGCCGTACGGACGAATTCGAATTTCTCGGTGCCCTGATCGGCTGAATACAGGTCCGGCGGTTCGGCGGCCGCGGTGGCCATCAGCTTTACGCCGTTGTCATAGAGCGTGTCGATCAGCGAAATGAAACGCTTGGCCGCGTTGCGGTTGGCTTCGGTCATCGCCGGCACGTGTTCGATGAACAGCGTATGATATTCATGCGCGAGCCTGAGATAGTCGCTTGCTCCGAGCGGCTTCTCGCAGAGATCGTTGAAGGTGAAACGCGCGACGCCCTGCGCCTCGAACGGCACATGCAGCTTGCGACCTTTCACCGCGAGTTCGCGCGACTTGCCTTGCGCGCCGCCCGTGAGTTTCGTGAAAGCCGCATCGAGCGCAGCCTTGGCCACAGCATCATCCGGCACCAGCCAGCTTTTCACACCAACCAGTTTTTCCATGCGGAAATCGGTGCGCGAGTCGAGCTTGCGCACTTCCATATGGTCTTCGATCTGCTTGATGAAGGGCAGGAACAGCGCGCGGTTGAGACCGCCTTTGTAGAGATTGACCGGCTCGACATTGGAGGTCGCGAACACCACGGTGCCCTGCTCGAACAAGCGCGCAAACAGGCGGCCGAGGATCATGGCGTCGGCGATGTCGGTGACGTGAAATTCGTCGAAGCACAGCAGCCATGCTTCCTCGAAGATCGAATTGGCGGTCAGCGCGATGACGTCGCCATCCGGGATCGCGCCGCTCGCGATTTTCTGGCGGAAATCGTAGATGCGCTCGTGAGTATCGGCCATGAATTCATGGAAATGCGCACGGCGCTTGTGTTCGACCGGGCTGCTCTCGAAGAACAGGTCCATGAGCATGGTCTTGCCGCGGCCAACCTCGCCATGGACGTAGAGCCCCTTTGGCGGCTGTGCATCCTTGTCGCCGCCGAACAGGCGGCCGAAGAAACCCTTTTTGCGCGGCGGCTCGTAGGTGGCGAGCTTGGCGTCGAGCGCAGCGATGGCTTCGACAGCCTGCGCCTGAGCCGGATCGGCCTCGATGGTACCGGCGGCGACGAGGGTGTTGTATTGTTCGCGAAAGGACGTTTGCGGTGCGGGCATGGGCGCCTAACGGCCCCAAGCGCCCACAAATTGCAAGATGCGAAATCGGATCAGCCGCTATGCTCTTGCGAAAAGGAGGCTATCCGGCTTCAGCCACCACGTGCGCCAGCAATTGTTCGCGCTTGGATTGCGAACGGTAGCCGCTCTGCTTGGCAGCGATCCGCGCCAGTGCGCCACTTTCAAACGCGGTGACGATGGTGTCGTGGACATAGCTTTTGCGGCAGATGGTGGGCGTGTTGGACAGTTCGTCCGCAGCGGACCGTACGGCCTCCAGCACCTGCTTCTTGCGACCTCGCACCGATTCGGCCGGCTCGATATGCGCCAGGGTTTCGACCACCGTGGCCGATGCCATCAAGGTGCGAAAATCCTTCAGTGAGATCTTGATCCCGGCGATATCGCGCAAAAAGGCGTTCACCGCGGCCGTGTTCACTTTATGGATGCGGCCGACCTTGTCGTAATACTGGAACAGCCGACGGCCCTTCACTTCGTGCAGGATACCGATAGCCCGCACGAGTTTGGTCGCGTCGCATTCCTTGCGCACGGCCTTGCCGCCCTTGGCCTTGAAGGACAGCACGACGCATTTTCCGTCGATCTGCACATTCGACTTCATCAATGTGGTAGCGCCGCGGGTGCCGGAAAGCTTCATATAGCTCTCATTGCCGGCACGGATCGCAGTGCGGGTAACCAGTTCGATCACGGCCGCCAGCGCAAATTCGCGCGTCGGCTCGTCGCCGGCGAGATAGTGCGACACGCTGCGACGGATCTTCGGCAGGGCATTCACGAGCCGCGCCAGCCGGTTGGCCTTGCGATGCTCGCGCACCTTCTCCCAATCGGCGTGATAGCGATATTGCAGGCGCCCGGCGGCATCGCGACCGACGGCCTGCAGATGCAGGTTGGGATCCACGGCGTAGCGCACATCCACATAAGCAGGCGGCACCGCCATGGCGTTCAACCGGCGGATGGTGCCGGCATGGCGGATGCGCGTGCCGTTTTCGCGGATGAAGGAATAAGCCTTGCCGCTCTTGCGGCGGCGGATGGTCAATTCCGACTGATCGCCGAGGGTAAGGCCGAGTTCACGCGCCAGGGCTTTGACCGTGCTTTTGCCGCGGAGTTTCGGCTGCTGGTCGGCCAGCTTACCGGCAAGCAACTTGGCCGCCGACAAGGCCGAACGCGGTGTCGCACCGCGGGTCGCTGTGAAATTCTGCTGCTCCATCATGGCCTTAGGTACTTTCTCGTCCTCACCCTTCGTCGCGATAATGCGAATCACAGGATTTTCGTTCCTGCGTCGCGTTCGCCGGGCAGGTATCGCAACCGACGAAAGGGTGAGACGCGGCGACCTTGTTTGGGCCACCCGCCCCGACGCATAATTGGAACATCGAGTGAGGCGCGGCCTGCAGCGCGGGGCGGGTCTCATGGCTGCGAGACCGACTGGAGGGATGGATGTCCGACAAGATTTATGACGTGCCGAGCGAATGGACCTCGCGGGCCTATCTCGACGACGCGAAGTACAAGGAGATGTATGCGCGCTCGATCAGCGACAGCGACGGTTTCTGGGCCGAACAGGCCAAGCGCCTCGACTGGACCCACGCGCCGACCAAGATCGAAAACACCTCCTACGCGCCGGGCAATATCTCGATCAAATGGTTCGAGGATGGCGTGCTCAACGCCGCCTATAACTGCATCGACCGCCATCTGCCGAAACGCGCCAACCAGACCGCGATCATCTGGGAAGGCGACGATCCGTCGCAATCGAAGCACATCACCTATCAGGAGCTGCATGACGAAGTGGCCAAGATGGCCAATGTGTTGCGCAACCGGAATGTCGGCAAAGGCGACCGCGTCACCATCTATCTGCCGATGATCCCCGAAGCCGCCTATGCGATGCTCGCTTGCGCACGTATCGGCGCGATCCATTCGGTGGTGTTCGCCGGTTTCTCGCCAGACTCGCTGGCGCAGCGCATCACCGATTGCAAATCCAAGATCATCATCACCGCCGATGAAGGCCTGCGCGGCGGCAAGAAAGTGCCGCTGAAGAAGAATGTCGATGCGGCCGTGGCCAAGGTCAACGAAAAGGCCGGCAATGTGGACTGGGTCGTGGTGGTGAAACACACCGGCGCTGCCGTCGATATGGATCCGGCACGCGACTTCTGGTACCGCGAAGCCGCCGAGATGGTCACCAACGAATGCCCTTGCGAGGAGATGAATGCGGAAGATCCGCTGTTCATCCTCTACACGTCAGGCTCCACCGGCACGCCGAAGGGCGTGCTGCACACCACCGGCGGCTATCTCCTGTTTGCGTCGATGACGCATCAATATGTGTTCGATTATCACGAGGGCGACATCTACTGGTGCACCGCCGACGTGGGCTGGGTCACCGGCCACAGCTATATCCTCTACGGGCCGCTCGCCAACGGCGCGACTACGCTGATGTTCGAAGGCGTGCCGAACTATCCGGATAATTCGCGCTTCTGGCAGGTGATCGACAAGCACAAGGTCAACATCTTCTACACTGCGCCGACTGCGATCCGCGCGCTGATGCAGGCCGGCGACGAACCGGTGAAGAAGACTTCACGTGCGAGCCTGCGCCTGATGGGTTCGGTGGGCGAGCCGATCAATCCGGAAGCGTGGGAATGGTACTACCATGTCGTCGGCGACGGCCGTTGCCCGATCGTCGATACCTGGTGGCAGACCGAAACCGGCGGCATCCTGATCACGCCGCTGCCCGGCGCAACCAAACTGAAGCCGGGCTCGGCGACGCGGCCGTTCTTCGGCGTGGTGCCCGAGATCGTCGATGCCGATGGCAAGGTGCTGGAGGGCGAGACCTCGGGCAATCTCTGCATCGCAAAGTCATGGCCGGGCCAGATGCGCACGGTCTATGGCGATCACGAGCGTTTCGAACAGACCTATTTCTCCACCTACAAGAACAAGTATTTTACGGGCGACGGCTGCCGCCGGGATGCCGACGGCTATTACTGGATCACCGGCCGCGTTGACGACGTGATCAACGTGTCGGGCCATCGCATGGGCACCGCGGAAGTGGAGTCGTCGCTGGTGGCGCATGACAAGGTGTCGGAAGCCGCCGTCGTCGGCTATCCCCACGACATCAAGGGGCAGGGCATCTACGCCTATGTGACGCTCATGAACGGCGTCGAGCCGACGGAAGAGCTGCGCAAGGAGCTGGTGGCCTGGGTCCGCAAGGATATCGGCCCGATCGCCTCGCCGGACCTGATCCAGTTCGCACCGGGCCTGCCGAAGACCCGCTCGGGCAAGATCATGCGGCGCATCCTGCGCAAGATCGCGGAAGATGAGCCGTCGTCGCTCGGCGACACCTCGACGCTGGCGGATCCGGCGGTGGTCGATGATCTCGTCGAGAAGCGGCAGAACAAGAAGGGATGAGGCTCCGGCTTCGTCCGCCGATTATGCGTGCATATCGACGGATGTGAGCTGTCCCTGATAGCGCTGCATCATGCTCAAGGCAGCGCTCAGTCGCGCGGCGGAATCATTTTCCCCGCGCGACAGCGCTGCTTCGATGCCGCGGGCAGCGCGCTGCATGAAGTTGACCGGCTCGCTGTCCGTCTGCATGTCCACGGGAACGCCGGTTCGCGCATCGATCTTCATCGTCATGCCGAGAAACGGCGTGCTGTCGTCCATGCTCATGGCGCCGCTGCGGATCTGATTGTTCATCCAGTCGAAGAGTTGTTGCCTTGTCATGCCCGTGAAATCGGCTTTGCCAAATTTGGCCGATGGCTCGGTAGCCGCACCGTCAGCGGCGGAAGCGTCGCTTGCAGACTGTACGGGCAAAGCGGCCTCTGTGACCGCGGACATTTGCCTGGGCTGGTAGACTGACGATCCAGTTTCGACACGCATGGGCCTCGCTCACTATCTCTCGCGCCAGATTTCACCGCTACGGGGACCATCATGCGACGATCACCCGTCGCCCCCTCGAGCAAGTCGCAGGCCAACATCAGGGAGGCGCAAATCCCGCGGGAATCCGCCGTTTTCCGGCCAGGCCGCTTAGACAGACCATCGACGCTACGGTATTATTTGCCGGCGCCCGGCAGCGTTTGCCGTATCAACCTTTAAAATGCGCGCCTCGCCTGACGGGTGTCGCTTCGGCGCTTTGCCTCGTCGCCGAGCCATCCTAACCTTCGCTCAGTCAACGAGGCGGCCCGCTCCTGCGGGAGGCCGATCAAGCGGGAGAGACGACCATGGATCGCCGTTCCTTTGTTCTCGGCGCCGCCGCTGCCGTCGCGAGCGCGACTGCGGCACATGCCCAGCATGCCGGCCACCACCCCGCACTCCCCGCCGCGCCATCCTCTCCCGAGCCCTACGCAAAGCTGCAAGGCGGTGTTCCGCATCACATGACGCCGGAGCAGGAGGCACAGCGCGTCACTGATAGTCCGGCACCGAAAGGCCCGCCCGGCAAATGGCAGCCACGTGCAGCACTGCCGCTGCCGCGCAGCGAAATGGCGTGGGCGACGGCCTGGGCCGATCGCATGCATATCGTCGGCGGCTATGGCGAAGGCCGCGTGGACCGGCCCTATCATCACGTCTATGACGCCGCGAAGGATCAGTGGTTCAACGCAGCACCACTGCCGCGTGGGGCCAATCACGTTTCGGTCGCAGCGGACAACGGCCGCGTCTATGCGCTCGGCGGCTTCATGCAGCAGAACCGCGGCTCTGATCACAACACTTACGCTTATGACGTTGCCGCCGATCGCTGGGACAGCATCGCGCCGCTGCCGCGTCCGCGTGGTGCGGGTGCAGCTGTGGCGCTGAACGGCAAGATCCATCTGATCGGCGGCGCATCGGAGCCCGCAGCCGAACGCGCCAGTGTGAGCTGGCACGAGGTCTATGACCCCAAGACCGACAAATGGGAGACACGAAAGCCGCTGCCCGGCGCGCGCGATCATGTCGGCTGCGTCGCTTATGGCGGCGTCATCCATGTCATCGGCGGGCGCTTCAACACCTTCGAATACAATACCGACCTGCATCACGTGTATCTGCCCGAGCGCGACACCTGGGAGCTGCGCAAGCCGCTGCCGGTGGCCCGCTCCGGCCATGGTCTCGTGATCTATCGCGACCGGCTGTTTGCGATGGGCGGCGAGGCCGGGGTGGTCCGCGACGGCAAGATCACCCAGGCAGAGGTGTTCGGGCAGATGGAGAGCTACGATCCGAAAACCGACAGCTGGCAGAGCCACACCCCGATGCTGACCCCGCGCCATGCGGTGGGCGCCACCGTGATCGGCGACTGGATCTATGTGGCCGGCGGCGGTGCCGTGACCGGTGGCGCCGTGCAATCGGCGATCCATGAGGCGTTTACGCTGGGGTGAGGCCAGGCTCGCGGTCGTAGGATGGGTAGAGCGCAGCGAAACCCATCATTCCGTCGGTGCGGCAAACCCGGCCGATGGGTTTCGCTCCGGCTTAGGCCTCCGCTCTACCCATCCTACGGCCACGGCGCGTGACGCTTTCACGCATCCCTCACGCCATTGTCAGCCTGTCCTCACCCGCTCCCGTCCATTTTAGAGCGAGTGTTGTTTCCCGGACATTTACTTTGTTTGCGAGTTCCCCTCATTAAGCGCCACCGCGGTGCGGTTCTCGTGCCGCTGGAGACCGGCTGTTTACGCGGCCGGTTGAAGCTCCCTGATGTTGCAATTTTGTGCTCACCCGCAAGGGTGGAACGACCTCGCCCGGCCGAATCCGGCGAGTCGAATTTGGAGAAGTCGATGTCTTCGAAGATTGCAGGTGCGTTGGCCGCATTGGTTGTCGCCGGCACCTTGGCTGCGACGTCCGCGCAGGCCGCCCCAGCCTTGTCAATTTCCGCGGCGACTATGCGCCCGGCACCATCGTGGTGAAGACCGGCGAGCGTAAGCTCTATCTGGTCACCGAGCCCGGCGTCGCCGTCCGCTACCCCGTCGGTGTCGGCAAGCCCGGCAAGCAGTGGGCCGGCGTCACCAAGATCGACGGCAAGTATCGCCAGCCCGCCTGGTCGCCCCGGCCGATGTGAAGCGCGACAATCCGCGTATCCCGGACGTGATCCCCGGCGGCTCGCCCGCCAATCCGATGGGCGTCGCCGCCATGACCCTGGCCGGTGGCGAATATGCGATTCACGGCACCAATGTGCCGAAATCGATCGGCGGCTACGTCTCTTACGGCTGCGTGCGCATGTATAACGAGGACATCACCGACCTGTTCTCGCGCGTCTCGGTCGGCACGCAGGTCGTCGTCACCCAGCGCTGAATATTGTCGCTTTCGACGTGACAAAGCCGCGCCCTCTGCGCGGCTTTGTCATTTGTCGCACCAACCACCACGATAACCGCCGCCATAGCTGCGCGCGAAGCCGCCGGCGAGCAGGGCAGCCGAGACGTCTGGCGTACGGCGGGTGGCAACACTCGCGACCACGCGCCCGGGATATTTGTCCGGCCCGATATTATAGATCGTCACGCCGCCTTCCCTCAGCATTCGCTTCAAGGCGGCGGTGGCGTCTTCGGCGAGGCGAATCTCTGTCGTGCACTGACCCTTCAACTCGGGAGCATCGATGCCGCGCAGGCGAATGCGCGCGGTGAGGTCGTCGCCCTCAGCGAGATGTACGCGTGCACTAAATGTGTCGCCATCGATGGTGTAGAGCACATCGACCATATGGCGATCGTCACGGCTGCCAGATCTCTGCACGATCGCATTCGCGTCGCGCTCGGCCTGGGTCTCGTCATGAAAGACCGCCGGCAGCCAGCGCTTCAATGGCAGCGCGGAGCCCACGGCCATTCCAAGCACAAAGATCCACGGCCACAGGCGCGACAGGCGCGCCCGCCATGGCGACGCATGATGGATGCGCGATGCTGGCGGCATGGGACGGCGATCAACAGAGGTTATAGAACACGAACGAATTGAAGACGCTCGGTCACCTCTCCCCACCGGGGAGAGGTCGATCGGCGAAGCGTCGCGAAGCCGAGCGGGTGAGGGGCACCACACGTGACGTCGCCCGCCGCGCCCCTCACCCGCACGCAAAACGCGCGCGACCTCTCCCGGTGGGGAGAGGTGAAGAAACGCCGCGTCAGAAATCCGACGCGATGCCTTTGCGTTCCCAGTCGCCGAAGCGGGTCGGCTCGGGTCCATCCGGTCCTTGCAGTTCCTTCGCGCTGGGCTTCGGCGCAGCGGCTGCGGCACGGCGCTCTTCGGCCTCTGCGAGAGCGCGTTTCGCAGCGGGGGACAGTATTTTTTCCAGCGCCGGCTCGGGCACGATGGAGTGATCTGGTTTGTCGTTCATCTCGATGATCCCTGTAAGCGGCAAGGGTCCGCACACGTTACCGATTTCGCTTCCAACCGCTATTGTGCGACACTGCGCATATAAGGGCGATTCTTACATTTGGCATATTCGCGTGCGACAGAATCGGTCCCGCCCGCTGGCGCCGGCCGAAATTCTCGCCATTCCTGCCCTTCCACCGTGATGTTGTTGCATGCCGCAAGTGAAATACGCACCGCCACCCGAGGTCCCCGGCCTCGCCGCGCGACGCATCGCAGCCGACATTCTCGATGGCGTGCTGCAGAAGCATCGCACGCTCGATGACCAACTCGAAGGTTCTGCTGCGCATCCCGGCCTGAAGACGCTGTCGGATCGCGACCGCGCGCTGATGCGTCGCCTTGTCGCGACGATTTTGCGCCGGCTCGGCACGCTCGGACAGATCCTGTCACGCCTGCTCGATCGCGGCATTCCCACCGATGCGCCGCGCGCGCAAAGCGCACTTTTGATCGGCGCTGCGCAGATTCTCTGGATGGACGTGCCGGATCACGCCGCCGTCGATCTGTCGGTGCGCATGGTGCAATCGGATCGTCGCGCAGCGAAATATGCCGGACTGGTCAATGCCGTACTGCGCCGCTGCGCGCGCGAGGGGCATGATCTGATCGCGGAATCCGCCGGACAGAGTCTCGACATTCCGCCATGGCTGTTCGCCCGCTGGTCGGCGCATTACGGCGAAGCGACAGCGCGCGACATCGCGACGGCACTCAGCCACGAACCATCCCTCGATCTCACCGTGAAGTCCGAAGCCGAAGCCTGGGCGACGCGCCTGCATGGCGAAGTGCTGCCCACCGGAACCGTGCGCACACTGCTGCAGGGCTCAGTGACCATGCTGCCCGGCTTCAATGACGGCCAATGGTGGGTGCAGGATGCCGCGGCGGCATTGCCGGCACGGCTGTTCGGCGATCTCCAGGGCAAGCGTATCGTCGATCTCTGTGCCGCCCCGGCGGCAAGACCGCACAGCTCGCGCAAGGCGGCGCAGATGTCGTTGCCGTGGATCGCTCTCCCAACCGCGTGGCGCGATTGCGCGAGAATCTCGCGCGATTGTCGCTACAGGCCGAAACCATCGTCTCCGATGGCACCGAATATCCGGGCGAAGGCTTTGACGGCGTTCTCCTGGACGCACCGTGTTCCTCCACCGGCACCATCCGCCGACATCCCGATGTCGCCTGGCTGAAACAGGAGGCCGACATCACCATGCTAACCGCCTTGCAGCGACGTTTGCTGGCCAAGGCCGTGACCATGCTGAAGCCCGGTGGCATGCTGGTCTATTGCACCTGTTCAATGGAACCCGACGAGGGCGAGCACGCCATCGCCGATCTGCTGGCGAATGACGGCAGCATGCGGCGCATGCCCGCCACCGCCAGCGAAGTCGCAGGCCTCGCTGAAATCATCACGCCGGATGGCGACTTGCGTACGCTACCGAGCCATTTGCCCCATGCCGATCCCCGACTTGGCGGGCTCGATGGCTTCTATGCGGCGCGACTGATCAAATCCTGATATCCACGGGATAACCTCCTGATTCGGCAGGCGTCCACAGGGCGCCTCCTTGTGCTGTGTGCGGGCGGCGTTTCCGGCTAAGAAGGATTCGCAACAACCTTTCTCCCTCCCATTCCAAGGCGCACGTGGTCGCTCATCGCAGACGTATTTCGAGGCTGATCCTCGGCCGCTTCGTGCGGAGTGCGCTGGCGCGCATGTCCGGCGGCTCGGCGGCGGTCTCGCGTCTGTGGCCCGGCCGAACCGATCGCCTGCTGATTGCCCGCACGACCTGCGCACCACCGACGCCACGCGCGCAGCCGAGATCTATGCCGGCCGCTTCGTCTTCGCCGGCAAGATCGTCACCTGCCATGGCCGCTCGATCTTCGATCTCGAACCGCCATCGGAAGACTGGGAAGTCTCGCTGCTCGGCTTTGGCTGGCTGCGCCACCTGCGCGCCGCCGATACCGCCATCACCCGCGCCAATGCGCGTTCGCTGATCGACGACTGGATGTCGAACACCTCGCGCAAGCGGCCGAATGGTCGTCGGCCGGAGGTCGTGGCGCGCCGCGTCATCTCGCTGCTGTCGCAAGCGCCGCTTGTACTCGGCGACACCGACGGCAAGTTCTATCGCCGCTATCTGCGCATGCTGGCTCGCGAAATTCGCGCGCTGCGCTACGCGCTGCCGAGCGCCGCCGATGGCCTGCCGAAAATGCAGGTGCTGATCGCGCTGTGCTACGCCTCGCTGTGCCTCGCCAACCAGGCCAACAATATCCGCGGCGCGGCGAAGCGGCTGTCGGACGAATTGCAGAAGCAGATTTTGCCTGATGGCGGCCATGTCTCGCGCAATCCGAATGCGCTGATCGAATTGCTGATCGATCTCTTGCCATTGCGACAAACCTTCGCTGCGCGAAACATCGCGCCGCCGCCGGCATTGCTGAATGCCATCGACCGCATGATGCCGATGCTGCGCTTTTTCCGTCATGGCGACGGCAATTTTGCGCTGTTCAATGGCATGAGCTCGACGCCGTCGCATCTGGTGGCGACGCTCCTGGCCTATGACGACACCCACGGCGTGCCGATGGCGCATATGCCGCATACCGGCTTCCAGCGCCTCGAAGCCGGCAACATGACCGTCGTGATCGATACCGGCCCGCCTCCGCCGCCGGATGTCAGCCACGAAGCGCATGCGGGCACGCTGGCTTTCGAGCTTTCTTCGGGCGCCAGCCGCATTGTCGTGAATTGCGGCATGCCATCGACGGCGCGCGACAACTGGCGCGTCTTCGCGCGCTCGACAGCGGCACACTCGACGGTGAGCTATCACAACGCGTCGTCGAGCCAGTTCGTCGAGGCCGGCGCGATGAAGAAGTTCTTGCGGGGCTCGCCGATCACATCGGGTCCGAACGCCGTCGAGAATTATCGCGAGGTGACCTCCGACGGCACCATGCTGACCAGCGCCCATGACGGCTACAAATCGCGCTTCGGCATCGAGCATCGCCGCATCCTCAGCATCTCTGTCGATGGCAATCGGCTGGATGGCGAGGACATCGTCGCTCCTGCACCCGGCGCCAAGCTGAAGGGCAACAACACCGATTACGCGATCCGCTTCCACCTGCATCCATCGGTCAAAGCGAGCCGGCTGAGCGACGCCCGCGGCGTCATGCTGGTGCTGCCGAACCGCGACGTCTGGACCTTCGAGGCCCTGGACGACAAGGTCGATCTCGAAGACAGCGTGTTCCTGGCGGGCAATGACGGCCCGCGCCGGACCGCCCAGATCGTGATCCACCAGGACGCCCGCCAGACTTCCAGCGTGCGCTGGAGTTTCGCGCGTTCGAATTCCTCGCCATCGCAGACATCAGCCCGGCGCAATGCGCGGCGTGAGCCCGAATTACCGTTGTAATTCAACACACTCACCCCTCATCCTGAGGAGCGGCCGTAGGCCGCGTCTCGAAGGATGGCCGCCGGGCTCAAGAGCCAGGCCAGTTCATGGTTCGAGACGGCGCTACGCGCCTCCTCACCATGAGGGGCTGAGCTTGGAAGCGGCCCGCAAATTTCTGGCATGCCAACCGGCCCGGTTTCACGCCCCGCCAAACCATGCTACGCGGCTGCCTTCTCCCACGGGATACACAGTCATGACCGACCATCCGCGCAAGGTCACTCGCGCTCTCTTGTCCGTTTCCGATAAGTCCGGACTGATCGAATTCGCCCGCGCGCTGTCCGCGCATGGCGTCGATCTCGTCTCCACCGGCGGCACCGCCAAGGCGATCGCTGCGGCAGGCCTGAAAGTGTCCGACGTTTCCGACCTCACCGGCTTCCCGGAAATGATGGATGGCCGCGTCAAGACGCTGCATCCCAAGGTCCATGGCGGCCTGCTCGCGATCCGCGACAATGCCGAGCACAAGAAGGCCATGACCGATCACGGCATCCAGCAGATCGATCTGCTGGTGGTGAATCTCTATCCGTTTGAAGAGACCGTCGCGAAGAACGCGTCGTGGGAAGATTGCATCGAGAATATCGATATCGGCGGCCCCGCAATGATCCGCGCCGCCTCGAAGAACCATGACGACGTCACCGTCGTGGTCGAGCCGTCCGACTATCAGTCGGTGCTCGACGAACTCGCCACCAACAAGGGCGCGACCACGCAGACGCTGCGTCGCCGCCTGGCTGCCAAGGCCTATGCGCGCACCGCCGCTTACGATGCCGCGATCTCCAACTGGTTTGCCGAGCAGCTGAAGACCGACGCGCCGGATTTCCGCGCCGTCGGCGGCAAGCTCGTGGAAGCGCTGCGCTATGGCGAGAACCCGCACCAGACCGCCGCCTTCTATCGCACCCCGGAACTGCGCCCCGGCGTTGCCTCGGCGCGGCAGGTGCAGGGCAAGCAGCTCTCCTACAACAACATCAACGACACCGACGCGGCCTATGAGGCCATCGCCGAGTTCGATCCGAAGCGCACCGCGGCGTGCGTCATCGTCAAGCACGCCAATCCCTGCGGCGTGGCCGAAGGCAGCAATCTCGTCGAAGCCTACCGCAAGGCATTGGCCTGCGATTCCACCTCGGCGTTCGGCGGCATCGTCGCGCTGAACCAGACGCTGGATGCGGAGACCGCCAAGGTGATCACCGAGATCTTCACCGAAGTGATCGTGGCACCGGATGCGACCGACGAAGCCATCGCCATCGTCGCTGCGAAGAAGAATCTGCGCCTGCTGCTGGCGGGCAGCCTGCCCGATCCGCGCGCGGGCGGTTTCACCGCGAAGACCGTCGCCGGTGGCCTGCTGGTGCAGAGCCGTGACAATGCCGTCGTCGATGACATGACGCTCAAGGTCGTGACCAAGCGCCAGCCGACCGAAGCCGAACTGCGCGATCTCAAATTCGCGTTCCGTGTCGCCAAGCACATCAAGTCGAACACGATTGTCTATGCAAAGGACCTCGCCACCGTCGGCGTCGGCGCCGGCCAGATGAGCCGCGTCGACTCGGCGCGCATCGCTGCCCGCAAGGCGCAGGATGCGGCGGCGGAGATGAAGCTCAAGGAGCCGATGACCAAGGGTTCGGTGGTCGCCTCCGACGCGTTCTTCCCATTCGCGGATGGTTTGCTGGTGGCGATTGAGGCTGGTGCGACCGCGGTGATCCAGCCGGGTGGCTCGGTGCGCGATGATGAAGTGATCAAGGCGGCAGATGACGCCGGGATCGCCATGGTGTTCACGGGCACACGACACTTCAAGCACTAACGCGACTGTCATCGCCCGGCCGTGCGCGCAGTTGCGCGCTAGGACCGGGCGATCCAGTAGACACTGCTATTAGTGATGGAACGCAGGCCTCTGCGTTTACTGGGCCACCCGGTCAAGCCGGGTGGCGACAGTGAGAGCTACTCCTGCCGCACCCTTGCCAGCAGTCCCAGCCCCGCCACAAAGAACACCACCAGCACCGCCATCCCCGCCTTCTGGCTTGCCGTCACCGCGGTGACGACGCCGATCAGCAGCGGGCCCATGAATGACGTGACCTTCCCGGTCAGCGCGAACAATCCGAAGAACTGGCCGATGCGATCCTGCGGCGCCAGCCGGATCAGCAATGTGCGCGATGCCGCCTGCAACGGCCCGCCCGCCATGCCGATCAGGCAGCCCAGCAGCAGATAGGCTTTCTCCGCCGGTGCAGCGAACAGTCCGCCATTCGGCTGCGGCGGCGTCACCTTCATGAACAGGATGGTTTCCTTGTCGATCAGCAGGATCGACACGATCGCCAGCAGCAGCAGCAACAACGCTCCGGCGATCACGCGCTTCGGCCCGAAGGCATCGTCGAGCTTGCCGCCAATGAAAGCACCGAAGGTGCCGGCAATGGCAAGGATGATTCCGAACGTGCCGATCTGGATCGTGTTCCAGCCGAATGTCCCGGCCGCGTAGATGCCGCCAAAGGCAAAGAGCGAGACGAGGCCATCGGTGTAGATCATGTTGGCGATCAGGAACGCCATGATGGATTTGTGCTTCGGCAGTTCGCGCAGCGTATGGCCGAGATCGGTCAGGCCCGCGCGGACGGCGTTGCCCACCGAGACCTTGGCCGGGAAATCCGGCGTAAACAGAAACATCGGCAGCACGAAAACGATGAACCACAGACCGGACAGCGGCCCCGAGATACGGTCGCCTTCAAAGCTCGCGGGATCGAGGCCAAGGATCGGCGTCAGGCCGAACAGTGTCTTGCCGCTCGATGGATTGGCGGCCATGAAGCCGAGGACGACGACCAGGCTGAGTATGCCGCCGACATAACCGAGCGCCCAGCCCGAGCCCGACAGCCGTCCGAGCTTTTCCGGCGGCACCAGCGTCGGCATCATCGCATTGTTGAACACGGTGGCGAATTCGACACCGATGGTGGCAAAGCCATAGGCGATCAGCAGCGGCAGGATCAGCGCGGGATCACCGGGCTTGCCGATCCACATGATGCAGGCACCGATGACGAAGATGGTGCCGAAGCCCGCGATCCACGGCTTGCGACGGCCGCTGGCGTCCGCGATGGCGCCGAGCACCGGCGACATGAACGCAATGATCAGGCCGGCACAGGCGGTGGCAAATCCCCACAGCGACTGTCCCGTCGCGGGATCAGCCGCCACGCGGGTGGCGAAATAGGGCGCGAACACGAAGGTCGTGATCAGGCTGAAATAGGGCTGCGCAGCCCAATCGAAGAACATCCAGCTGACCACCGCGCGACGCGGTGGATAGGTCGTCGGAATGGCCGCGACAGACGAGGGTGCGGCGGCGACCGCCATGGAATGTTCTCCTCACAGAACCGCGTGTTGTGAATGACGATTCTCAATCCATATAGCATGCGTGGCGGTTAAACGATGGTGTCCGCTGCCCAGCCGGAGTGACCGATGAAGCCTTTTACTTTCCTGCGTTGTGCATGCGCCGCAGCACTCGCAGTAATACTGGTCTCGACCGAGCAGACAAACGCGCAACAATCCCGCGACAACTATATTCCCGCACCGTTGGGGACGCTGAAGCCCGTTGTCGCGAAGCACGGCATGGTGGTGGCGCAGGAGCGCCTGTCGGCGCAGGTGGGCGCCGATGTGATGGCGCGCGGCGGCAATGCGATCGATGCGGCCGTGGCCACCGGCTTTGCCATGGCGGTCACTTATCCGCGCGCCGGAAATATCGGCGGTGGCGGGTTCATGGTCATCCATACGGCGAAGGGTGAAAGCACCACCATCGATTATCGCGAGACGGCGCCCGGCAAGGCCACGCGGGACATGTTTCTCGGCCCCGACGGCAAGCCGGATATCATGAAATCGCGCGACAGCGCACTCGGCATTGGCATCCCCGGCACGGTCGCCGGGCTTGCGCTGGCGTTGGAAAAACATGGCTCCGGCAAATTCACGCTGTCCGATCTCCTGCAGCCCGCCATCGCGCTCGCGCGCGACGGCTTCGTGCTGACGGATGATGGCGCCGACACATTGCCGGACTGGCATCGTCGCCTGGCGCGCTGGCCATCGAGCAAGCCGATCTTTTCGCGCCCTGACGGCACCTCGCTCCGCGAAGGCGACAAACTCATCCAGACCGATCTCGCCAATACGCTGACCGCCATCGCCGCGCAGGGGCCGCGCGGCTTCTATGAAGGGCCGGTCGCCGAGAAGCTCGTGAAAGGCATCAACGAAGCCGGCGGCATCTTCACGTCAGATGATCTCAAGACCTATCAGCCCGTGATCCGCGAGCCGGTGCGCGGCAACTATCGCGGCTACGACATCGTCTCGATGCCGCTGCCATCCTCCGGCGGCACGGTACTGCTGGAAACACTCAACATCCTCGAGGGCTTTCCGCTTGCTGAACTACAGCAGGGATCGGCGCCCTCGCTGCATCTGCTGATCGAGGCGATGAAACGCGCTTACGCCGATCGCGCGCGCTATCTCGGCGACCCCGCTTTCGTGAATGCACCGATCGCGACTTTGATCTCGAAAGACTATGCCACCAAGCAGCGTGCGACCATCGATCCCAAGCGCGCGGTGCCGTGGAGCGATGCATTGACGCCGAAGCCGCCGCGCGAAGGTCAGAACACGACGCATTATTCCGTCGTCGACAGCGCCGGCAATGCAGTGAGCAACACCTACACGCTGAATTTCAGTTATGGCATGGGCCTCGTGCCTGAAGGCACCGGCGTGCTGCTCAACAATGAGCTCGACGATTTCACCGCATCGCCTGGCGCATCCAATGCCTATGGTCTCGTCGGCTACGAGGCTAATCTGCCGGGCCCCGGCAAGCGCCCGCTCTCGTCGATGACCCCGACCATCGTGCTGAAGGACGGCAAACCGGTGCTGGTGACGGGATCGCCTGGCGGCAGCCGCATCATCTCGACCACGCTTCAGGTCATCATCAACACACTCGACTACAAGATGGATGTGATGTCTGCGGTGTCGGCGCCGCGGCTGCATCATCAATGGTTGCCCGATGACGTGCGGATCGAGAACGGATTTGCCGAGCCCGTGCTCGATACGCTCAGGGCGATGGGGCACAAGATCGTGAAACCGATGGGCCAGACCTCGGCGAATTCCATTGCCATGACGGCCGACGGCTTGCTCGGCGCGCCTGATCCACGCACACGCGGCGCTGCCGCCATCGGCCACTAGTCGCCGTTACTTGCCGATCTCATACGGCCCGCCGATTTCCAGCGCGCGTTGATAGGCGGGCCGCGCGTGAATCCTGGCGAGCCATGCCATCGCCTTGGGATGACCGCTCTCCAGGCCGCCGCGCGCGCTTGCTGCTTCGAGGGCAAAGCTCATCTGGATATCGGCCGCGGTGAATTCGTTGCCGGCAAACCATTCGCTCTTGCCGAGTTCGCTTTCCCAAAACGCCATGTGTTGCCTCAACTGCGGCGTCACCAATGTCGCCAGCGCTTTCGCTGACACGGCATTGACGATCGGGCGGATCAGCAACGGCGCGCGCTTCGGCAACAGGCCGAAGATCAGCTTCAGCAATAACGGCGTCATCGCCGAGCCTTCGGCGTAATGCAGCCAGTATGTGTAGCGCAGACGCTCTGGCGTATTGTCCGGCGGGATCAGCCGGCCATTGCCGTAGGTCTTCACGAGATATTCGACGATGGCACCGGATTCCGCGACCGTATTGCCATTGTCGGTGATGACCGGCGACTTGCCGAGCGGATGGATGGCGCGAAGCTCCTTCGGCGCCAGCATGTTCGGCTGCCGCTGGTAACGCACGATCTCGTAAGGGACGCCCAGTTCTTCGAGCAGCCACAGCACGCGCTGCGAGCGGGAATTGTTGAGGTGATGGACCGTGAGCATGCGTGTTTTCCCTGAGCTGAACCGAGCACAAATATTGCCCGGGTAATATTGACAGATATATTATCCGGGTATAATTAGCGCCCATCCTGAGGGCGAAACGGGCCTATTCCCATGACGACTGACGCGACAATGATTGCTCCCTATACGGCCTTTGCCGGGCCCAAGCTGTTGGCATCTGGGCCATTGGCCGAGGTGGCTGTCGCCGTGAAGATCGCCACCGGCGGCATGACCGATCCCATCATCATTTTTGACAATGCCACGGGCAAGTCCCTCGACGTCGATCTCCGCGGCAGCCATCGCGAGATCGTCGCCCGGCTGCAGCCGCCGACGGCTGCCGAGCCCGATGCACCGGCCGAGCCACGCGGTCGCGGCCGACCCAAGCTCGGCGTGGTCGCCCGCGAGATCACGCTGCTGCCGCGGCACTGGGACTGGCTCGCCGCCCAGCCGGGTGGCGCCTCGGTGGCGTTGCGCAAGCTGGTCGACGAAGCCCGCCGCGCCAATGGCGACCGGGATCGTGCCCGCAAGGCACGCGACGCCGCCTATCACTTCATGTCCACCATGGCTGGCGATTTGCCCGATTTCGAGGAAGCCTCACGTGCGCTGTTTGCCGCCGATCGTCGCAAGTTCGGCGAACTGATCGCCGGATGGCCCGACGATATCCGCGATCACATCGTGCGGCTCGCTTTCACCGAGCACGCCTGACATCCCGACGCGGCGCGCTTGATGCGCGCCGCCGCGTACTCCCATTCAGGACTTCTCTGATGCCCGCGGAAAAACCTCTGTGGCGGGATTTTCTCGTCTTCGTCGGACCGATGATGGCGAGCAACATCCTGCAATCGCTGTTTGGCACCATCAACAATGTCTATCTCGGCCAGATGATCGGCGTGAACGCGCTGGCCGCGGCATCATCGGTGTTTCCGCTGATGTTCTTCTTTGTGGCTTTCGTGATCGGCCTCGGCACCGGCGCCGGCATCCTGATCGGCCAGGCCTGGGGAGCAGGGCAGCGCGATAAGGTGAAGGAGATCGCCGCAGCGGCATTGCTCGCGACACTCGTGATCGGCTTTTCGATCTCGATCCTTGGCGGGTTGTTCGCGCGCGAGCTGATGACTGCACTGGCGACGCCCGCCAATATTCTCGATCAGGCCACCGACTATGCGCGTATCATGATGCTCGGCATGCCGCTGACCTTCTATTTCCTGCTCTCGACATCCCTGATGCGCGGCGTCGGCGACACCACGACACCGCTGATCGGGCTGACGATCTCCACCGTGCTTGGCCTGATCATCACGCCGGCTTTGATCCTCGGCTGGACCGGGCTGCCACCGCTCGGCGTCTCCAGCGCGGCGGTTGCGTCCGTCATCTCGACGGCGATCGGCATGACATGGCTGTCGATCCATCTGATCCGTCGCAACCACCCGCTGGCGCCGGACCGCGCCATGTTGCGATACCTGCGCGTGGATCTGTCCCTGCTCGGCCGCATCCTGCGGCTCGGCATTCCCACCGCCATCCAGATCGTCACCATGGCGTTGGCAGAGCTCGCACTGCTCGGCATCGTCAACGGCTTTGGCTCCGACGCCACCGCGGCTTACGGCGCCGTCAATCAGGTGATCAGCTATGCGCAGTTTCCCGCGATGTCGATCGCGATCTCCGCATCCGTTTTCGGCGCGCAGGCCATCGGCCGCGGTGATGTCGCCCGGCTCGGCTCCATCGTGAAGACCGCGCTGGTGCTGAACTTCGTGCTGACCGGCGGACTGGTGGCGCTGATCTATCTGTTCTCGCGCATGGTGATGGGCTTCTTCATCATCGATCCCGCCGTACTCGACCTGTCGCAGCACCTGCTGCACATCGTGTTGTGGAGCAGCATCGTGTTCGGGATGTCCGGCATTTTCTCCGGCATGATGCGGGCATCGGGCACGGTGTTTGTGCCGACACTGCTGTCGGTCCTCGCCATCGCGCTGATCGAAGTGCCGAGCGCCATTGTGCTCAGCCGGCATTTCGGCGTCACCGGTGTCTGGTTCGCGTGGCCGATCACCTTCTGCGCCATGTTCTTGTTGCAGGCGAGCTATTACCGCTTCGTTTGGCGCAAGAAGACCATTACCCGCCTGATCTGATTGCGCCCGCCCGCCATCACGATATGATGACCATCATCAAAAGAGTGGACGCGACGGCCCGGCCGCGCCACACTCCGTTGCAATGATGGTCGCAAGGACCGTGACATCCGGGAGGGCCACTTGGCACAAACAGTTCAGTTCCTGTTCGATTTCGGCAGCCCCAATGCTTTCCTGAGCCATGAAGCGATCCCCGCCATCGAAGGGCGGACCGGCGCAAAATTCGAGTATGTCCCGGTGCTGCTCGGCGGCATCTTCAAGGCCACCAACAATCGCTCGCCAGCGGAGACCTATGCCGGCGTCAAGAACAAGCGCGAATTCCACCAGCTCGAAACCGAGCGGTTCCTCAAACGCTTCCAGGTGAAGCCCTATGCCTGGAATCCCCATTTCCCCGTCAATACCCTGAACTTGATGCGTGCCGCCATTGCCGCCCAGCTCGAAGGCGTGTTCGAGAAATATGTCGAGGCGGCCTTCCATCACATGTGGGTGGAGCCGAAGAAGATGGACGATCTCGAAGTCGCGATGGCTGCGCTCAATTCATCGGGCCTCGATGCCGCAAAACTGCTGGCGCGCGGGCAGGAGGCCGAGGTGAAAGCGAAGCTGATCGCCAACACGCAGGATGCCGTGGAGCGCGGCGCCTTCGGTTCGCCGACTTTCTTCGTCGGCAAGGAGATGTTCTTCGGCAAGGAGCAGCTCCGCGAAGTCGAGGAGATGATCGCGTCATGACCGACCGTAACGCCACAGTCGCGGTGATCGGCGCCGGCGATTTCATCGGTGCCGAAATCGCCAAGAAATTTGCCGCCGAAGGCTTTACCATATTCGCCGGACGGCGCAACGGCGACAAACTTGCGCCGCTGGTGAAGGAGATCGAAGCCAAGGGCGGCAGTATCCATGCGCGCTCGCTGGACGCCCGCAAGGAGGAGGAGATCACCGCCTTCCTGAACGATGCCGACGCCCACGCGCCGTTGGAGGTCTGCATCTTCAATGTGGGCGCAAACGTCAATTTCCCGATCCTCGACACCACCGAGCGGGTGTTTCGCAAAGTGTGGGAGATGGCCTGCTATTCCGGCTTCCTCGCAGGCCGCGAGGCGGCCCGGCTGATGCTGCCGCGCGGGCAGGGCAATATTTTCTTCACCGGCGCCACCGCCAGCCTGCGCGGCGGCTCCGGCTTTGCTGCCTTTGCCTCGGCCAAATTCGGCCTGCGCGCTGTCGCGCAGTCCATGGCGCGCGAACTCGGGCCGAAGAACATCCATGTGGCCCATCTGGTTATCGATAGCGGCGTCGACACCGAATGGGTGCGGCAACGCCGGCTGGAATCCCTGGGGCCGGACGCGTTGGACAATCCCGACCTCCTGATGCCACCAGCCTCCGTCGCGGAATCCTATTGGCAGCTCTACAGCCAGCCGCGCAGCGCCTGGACGTTCGAGATGGAGATTCGACCGTTCGGGGAGAAGTGGTAAGCCCGTCATTGCGAGGAGCCCTTGCGACGAAGCAATCCAGCCTTGCATCTTAGGAACTGGATTGCTTCGCTGCGCTCGCAATGACGATACTGAGGTCGTCAGATCGACTCTTACAAAGCGGACACATCCCATGCGTATTCTCGTGGTCGGCGCCGGCGCCATCGGTGGCTATTTCGGCGGCCGGCTGTTGCAGGCCGGAAATGACATCACGTTCCTGGTTCGCCCCAAGCGCGCGGCCGAATTGGCCAGCGCCGGCCTTGTCATCAAGAGCCCGCATGGCGACGTGACGTTGAAGAACCCGCCCACAGTGCAGGCCGACCAGCTCACCGAAAAATTCGACGTCGTGCTGCTGAGCTGCAAGGCCTTCGATCTCGACGACGCCATCAAGTCCTTCGCCTCGGCCGTCGGACCGAAGACCACGATCATTCCGCTGCTCAACGGCATGAAGCATCTCGACACACTCGAGCAGATCTTCGGCGCCGAAGCCGTGATGGGCGGTCAGTGCCAGATCGCCGCGACGCTGAACGAGCAGCGTGAAGTCGTGCAGATGACGCCGCTGCAGGTGCTGAGCTTTGGCGAACGCAAGGGTGGCAGCTCCGAGCGCAGCAAGGCGATCGACGCGATCATGAAGTCCGGTAACTTCGGCGGCACGTCGTCAGAGACCATTATCCACGACATGTGGGAGAAGTGGGTTTTTCTCGCCAGCATCGCCGGCGCGACCTCGTCGATGCGCGGCGCCATCGGCGACATTCTCGCCGCCCCCGGCGGCCGCGATTTCATTCTCGGCGTCCGCGACGAATGCGCGGCCGTAGCTGTGGCCAATGGCTTCACCCCGCGTCCCGCTTTCATCGAGCGTACCGAAGCCATGCTGACGGCGGAGGGCTCGAAGGCCACGGCCTCCATGTATCGCGACATTCTTGGCAAATCGGCGATCGAAGCCGACCAGATCGCCGGCGACATGATCGCCCGCGCCGATGCCGCCAAGGTGGCCGTGCCACGCATGCGGATGATCTACACGCATCTGAAGACATATGAGAACCAGCGGGTAGGCTGACCTGTAGCCTGCATGGAGCGAAGCGTAATGCAGGGACCGGCGAACTTGTTGAAGCGCCGGTCCCCGGATTGCGCTTCGCTCCATCCGGGCTACGGCCTCACAAATGCGCCAGATAATGCGCGAGCGCGACGATCTCTTCCTCGCTCAGCGAATAGGCGACCTCGGCCATCGCCGCCATGCCACCGCCGGCGCGAACGCCGGACTTGTAGTCGCGCAACGCCTTCAGCAGATAATCCTCGCGCTGCCCGGCCAGCCGCGACACCGCTTTCGTGCCGGCATAGCTGTCGAGATGGCATGACGCACAGCGGCGGCCCGCCGCGGCCTGTTTGCCCTTTGCCGACAGGTCGGGATCATCATCCGGCTTCTTCTCCGGCGGCTGCAGCGAGGCGAAATAGGCGCCGAGATTGCGGATATCGTTATTGTCGAGCTGCTCGACGATCGGCTTCATCTCCTCGCTCTTGCGCGTACCGGCACGAAAGAAGATCAGCTGCCACTGGGTGAACTGGTCCACCTGCGCGGCGAGAGACGGAACATTCTCCATCTGCGAGATGCCGTTCTCGCCATGGCAGCCGATGCAGAGTTCGGCTTTCTCTTTTCCAGCGGTGATATCGGCGGCATGCGTGCTCGGCAGACCAATGAGCGACGCGAAGATAAGAAGCAATGCATATCGCATCATGCGCATTCCATGACTGACCAATAGTCGTCATTGCGAGGAGCGTAGCGACGAAGCAATCCAGTTCTTTCTTTACGTTGCTCTGGATTGCTTCGCTGCGCTCGCAATGACGTGGAGCGGCTGGTTCCCCAACCTCTCCGAGTCGCACCTCACTTCGCGTAGCTGATCCGGTAGATCGCGCCGGCCCAGTCATCCGCGATCAGCAACGAACCATCCTTGGCCAGAACCACATCGGCGGGACGGCCGAGATAGCCTTGATCGCCTTCGATCCATCCGGTCGCAAAATCCTCCTGCTTGGCATTCTTGCCATCGGGATCAGCGATCACGCGCTTGATGCGTGCACCCTGATACTTGTGGCGATTCCAGGAGCCATGTTCGGCGATGAAGATGTTGTTCTTGTACTCCGCAGGGAACATGTTGCCGGTGTAGAACTTCATGCCGAGCGGAGCTACGTGGGCACCGAGATTGAGCACCGGCGGCGTGAATTCCGAACACTTGTGGCCCATGGCAAATTTCGGATCCTCCATGTCGCCTTGATGGCAATGCGGATAACCGAAATGCTCGCCGAGCTTGGTGATCATATTGAGCTTGTCGCTCGGCATGTCGTCGCTGATCCAGTCGCGCGCGTTCTCGGTGAACCAATATTTGCCGCTGCGCGGATCGACATCGCCACCAACGCTGTTACGCACGCCGAGCGCTACGATCTCGGCATTGCCTGTCTTCGGATCGACGCGGCGGATCTGTGACAGCGAAGTGGGCGGAATGCCGATATTGAAGGGCGGGCCGAACGGCACATAGAACCAGCCATCCTTATCCGGCGCGAGATATTTCCAACCATGCGCGGCATAAGAGGGCATGTCGTCATAGACGACGGTGCCTTTGCCGAGATTGTCGAGATTGGCTTCCGCATTGTCGTAACGGATCAGCTTGTCGATATCGATGACGTAGAGCGCGCCATTCTGGAAGGCGAGGCCGGTGGGCATCTTCATGCCCTTGAGGACCGTCTTGACCTCTTTCTTGCCGCCCTTGTCGGTGATCGCATAGACATTGCCGATGCCGAATGAGCCGACGAACAGCGTGCCGTTGTCACCCCAGGCCATCTGCCGCGCAGCCAGCACGCCGGAGGCATAGACCTCGATCTTGAAGCCGGCCGGCAGCTTGATCTTCTTCATCATGTCGGCGAGTTCTTTGTCGGACGCGCCAGTGGGCGGGCCGGACGGCGGAGCGAGACCCTTCTGCGCTTCGGTCTCGTCACCAAGGAACCAATCGTCGGGCGGATTGGTCCAGAAATCTTTCGTGTCTGACTTGTAGCTCTTGAGCTTTTGCTGCGCGCTGACGTGAGTGATGCCGACCGTGGCAAGGATCACAGCGCATGCAAGAACGGATCGACCAAGCATCGATTTCATCGCGTTCACTCCCTGTGCAGCGGGTTCTCTGTTCAAAGAACTAGGGCTGCTATGTTTTATTGATCGTTCGAGACGAACTTTATTGGTCTGCTAGTGAGCGTAGACGAGGGGATGCTAGCACAAATGTCGCAGGGGAAAAGTGCAACTATGCAGCAACGCGCGCATGACGCGCGCGTTTTGTGAGTTGCGATGCGAAAGATTTGCGAAGTCGTAGCCCGGATGGAGCGCAGCGCAATCCGGGGACCGGTGTTTCAACTATCTCGACATCCCCGCATGACGCTCCGCTCTATGCGGGCTACGAAGGGAAAGATGAGCTTACAAACTACCCTTGCTCAGATAACGCCATGCCACCGCAAGCACGATCAATCCGATGAAGATTAGTGCCACCGGCATTTTCTTCTTTTCGCGCGGAGGCGGGGTGTCCTGCTTGATGCGGCGGAAAGGGGTGACGTTGTCGCGGTTGTTCTGGTTGTTGTCGGACATGAGCTTCGGTTTCGGAGCAGGCTTGATCACCGGCGCGGTGCCGGTGCCGCCCATGCGGGCATAGTAATGGCGGTATACGGTCTGGATCGTCGCCTCAGCGGCTGCTGACTCGGCCTGTTTGCCACGTGCCGCCAGGGCAAGATAGCTGGAGAAGAAAGTCTGGGCTTCCTGGGGCAGGGCATCGACGCTGTTGAGTTTCGACATCATCAGCCAGGTCGCGAAATCGGCCCGCGCCTCGTCATTGGCGCGCCTTCCGATTTCGAGATTGGAATCCGTGGTCGACGGCATCTTCGTTTCACACCTGCTGAAAGCCGATTGTCTGCGCAACCTTGTCCGATTTCAAGCGAGATGGATGAACGCGCGACAATACGGCCGCATGGCGGCAATGCGAGCGGAATCGCGGAGGTCGGCGCATAAACAGGCTTGATCGGCCTAGGCACCGGCCTCCGCGCGGAACAGACGGGCGGGAATCCCCTGCCGCACCACCGCTCCGGACACCCAGTCGATCCAGACATTGGGAGAGCCTGGGGTCGTGGGATCGGCAAAACCGAGCAGATTCATGTTCACCCCCGCCTTGATCTGGTCGTTCACCGGGGTCGGCCTGCCGTCCACGATATGGGACCGGGCGCCCTGTTCCCAGTGCCCGTAGCCGAACTCCACGGCGATCGTCCCTGGAACGATGCCGTCGCGCAGCAGGGCCACGCCGCTGACCCGGCCACCGGGCGTCTCGATCGCGATGGCGTCCCCATTGGCGATGCCGAGACGCGCGGCATCATGACGGTTCAGCACGACGGGATTGCTTGGATGCACTTGCCGCAGGCGGCTGGCGCCGATCGATATCGAGCTCATCAGATTCGACTTGAAGGAGCAGACCATGAACGGCCAGTCGCGCTCGGAGAACACTTCACGAATCCCGGCGCCGCTCGCCAGCCGCGGCGGATAGTAGGTGGGGCACCCGACAATCTTCTCGCCGGTCATGGTGTGGCGCAGCCGCGCGAGATCGCCGTTCCAGATCGCCAGGGCTTTCTCGTAAGGCTTGACCTGATGATCGTCTCGCCACGACCTTTTCTCGTCGCCGAAGCGCCCGCCGCGCGTCATCAGGAAAGCCACCTTGCGCGCCTCTTCTGCGGGCAGTCGCTTGCCGAGCAGCGCGAGATGCCGTGATACGCCGGTGAGAGCGATCTCGTCGTCACTCGCATCGGGCACCGCATTGCCGCCCGCATAGGCGACATTGGCGAAGCCCCGGAGGAAAAAGTCTTCCTTGTCGAACAGATCGTACTTGCCGCCGGCCTTGTCGGTGATGGCATCCTTGCCAAAGCCGGGCAGACCGAGCTGCACCGCCGTGCTGATCAGGAAGTTCTCGATATCGATGGTGCGCCCTTGCGCATCCCTGCCGACGCGCGGCTCCAGCACCGGCCAGCGCACGGTGGAGACCTTCTGCACCACATCGGCCCAGGGCGCGCCGTGGCCCCAGCTTTCGTAGGTGAGCGTATCCGGCACGATATAGTCGGCGATCGCGCTCGTTTCGTTGATGAACGGATCCACCGAGATGATCAGCGGCAACTTCTTCGGATCCTTCAGCTTCTCGCTTAGCGCACCGCGGAATCCGTTGATCGCATACATCGGGTTGCTCATGTGGTTGATCCACACTTTCGCCCGGTAGGGATAGCCCGCGAGCGCCGCGGCAATGAATTCCGAGCTGAGCGCGCCGACAGCAGGATACCACGGCGCCTTCGCCGGGTAGGGAGGCTCACCCGCCGCTACCTTGCGCTTGTGTTCGCTGGTGTTCTCGTAGCGGAACGAGCGGTGGCGCGACAGCGAAACGCCTTTGGGCTGCCTGCGCCCTGCGAACTGCGCAAAATTGTAACGCGGTCCGGGGCCGAACGGGCCGAACGCACCTTCGCTCATCACGACCCCGCCCTTGACGTTCAGGTTGCCGATCAGAACGTTCAGCATGGCGATGGCATAGGCCGCATAGAAGCCGTTGCCGCCCATCGTACCACCATGGGAATTGGCCGCCGCGCGCTTGCCGAAGCGCGTGAAGCGGTCGGCGATGTCGATGATGGTCGCGGGCGGGATACCGCAGATGCCGGAATACTCGTCCAGCGTCATCCGGTTTGCTTCGGCGCGCAGCATCGCCAGTGACGACATCACACGCAGATTTTCTGCACCGATATCGACGCGTTCGTCGACGAAAATCTCGGCCGGCTCCGCGCCCGCATGGATCGTGAACGCATCGCCCCGCTTGACGACATAGACCGCCGGCGGCTTCGCGGCGGGCTTGGCCGCATCCTCGGCCGGCGGCTTGACGCCGCTGTCGAGGCCGAGATCCTCGGGGCGCAGGAATTCGCCGAAACGGGGATGGCCGGGCTCTGCGATCAGCAGATGCGTCGCATTCGACCAGCTCGCCTCGCCAGCCTGCTTCATCGCCTGCGGCGAAGGCTGGGCGAGAAACTTCGAGTCGTAGCGGTCATTCTCGATGATCCATCGGATCATCGCCATGACGAATGCGAGATCGGTCGATGGCTTGATGCCGACCCAGTGGTCGGGGCCGCTCACCGCATTGGACGATATCGGCAGCAGCGGCGTGACCACGACATAGTCGAAACTGTTGTCATCATCGCGCGTTCTCCCTTCCGCGAGCCGACGCCCCATGCGCTGGAACGGATTGCCGGCCTGCGCCGGCGCTGTGCCGATGAAAAGTCCGAAGCGGGTATTCGCCCAATCCGGCTTGCCATGCAGCATGGTCGAGATGTCGCCGAAGCTGGCGGCGGTGCCGACACGATAGGTCTGGCCGCAATAGGAGCCATGATTGGCATAGTTCACCGTCCCGAACGCCTGCTGCGCAAAGCGCTGGATCAGCGGCGTGCGCCCTTCATTTGAGGCGTCGGTGACGATGAGCTGATTGGCGACCACGCCGTATTCGGGATTGTCCTTGTCGATGAGCGTCTTGTGATCGTAGATCGCGCGGAGACCATCGACATGGCCTTCGCCGAACAAGTCGCCGCCTTCGACCACTTCCTTCACCAGCTGTTCGAAGGAAATGGTCTGCCAGCGTCCTTCGCCCCGCTTGCCGACCCGCTTCATCGGCTGCAGCACGCGGAACGCGCTATCGACATTCTCGAACATGCTGGCGCCGCGCGCGCAGGCCGTGGCGCGCCCTTCGAGCCCGCGATCGCCGCCAAGCCGCTTGTAGACATCACGCACCGGCACGCTGATGGAGACCGGGCTTGTGGTAGCAAGGGGATGATAGGGATTGCCGGCGATACGAACGATCCTGTTTGCTTTCTGATCCACGCGAACGCGCACGCCGCATGTGGTCCAGCAGCCGAAGCACATGGACGGCGACAACACATGGCCTTCCGCCATGGTGAGATCGCCCGTGCGGGGATCGATCGTCATTTCCGGCTTCAGGGAATTGCCGCGCGTGGCGCTCGCCGTGGGCGCACCCGCCGTCCCCTTGGCCAAGCCCTTGACCGCCTTCGTCGCCGTATCGGCATAGCCCGCGGCAAAAGCCGTCAAACCGCCCGCCGCGACGCCGCCCGAAATCAGCAACCGGCGCCGATCGATCCCGGAACCGCTGGGGGAAACCTCGGAGCTAACACTCTTGTCGTCGTTCATGCTCATCGCGGCGCCCTCAATTGGCGGCTTGCATCCGGCCGAGAAGCCGGAAAGGACTTTGCGGATAAAGGGACAGGGCGAAGGTCAGGATCGCGATCAACGCGGCGCAAAGACCAAACACGCCCACGATTCCCAACAGACCATCGCTTCCGAGCGGCATGCTGTAGAGATACAGGCCTGCGCCATATTTCGGCACGCTCTGGACGCTCATGAAAACGATCCAGCGGAACATCCAGGCCGAGGCGAGCATGGCAATTGCCAGCACGATCTGGAACACCGCGCCGCGATGGCGCACACGCCAGAGATTCAGCATGGCGGCGATCACCGCCCAGGTCACAAGCGACGCCACAAGACCGTTGGCCCAGGCCGGATAGCTGGCAAACAGCGATGCGGCGAAGGGGAAGGAGGCATCGGCGCCGAGTTGCCCCAAAAGCGCCCAGCTCAACACCGCACATGCGAGTGTTGTGGCCGCAGCCAAACCAAGCGTGATCACCGGCCGGCGCGGCATCGGCGCAAAGGCCGGCGGCAACAGACGCGAGATTAGAATGATCCCGCCGACCGTGCCAAGCAGAGCGGTCAAAGCGAGGTTCACCGGCAGCATGTAAGTGTGCCAGAGAACCCGCGCGCGCAGGGTCATGACTTCCGCGCCGGTATAGACGAGGATCGAAGCGGCGGAGAGCACCAGCAGAATGCCCGTCGCGCGCTGCAGCCGCCGCAGGCCGAGCCACCACGCCAAGCCGAATGTGACCGCGAGCAGCGTGAACAGCGGAAGCAGCAATGCCCCCACGACATCCACGACCACGGCGTGAAGTTCACGTAGAAGTGCCAGAAGCGGCCGGGCTGATGAAGATCGGCCAGGAGGGCGACCGGTGCAGCGATCGCGCACACCATCAGCAGCGTCGTTACCGAGGGCAACATCTGGTCCCACGGCGAGTCGGGCCGCGCGAAGCTGCAGGCCGCGGCAACAATGGCACTGGTCGCGGCGATCCCGACCAGGAAGAAGTACTGCACGGCCCAGGGAAGCCATGCAGCCTCATAGTGGGGGGACAGGATTTCGGTGATGGGCATGACGATCAATGTCCTTCGCTCAATCGGACAGCAGCCTGACCGTCGACATGATCGACAAATTCATCGGGAAGCCCGATGTAGAAGACATGCGGATTGGTGCTCATGGACGGCTTGAGTACCTTGATCTCATCTCTGTGCCTGGCCATTCGTACCGAGATCTCACTCGCGGGATCGAGGATGTCGCCGATGACACGCGCACCGCCGACGCAGGTCTCCACGCAAGCCGGCAGCAAGCCGGCTTCGAGACGATGTTCACAGAACGTGCACTTATCAGCCGTCTGCGTCTCGTGATTGATGAACCGCGCGTCGTAGGGACAGGCCTGGACGCAATAGCCACAGCCGACACAGCGCTCGTTGTCGATAAGAACCACGCCGTCGTCGCGCTGGAACGTCGCTTGAACCGGACAGACCGGAATACAGGGTGGCTCGTCGCAATGATTGCACAGCCGCGGCAACATCAGCATGTCCGGATTCCCGGACGCGTTCGGCATTTCGTACTGATGCACGACAGTACGGAACTGGCCGATCGGCGGCATGTTCTCCAGCGAGCAGCTGACCGTGCAGGCCTGGCAACCGATGCATTTTCGGAGATCCACCAGCATCGCATAACGCTTGCCATTGGCGCCGGGGCGTCGGGGCGGCTGGTCGTTGATGGCGGCTTCCGCGGCGCCGGCCGTGGCCAACAGCGCGCCAGAGCCTAGGGCCACCAAAGCCTTGAGAAGGCCGCGGCGCGCGTCGGAATGCGTTTCTTCGCATCGAGATCGTTCTTCTGCAGCATCCATCGCCAAGCTCCAAAGTAGAACGTTTCTACTGTAGCGACGGCATTTCTTAGGAAATTGATGCTGATCAAGAGCTATTTTGGAGGACACAACCCTACGTGAGGGCCGATTTTATATTTGTTTAAGGAAGCAAATACGCTCCGCCCAATCGCACGCGATCCGTTATCCCATGCGGGATAATTGTCTCAGATCGTCTCAAACGGGGTAAATCCGGAGCGGGAATTCTGGAGCGGGCGAAGGGGCTCGAACCCTCGACCCCGACCTTGGCAAGGTCGTGCTCTACCACTGAGCTACACCCGCATCCTAGAAGCGGCAACGATGGTGCGCCGCCGACGCGCGGACATATGCCAAATGCCGGCGGCGATTGCAACAGAAAGACGAAGGAATGTGCCAAGTTCCGTAAATGAGATGTTTCGCCGGTTTTGGACCGCCAAATCCCTGAATTGAGCCCGCAAGACGCGGTTTATGGCCGTCAGCCGCGGTTCACGGCGAGACTGCCGGCTCAGTCCGTTTGCAAATTGCTGTCACGAACGCCATTTATGCGCTTCGGGCGTGTTAGAAGCGCGCAGAAATTCCCGATACAGGTGAGGTTGACGTGACCATTATCGAACAGGGCGGCGAACCGATGCCGCAGGCAGGGTCCGCCCTCATCAAGGACACCACCACCCGCACCTTCATGCAGGACGTGATCGAGGAATCGAAGCACAAGCCGGTGCTGATCGACTTCTGGGCGCCCTGGTGCGGTCCGTGCCGCCAGCTGACCCCGATCATCGAGAAGGCCGTGACCGCCGCCAAGGGCCGGGTCAAGCTGGTGAAGATGAATATCGACGAGAATCCGGAGATTCCGGGCCAGATGGGCATCCAGTCGATCCCGGCCGTGATCGCCTTCGTCGATGGTCGCCCCGCCGACGGCTTCATGGGCGCGGTGCCCGAGAGCCAGATCAACGACTTCATCAACAAGCTCACCGCCGGCCGGCCCGGCGCCGAGCCAACCATTGCCGAACTGCTTGAAGAAGCTGAGGGCATTCTAGCCGAAGGTGATCCGGCCACCGCCGCGTCGATCTATGGTGAGATCATCGCCACCGACGCCACCAACATTGCCGCCATCGCCGGCCTCGCCAGCTGCTATGTCGCGACCGGTGCCATCGAACAGGCCAAGCAGACCCTGGAACTGGTTCCTGCCGCCAAGCGCGAGGATGCTGCCGTCACGGCCGTGCAGGCCAAGATCGATTTGATCGAGCAGGCCAGCGCGCTCGGCCCGGTGACGGAACTCGAAGCGAAAGTCGCCGCCGATCCGCTCGACCACCAGGCCCGCTTCGATCTCGCGGTCGCGCTCAACGGTGCCAACCAGCGCGAACAGGCCGTGACCCATCTGCTCGAAATCGTGAAGCGCGACCGCAAATGGAATGACGACGGCGCCCGCAAGCAGCTGCTGCAGTTCTTCGAGGCCTGGGGGCCGGTGGATGAAGCAACGGTTGACGGCCGCCGCCGTTTGTCCACGATCCTGTTCGCTTAGTCTGACACCAAAGCGAGGCCGGACATGCCCATCAATGCCGACTATCGCGGCCCGGCTGAATTGCCGGAAGTGATTCCGGTGTTCCCGCTGCCGGGCGCGCTGCTGCTGCCGCGCGGCCAGATGCCGCTCAACATCTTCGAGCAGCGCTACCTCGCGATGGTGGATGACGCGTTCCGCGACGGCCACCGCCTGATCGGCATGATCCAGCCGGATGCCGTGCATTCGGACGATGAAGAGCACCCATCGCTGTTCAAAGTCGGCTGTGTCGGCCGCATCACCCAGCTCGCCGAATCCGGCGACGGCCGCTACATTCTCGAACTCACCGGCGTCTCCCGCTTCGAGGTGATCGAGGAACTGTCGGTGCTGACGCAATATCGCCAGTGCAAGGTTGACTACTTCCCGTTCGTCGATGATTTCACCGCCCGCAAAGGCGAAGAGGACGTCGATCGCGACGCGCTGGTGAAGGCGCTCGGCGACTTTCTCAAGGTCAATAATCTCAAGGTCGATTGGGACGGGATCCATAAAGCGCCGAACGAGGCGTTGGTGAATGCGCTGGCGATGATGTCGCCCTATGGCCCGCCAGAGAAACAGGCGATGCTGGAAGCGCCGGACCTGAAGACCCGAGCCGAGATCCTGATCGCCATCACGGAGATGGATCTCGCCAAGAAACGCACCAGCGGCGATCCACCGCTGCAGTAATCAGGAGTGTCGTATGAATACCCCGACAGAACAACGCCAGGACGGCACCGATCCGAAGCTCTTGGAAATCCTGGTGTGCCCGGTGACCAAGGGCCAGCTGGAATTCGATGATGCACGCCAGGAGCTGATTTCCCGCTCGGCGAAGCTCGCCTATCCGATCCGCGACGGCATTCCGATCATGCTGCCGGAAGAAGCGAGGAAGATCGATTAGAGCAATACTCTGTCATGGCCGGGCTTGACCCGGCCATCCATCTTTGACGGAGCGCGATGCCAAGTTGGATCACCGGGTCAAGCCCGGTGAAGACATCGGAGTTTGAGGCGTCTTAAATCGCCTCGCCCTTCAACAACCGCGGCACTTCCCCGGACAATCCCGCGGCCTGCTTGATGAAGGCGCCCTTTAGCGGTGGCAGGCGATCGACGATGCCGAGGCCGATGTCGCGGATGCTGCGCACGAAGGGCAGATCGTTCGAGAACATGAAGTTCAGCACATTGGTCGCGACACCCATGCTCATGGTGTCGAACCGGCGCCAGCGCTGATAGCGCTCCAACACATCGGCCTGGCCGAAATCCATCCCGAGCCTTGCCGCATCGACGATGCTCTCCGCGAGCGCGGCCACATCCTTCAGGCCCATATTGAGCCCCTGTCCCGCGATCGGATGGATCACATGAGCGGCATCGCCGATCAATGCGAGACGTTCGCCGATAAACGAACGCGCGACAAAATAGCCGAGCGGGAATGCACGCGGCTTGTCGAGGGCTTTGATCTCACCGAGATGCAGGCCGAAGCGACGCTCCAGCTCCGCATGGAATTCATCCTCCGGCAACGCGACGATGCGCTCGGCATCTTTCCGCTTTTCCGTCCATACCAGCGACGAGCGGTTGCCCCTGAGCGGCAGGATCGCGAACGGACCGGCTGGCAAAAAATGTTCTTCCGCGCGGCCTTGATGATCGCGCTCATGGCCGACGGTGACGACGATGCCGGACTGATCGTAATCCCAGCCATGGGTCGCGATCCCTGCCCGCTCGCGCAGTTTCGAACGCGCACCATCTGCCGCCACCAGTAGAGCCGCCTCGATCACGCTGCCATCGCCAAGCGTGACGCTGACGCCATCGGGGCGTGAGTTGAACGTCGTCACTGGCGTTGCGCGCAGATCAATGCCCGCGGCTTCGGTGCGCTGGACCAGCTCGTCGATCAGCCGGCGATTTTCGACCATATGGGCGAAGGGTTCGCCGGGCTCGACTTCACCCGCAAAGGTCAAAAAGGTCGGCCGGGTCGCGTCATCAACCTTGGAATCCGTCACCACCATGTCGAGGATCGGCTGCGCTTCGGCGGCCACCGCGTCCCAGACGCCGATAGCATCGAACATGCGCCGGCAGGCGGCGACGATGGCGGATGCGCGCGGGTCGCGGCTCGGCCGCATCGCCAGCGCGGGATCGGCAACGATCACCGGCACATTCGGCCCGAGCCCCTGACGCAGCGCCAAAGCCAGCGCCAGCCCAGCGAATGCGCCGCCGCCGATGACGATGCCCTTTTGGCCCTTTTGTGCCGTCATGATACCCGTTCCTGCTGTTGCCACGCGCTTATAGCTGGGCGAAACAGGAATGCGAAACAAGGCAGATCAATCCAAGGCATGGGAACCATGACCTGGATCATCCGCGCTTGGTAAATTCACCGTCACGCAGCCGCTTCACGAAAGACGCCGACATGTCCAAGAGCCTGATCGATCTGATCGACATCCTCGATCTCGAGACCATCGAGGTGAACATGTTCCGCGGCCGCAGCCCAAAGACGCGCTGGCAGCGCGTGTTCGGTGGCCAGGTGATCGGCCAGGCGCTGGTGGCCTCGGTGCGCACGGTGGAAGGCCGCATGCCGCACTCGCTGCATTGCTATTTCATCCTGCCCGGTGATCCGCAGATTCCGATCATCTACGAGGTCGAGCGCCTGCGCGACGGCAAGAGCTATTCGACCCGCCGCGTCACCGCGATCCAGCATGGCCAGGCGATCTTCTCGATGATGGTCTCGTTCCACGCCGAGGAAGAGGACTCGTTCAACCACTTCGATCCGATGCCCGACGTGCCGCCACCGGATCGCCTGTCCGCTGAAGAACTGGCGAAGGATCCGATCATCGAGAAGATGCCGGATTACATCCGCCGCTATTACGAGAGCGATCGTCCGATCGAGCTGCGGCCGGTGGAATTCAAGCGCTATGCCGGCGAGAAGATTCCGGACGGCCGCATCAATTTCTGGATTCGCACCGCAGCCAAGCTTCCGGACGATCCGGCACTGCATATGTGTGCGCTCGCCTATGCGTCGGATTTCTCGCTGCTCGATTCGATCATGTCGCGCTATGGCCGCACGCTGTTCGACGGCCAGGCCATGGCCGCCAGCCTCGATCATGCCATGTGGTTTCACCGCCCGTTCCGCGCCGACGAATGGCTGCTCTACAGCCAGGATTCGCCGAGCGCACAGAACGGCCGCGGTCTCGCCCGCGGCATGATCTTCAAGCCAGACGGCACGCTTGTCGCGTCCGTTGCGCAAGAGGGCTCGGTGCGCGAGCGCCGCGAGAAGCCGAAGAGCTAAGGGAAGCGCGACCATGCCTTACGTGATCGAGACTTGGGACAAGCCGGGCAGCCAGGCCATCCGCGCCGAGCATCGGCCGGCACATCTGGCGTTTCTCGCCGAACACGCGAAGAAACTCCTCGCCTGCGGCGCCAAGCTCCATGACGACGGCACCGATCTCGGCGGCGGCATCTATGTGCTCGACACCGAGGACCGTGCCGAGGCCGACGCCTTCATCGCCGCCGATCCCTTCACCAAAGCCGGACTGTTCGAGCGCGTGAGCATTGTCCGGCAGCGCCGGGCCTATGTGGGCGGCGTCTGCCATTTGTGAGCGGCTTTATAGGCAAAGGCGCGTTTCCACCGTGCCATTCTGCGATCGCTAGCGTTAGCTCCGAAGCATGATGTAAAGCATGCTTTACATTTCACCGATCTCCTGTAAAGCGACCTTTACAGGAGATACATATGTTCAAACCAAAACGCTATTACATCGAACTCGGAAGCGCCTTGGCGCTCTATGTCGTTCTGTTGTTCGCAGCCAATCTGCTCGAGCGGGCGCTCCAGCCAACCGCGACACTGCTGATCGCCATGAATCTCCTGCCGGTGCTGGGCGCCATTGTAGCGGCCTGGACCATCATGCGCGCACTGCGCCGCATGGATGAATTGCAGCGCCGCGTTCAATTCGATGCCATTGCCCTGTCGTTTCTGGGCACAGCGCTCATCACCATCGCCTGGGGCTTTGCGGAAGGCGCAGGCTTGCCGCATCTGCGCGCCTTTGCCATCTGGCCGATCATGGCCGCGCTCTGGGGCATCGGCACCATTCTCGCGCAATTGCGCTACCGATGAACAATCGGCTGAAGGAATTGCGTCTCGCGCGCCAATGGAGCCAGGGGCAGCTTGCCGAGACCTTATCGGTCTCGCGCCAGACCGTGAACGCAATCGAGAACGGCCGCTACGATCCTAGCCTGCCATTGGCCTTTGCGATTGCCGCTGCCTTCGCATTGAAGATCGAGGACATCTTCCAGCCATAGCCGCCCGCGCGTCTCGCTTAGGCCCTATGGTCATGTGTCGCATGATTGCGTAAGCAGGGCGTAAGATGGACCCAACAGGAACCCTGTCATGAAGCTCGTGGTCGCGATCATCAAACCGTTCAAGCTCGACGAGGTGCGTCAGGCCCTGACCGCCATCGGCGTGCACGGCATGACCGTGACCGAAGTGAAGGGCTATGGCCGGCAGAAGGGCCATACCGAGATGTATCGCGGTGCCGAGTATATCGTGAACTTCCTGCCCAAGCTGCGCCTCGAAATCGCGGTGGATTCCGATCTCGCTGAGAAGACCGTCGAGGTCATTTCGTCCAGCGCCCGCACGGGCCAGATCGGTGACGGAAAAATCTTCGTCACTCCCATCGACCGAGCATTGCGTATCCGCACCGGCGAAACGGATAGCGATGCCCTGTAGGGCCGCGGCCTTCGCGATCGATTGAATAAAGGCCGTCCTGCCCGCACTGGCTGAACAGGCCTGCTATTTAGACATTTCCCAATGGTCTGCCGAAAATCTGCGTGGCGGAATACCATTTTCCTGCCTTTCGCCTGAGCAGGATTGTGTCGGCAACCTGTCATGCTTTCGTTTTAGGCAGGATTGGCTAGAGTTTGAGCGCGACCGAATAGCGCACTCGGAGGCCGATGCTGCAAAGCGGGAAAAGAGGCACATTCACAAGCCGTTAGCCACATTCAGCGAGTTGGCACGGCATTTGATTCTATCTGGTCAGGCTGCGACCGCGTTGTGAATTTCTCCGCGTGGGAACCTCAGTCGAGATCGCCCGACCATTCGTCGGGCCTAGCGGGGATAGGACCCATGAAAATTGTTATGGCGATCATCAAGCCATTCAAGCTTGAGGAAGTCCGTGATGCCCTGACCGCCATTGGCGTTCACGGTTTGACGGTGACGGAAGTCAAAGGCTACGGCCGCCAAAAGGGCCACACCGAAATCTATCGCGGCGCCGAATACGCCGTGAGCTTCCTGCCGAAGATCAAGATCGAAGTCGCTGTCGCCTCCGACCAGGTGGACAAGACCATCGACGCGATCTCGTCGGCCGCCAAGACCGGCCAGATCGGTGACGGCAAGATCTTCGTCATCAGCCTCGAACACGCCGTTCGTATCCGCACCGGCGAGGCCGATGCCGCGGCGCTCTAAGCGCCCGCATGCCCGCCAAGTCTCATCCACTCGCAATCAATTTAGTTTCTTCAATCAGGAGTCTCACAAAATGACGTTCAAGCGTCCATCTGGCGCGGGATTGGCGGCACTTGCCGCCGGCCTGTTTGCCGCAACCGCGGCCTACGCCGAGCCGACCATCAACAAGGGCGACAATGCCTGGGTCATGACCTCGACGGTCCTCGTGCTGTTGATGACCATCCCCGGCCTGGCCCTGTTCTATGGCGGCCTCGTCCGCTCCAAGAACATGCTCTCGGTGCTGATGCAGATCCTCTACACCGTCTGTATCGTCATGATCATCTGGGCCGTTTACGGCTACAGCATCACCTTCACCGGTGGCTCCGCTTTCATCGGCGGCTTCTCCAAGGCCTTCATGGCCGGCATCACGCCGGAATCCATGGCCGGCACCTTCTCGGCTGACGTCGCCGTGCAGGAAATGGTCTATTTCTGCTTCCAGATGACCTTCGCAGCGATCACCCCGTCGCTGATCGTCGGCGCCTTCGCAGAACGCACCAAATTCGCAGCCGTTGCGCTGTTCGTGCCGCTCTGGGTCACGCTGATCTACTTCCCGATGGCCCACATGGTCTGGTACTGGGCCGGTCCGGACGCGATCGTTGCAGCTGCCAAGGCTGTTGCGGCTGCAGCTCCCGATGCGAAGGCTGCGGCGCAGGCCAAGCTTGATGAAGTGATGGCCGACGGCGGCCAGATCTTCCTGTGGGGCGCGCTCGACTTCGCCGGCGGCACCGTGGTGCACATCAATGCCGGTATCGCAGGTCTCGTCGGCTGCCTGATCATCGGCAAGCGCACCGGCTACGGCAAGGAGCTGATGGCTCCGCACTCGCTGACCATGACCATGATCGGCGCCTCGCTGCTCTGGGTTGGCTGGTTCGGCTTCAATGTCGGTTCGAACCTCGAAGCATCGGGCGGCGCAGGCCTCGCGATGGTCAACACCTTCCTCGCCACTGCTGCTGCTGCGATGGCCTGGATGTTCGCGGAATGGCTGACCAAGGGTCATCCGTCGCTGCTGGGTGCTGCTTCGGGCGCGGTTGCCGGCCTTGTTGCCGTCACCCCGGCCGCCGGCTTCTCCGGCCCGATGGGCGCCCTGGTGCTCGGCTTCGTCGCCGGCTTCGTCTGCCTGTTCTTCTGCACCACTGTGAAGAATGCGCTCGGCTATGACGACTCCCTCGATGTGTTCGGCGTCCACTGCGTTGGCGGCATCCTCGGCGCGCTCGGCACCGGCATTCTGGTCAACCCCGCCCTCGGCGGCACCGGCGTGATGGACTACGTCGCCGGCAAGGTCGGCGATTACGATCTCGTCACCCAGATGCTGGCACAGAGCAAGGGCGTGCTCCTGACCATCGTGCTCTCGGGCGTCGGTTCGGCGATCCTGTTCAAGGTCGTCGATGTGATCGTCGGCCTGCGCGTCACGGTCGAAGTCGAGCGCGAAGGCCTCGACGTCACCGAGCACACCGAACGCGCCTACAACATGTAAGCGCAAAACTCCGGCGCCTTGGCGCCGGAGTTTCAAGGATCGGGTGGTGCAATACCCGGCAATGCCCCACCCGCCGAAGGGCCCCAGCGCAAGCTGCGGGCCCTTCACTTTTTGGAAGGATCAGGCTTCGTTCTTGTCAGGCGCGATCAGGATGACGGTCGGGAAATAAGTGCGATAGCGATGAGTGTCACGTGTCAGTAGGGGGATGCGTTCGACGGCTGCGTGAGCACCGATGAAGAAGTCTGGAAGAACGCCGGTGCGGAGACCTCCGGCACGCCGGTAGCGAATGAACGTTTTGCCCGCGAGAAACAGGGCTGCACGCGGCATCGGCGTCAGAAGGATTCCGTTTTCTTCCAACAGCGCATCGAGAGTCTCGAAGGTACCGTAACGCGCTGAGACCTCAGCATAGATGACATCGTTGATCATCAACGGACCATTGAGCGCGGCCCGTTCGAGCTGATGTTCCGACCAGGCCGCCCAACGTTGCCCAATCGTGATGACGTCGAGCAAGATGTTGGAATCGACCAGTGTCATTCCGGCTCACCCCGTAGCAAAGCCATCAGTTCATCTGTGCTCATGCCCGGGCCAGCGCTACCACGCAGGCTCGCGAAACGACCCGTTGGCTTTTCACCATCGGCCCTTTCGATCACCACGTCCCCGTTATCACCGAGCCTGAAATTCACCTCGCTTCCCGGCGCGATGCCGAGATGGTCTCGCACCGCTTTCGGGATGGTCACCTGCCCCTTGCTAGTGAGCGTTTTCGTCATCGAAACCTCCTGCGGTATTACTCATCTAAGCATAAGTAATACTAAGGCTGAGCGTCACCACCCGTCCATGGTTAATCGGGCCTTAACCTCGCCCCATCTATGGTGGTCTGATCCCATTCCCGCCGATGCCATCGGGCAATCGGCGGCGTTGAAAGTACTGGCGTTTTTCAGATGGCTTCCACCACTCCTCCGCATCTGCATGGCACATCCCGGACCTCGGCAGGGGCCGATGGCGGGCGGTCGCCATTTGCACGACTGACGGAGCTGCTGGCGCCGTATCAGCCCGGCTTGCCGCTCATCACGCTGTCGCTTGGCGAACCGCAGCATCCGGTACCGGATTTTGTCGGGCCGATTTTGGCGAAACACATCAACGATTTCGGACGCTATCCGATCGCCAAGGGGATCGAGCCGTTCCGCAAGGCGGCTGCGACCTGGATGGAAAAGCGGTTCAAGCTGCCGCGGGCCGTGGATCCGGAGACAGAGATTCTGGTGCTGAACGGCAGCCGCGAGGGGCTGTTCTTCGCCGGCATCGCGGCGGCGCGCTATGTCGGGCCGCGCGAGGGCAAGCCCGCGATCTTGCTGCCCAATCCATTCTACCCCGCCTATGGCGCAGGCGCCCAGGCGGCGGGGTGCGAGGCGGTTTTTCTGCCGACCACGGTTGAAAACGGCTTTCTCCCCGATCTCAATGCGATCGATGAGTCTGTCTTGCGGCGAACCGTGGCGATCTACATCGCCTCGCCTGCGAACCCGCAGGGCGCCGTCGCCACTCCGGAATATTTCAGGCAGCTGCATGCGCTGAGCCTCAAGCACGGCTTCATCGTGCTGTCGGACGAATGCTATTCCGAAATCTATACCCGCGAAGCGCCAGGCAGCATGCTCGCGGCCGCAGGCCCTGATTTCCAGAACGTCGTCGCCTTCCAGTCCCTGTCGAAGCGCTCGAACCTGCCCGGCATGCGCGTCGGCTTCGTCGCGGGCGACAGGAAATTCCTCAGCGCGTTTCACGAGTTGCGCAATGTCGCCGCGCCACAGGTGCCGGTGCCGCTGCAGCACGTGGCGACGGCCGCTTATGCCGACGAGAGCCATGTGGAGGAAAACCGCAGGCTTTACGGTCTCAAATTCGACCTTGCGGATCAGATCCTTGGCAACCGCTACGGTTACAAGCGGCCGGCCGGTGGCTTCTGCTTGTGGCTCGATGTCTCCAATTGTGGAGGCGATGAAGAGGCAACCGTGCGGCTGTACAGAGATGGCGGGGTCCGTGTCGTCCCCGGAAGCTACCTCGCCCGGACGCAGCCGGATGGCAGCAATCCCGGCGCCGGCTATATCCGGATCGCCATGGTTCAAGACAGTGACACCACCGCGGAGGCGTTACATCGCCTCGTGAAGATTCTCGGCTGATCGAAGGCGCAGCATGAGCACCACGATCGAACGCGTTATTCCTCTGGTCGGGCACCTGCCCGTCTCGCTTCGCGAGGCGCTGGGTCGGCGGCTGCGCGAACTCGCGGGCTTTGCCCTGATCGGCGTCGCCGGCCTTGCCGCGGCTGCGATGATGACCTGGTCCGTGCAGGACCCGAGCCTCTCGCATGCCACATCGCGCGCCATTCGGAACGTTGTCGGCTATCCCGGCGCCATCGGTGCCGATCTGCTGATGCAGATCCTCGGCCTTGGCGCCATCATGATGATCCTCACCGTTGCCGTATGGGGCTGGCGAATGATGACGCATCGGCATTTCGATCGCGAAGCATTGCGTCTGACCTGCTGGCTGCTCTGCACCGTATCCGCCGCAGGCTTTGCCAGTTGCTGGCAGCATGGCGGCTCGTGGCCGCTGCCGACCGGTGTCGGTGGCGTGGTCGGTGATGCACTGTTTCGGGCGCCGGCTGTCGTGTTCGGCCCTGTCGGCTTCATCTACCGCTTCGTGCTCGGTCTCATTTTTTGTTCGGTGATGACCGTCAGTTTCATAATTGCCTGCGGCTATGGCTCCAAGCCCAAGGAAGAGTTCCCCGAGATCGAGGATATCGACGACGAGCCTTTTGAAGACGTCGATGAAGAAAAGGATCGTCGTTCCTTCTCGGTCTCGCTCGGCTGGTTCGTGCACGGCTTGATGAGCACGAAAGCGCGCATCGGCCGTATCCTGTCATTCCTCTACGGCAAGTTTGTCACCTCAGGTGCCGAACCTCGTGCCGCCGCCTTCGAGCGTCAGGAGCCGAATCTCGGCGGCCGTCGCGCGAGCCCGCCGATTGCTCCGCATGATGAGCATGATGACGAAGAGCAGGAGGAAGACGAAGAGGAATACGAGGAAGAGGAAGAAGAGATCGAGGAAGAGCCCGCCCCGAAGGCGCGCAAGAAGTCTTCCGCGAAAGAGCCGGTCCGCAAGAACAACAACGGCAAATTCGAACTGCCGTCCGTCGGCATGCTCACCGCGCCGAAGGCTGCCGATCGCAAGCCGCTCAGCAAGGCCGAACTCGAAGCCAATTCGCGCGCGCTGGAAGGCGTGCTGCAGGACTTTGGCGTGCGCGGCGAAATCGTCAAAGCCAATCCGGGGCCCGTCGTCACGCTGTACGAACTCGAGCCCGCACCGGGCATCAAGTCGTCGCGCGTCATCGGCCTCGCCGACGATATTGCACGCTCCATGAGCGCCCTCTCCGCGCGTGTCGCCGTGGTGCCCGGTCGGAATGCGATCGGCATCGAATTGCCGAACCAGCATCGTGAAAATGTCTATCTGCGCGAGTTGCTGACCGTGCAGGACACCAATGAAGGCATCAAGCTGCCGCTTTGCCTCGGCAAGAATATCGGCGGCGAAAGCATCATCATCGACCTCGCCCGCACGCCGCATATGCTGATCGCCGGTACCACCGGTTCGGGTAAGTCGGTGGCGATCAATACGATGATCCTCAGCCTCGTTTACAGGCTGCGGCCGGATCAGTGCCGCCTGATCATGGTCGATCCGAAGATGCTCGAACTGTCCGTCTATGACGGCATCCCGCATCTTCTCACGCCCGTCGTGACCGATCCGAAGAAAGCCGTGGTCGCGCTCAAATGGGCCGTGCGTGAGATGGAAGAACGTTACAAGCGCATGGCCAAGCTCGGCGTGCGCAATATCGACGGCTACAATGTGCGTCTCGCCGAGGCGCAGAAGAAGGGTGAAGAGCTCACCCGCACGGTTCACACCGGCTTCGACAAGGAAACCGGCAAGGCGATCTACGAGGAAGAGAAACTCGATCTCTCGCCGCTGCCCTATATCGTCATCATCGTCGACGAAATGGCCGACCTGATGATGGTGGCCGGCAAGGACATCGAAGGTCTGGTGCAGCGCCTCGCGCAGATGGCGCGCGCCGCCGGTCTTCACGTCGTGCTCGCCACCCAGCGTCCGTCGGTGGACGTCATCACCGGTACGATCAAGGCGAACTTCCCGACGCGTATCTCCTTCCAGGTGACGTCGAAGATCGACAGCCGCACCATCCTTGGTGAGATGGGCGCTGAGCAACTGCTCGGCCGCGGTGATATGCTCTACATGGCCGGCGGCGGTCGCATCTCGCGCGTGCACGGACCTTTTGTGTCCGACGAGGAAGTCGAAAAAGTCGTCAAGCACCTCAAGACCCAGGGCGAGCCGGAATATCTCGAAGCGGTCACGGCGGAAGAGCCGGAAGAAGGCGAAGACGGCGCGGTGTTCGACAATACCGGCATGGGCAGCGATGGCGGCGGCGACCTCTATCAGCAGGCCGTCGCGATCGTGAAACGCGACCGCAAGGCGTCCACCAGCTACATCCAGCGCCGCCTGCAGATCGGTTACAACCGTGCGGCGTCGCTGATCGAACGAATGGAAAATGAAGGGGTCGTGGGCCAGCCAAACCATGCCGGCAAGCGCGAAATCCTTATTGCGGAAGAAGAGAGCGGTTTCTGACGCGTGACGGTACCTTGGAACAAACACGTTGACGGGTCGCGAAATCGCCACAGCGCAGGGCTACGGCCAGCGCATGCGGCAGAAGTCGCACCAGACGCGCCATGGACACCCGACCCCAGCGCAAACCCGATATCCACCCCGACGCAAAGCGCGCTAGAATGCGCTGCTGACATCGCCGAGCAGGACGACGTTTTGATGAAACGCGACATCCAGTACGCCGCACACCAGTCTCTCCTGCGCGCCAGCGCTGCGGGCCTTGCTGCGACTTTTGCTGTCGGCATCATGATGTCCGCTGCACAGGCGCAATCGACACCGCTGCCGCGCCCGGCGCCGAAGACGCGCAATGCCGCGAGCTTCCAGATGGCCGCGTCGGAAACGCAGCCGAACCGGCAGCCGGCCATCGTCTCCCCCGTGCAGCAGGCGCAGGCGCCAAAACAGGCCACGCCGCCAAACCCGATCATTCCGGATCCGCGTCGTAACAAGCCGGCCAGTATCTTCACGACCTTCGATGCCAACCAGAAGGCCTCGGCGGCGAAGGTCAGTTCCTACCTCTCCAATCTCAGCACGTTGAGCGGCAACTTCATTCAGGTCGGCCCCGACGGCAATCGCACCACCGGCGACTTCTACATCCAGAAGCCGGGCAAGGTTCGCTTCGAATATGATGCGCCGACGCCCATCGCGATGGTGTCCGACGGCCAGTCGCTGGCGGTGCGCGACACCAAGCTGGCGACCCAGGACATCTACCCGCTGTCGCAGACGCCGCTGCGCTATCTCCTGTCCGATCGCATCGATCTGATGAAGGACACCAATGTCGTCGCCGTGACGGCGGACGATCTCTACACCTCGGTGATCATCGAGGAGCGCAATGCAGTGGTGGGCACGTCGCGCCTGATGCTGATGATCGGCACCAAAGACGGCCAACTCAAGCAATGGACCATCACGGATCCGCAGGGCTATGACACCACCGTCGCGATCTACAATCTCGATACGGTGAAGAAGCCCGATCCCGGCTTGTTCAAGATCGATTTCGCCCGCTACCCCAGCGGCGGCGCGAATTAGGGCTGCTTAACCTCTCCCCGCCCTTTGCGGGGAGAGGTCGCCGCGCCTTCGCGGCGGGTGAGGGGCATGGCACATAGCCCGCCCCACTCACACCCTATCGAATCCCACGAATAGCAGCGCAGGCTACATCCGTGCGATCCGATGGACCGCGCTTGCGGCTCCGCCCAACCATGCCCCTCACCCGCCCGGCTTCGCTGCGCTACGCCGGACGACCTCTCCCCGTAAAGAACGGGGAGAGGTTAAAGATCCCCGATTGCGCTCGGCTGCATCCGGGCTACAAGTCCCCCATGCGTCTGACCCTCACCACCTGGAATATCAATTCCGTCCGCCTGCGCATCGAACTCGTGGCTGATTTTCTGCAATCGGTGCAGCCTGACGTGCTGTGCCTGCAGGAGACCAAGTGCCCCGACGATGCCTTCCCGCTGAAGCGCTTGAAGCAACTCGGCTATGAGCATGTCGCGCTGAACGGGCAGAAGGGCTATCACGGCGTCGCCATCGTCTCGAAACTGCCTTTCGACGCCACCGACATCCGCGTATTCTGCGACAAGCTGGATTCGCGCCACATCTCGGTGGCCTTCGGCGCGAAGGCAGGCCTTGCGGCACCGCTGATCGTGCATGATTTCTACGTGCCGGCGGGCGGCGACATTCCCGATCCCGAAGCCAATCCAAAATTCGCGCACAAGCTCTCATTTCTCGACGAGATGAAGAGCTGCGAGCCACTGCATCCGCGCGGCGATGCCCGTCACATCCTTGTCGGCGACCTCAACGTAGCGCCACACGAAAACGATGTGTGGTCGCACAAGCAGATGCTGAAGATCGTGTCGCATACGCCGATCGAATGCGAGAAGCTGCTGGCGGTACAGAGCGAAGGCAACTGGATCGATGTCGCGCGCGAACGCATTCCGCTGTCGGAGAAGATCTATACCTGGTGGAGCTATCGCGCCGCGGACTGGGCAGCATCCAATCGCGGCCGGCGACTGGATCACATCTGGGTATCGTCGGCGCTGAAGGATGCGGTGAGCGACTATCAAGTGCTGCGCGATGCCCGCGGCTGGGAACGACCGTCCGACCATGTGCCGGTGACGGTCGTGCTGGATGTGTAGTTGAAGGGGCGCCGACAGCGGTGTCCCCTCTCCCGCTCTTGCGGGGGAGGGAGAAGTGGCGAGCTTAGTCGCTATCCCAGCTTCTTGCGCACCTGCGCGAAATCACTGGCGAGTTCGTTGACCCGCGACGCCATGTCGTTGCGCAGACGCACCGCGGCATCGGGATCGCTGTCGAGCACGCGCTGAAACAGGCTTCGGGTGATCCGGATGACGCTCGAATATTCCGTTGCCACCGCCGTCGAACGTCGCGGCATGGACACCAGCAAGGACAGCTCGCCAATCAGCGTGCCGCGCGATGCGATCACTTCATGATCGCTGCCGTCATCGACGCTGATGCGAAACGATCCGTTCTGCACAACATAACCGCAATCGGCCTGCTCATCCTCGCGAAACAGAACTGAGCCGCGGGAAAACTCCTGCTGCTCCGAACCAATGGCGATCACGCGCAGCGCATCGCGACCCAGCAGGCGCAGGGTCGGCACACGCTCGAGAAGTGAAACGTCATCATCGATCGACATGAAGAACCGCGTGGACCGGACGCGCGAAGCGTAACAGGCAGCTACTGGCGAATCGGTCCACTAGTCGTATCACGGCACCAACTTGTAGCCACCGGCTTCCGTCACCAGGATTTCGGGATTGGCCGCATCTTTCTCGATCTTCTGGCGCAGCCGATAGATATGCGTTTCCAGCGTGTGCGTGGTGACGCCGGAATTGTAGCCCCAGACTTCCTGCAGCAGCGTCTCGCGCGACACCGCCATCTGGCCGGCGCGATAGAGGAAGCGCAGGATCGCAGTTTCCTTCTCGGTGAGGCGCACCTTCTTGGCATTGGCGCCGGTGAGCATCTTCGAGCCCGGACGGAAGCTGTAGGGGCCGACGGTGAACACCGCGTCCTCGCTCGCTTCATGCTGGCGCAGCTGGGCGCGGATGCGCGCCAGCAGCACGGCGAAGCGGAAGGGCTTGGCGACATAGTCATTAGCGCCGGATTCGAGGCCAAGAATGGTATCGCTGTCGGTGTCATGGCCCGTGAGCATGATGATCGGCGCCTTGAAGCCGCCCTTGCGCAGGCTGCGCACGACTTCGCGGCCGTCGGTGTCGGGCAGGCCGACATCCATCAGCACCAGATCTGGAGAATTGGCCTTGGCAGCACTCGCGCCCTTGGCGCCGGTATCGACGGCGGAGGCTTCGAATTCCTCGTGCAGCGACAATTGTTCGACCAGCGCCTCGCGCAAATCAGTGTCGTCATCCACGATCAAGATCTTGCGGGCATTCGGCATTGCGACAATCCTTTGGACGGCTGCTGCGGCTTCGACGTGTGAAACGCGATGATGGGGTGGAGATCATCACGGTTTCGACATCACCGCATAGTCTAGCGCAAAAAACCAAGCATTCTCAGCGAATGTGGTTTTGCAGCGCGAAATAGAACATTTGCGGTAAACAGCCAAGGCGAAGCGGCGGGATTTGATGAGAAACGTCGTTAATTCAGGTACTTATAGAACAAGCTTGCGTGATCGGCCGGTGAAGCGGTTGCTAGTACGCGCCGCAGCGGGAAATCCGCAGCGCGGTTGGCTGAGTTTCGATCACACAACCATACCCGTCGCTCTGGGCCGCGGCGGAATAAAGGCGAACAAACGCGAAGGCGACGGCGCAACGCCGCAGGGGGTGTTTCACCCAATCCGGCTGTGGTGGCGCGGCGATCGCCATGCGCGTCCGCGCACGCATCTGCCGATCAGGCTGATCTCGCCGCATGACGGCTGGTGCGAGGACCCGCGGGACCGGCATTACAATCAGCCGGTGCGTCTGGACCGCGGCGTCGAAGGCGATCGGCTGGCGCGGGAAGATCACCTCTATGATTTCATCATCGAGATCGACCAGAACACGAAACCGCGGATCGCCGGGCGGGGGAGCGCGGTGTTTCTACATCTCGCGCGTGACAACTGGGGGCCGACCGCAGGCTGTGTCGCCATGCGCAAAGGCGCGATGCTGCGATTGCTGGAGCGGCTAGGGACGGAGACGGAGATCGTGATCGGGTAACGGCAGGACGCATCAGCCCTCATCCTGAGGAGCGGCCACTTGGCCGCGTCTCGAAGGATGGCCGCAGGCTCCGCGCCCAGCGAGCTCATAGTTCGAGACGGCGCTTCGCGCCTCCTCACCATGAGGGAATGGAGTTAGCGATGCCCGAAAATGGCCGAACCGACCCGGACATGCGTCGCGCCGAACTGAATCGCCGTTGCGAAATCCGCGCTCATTCCCATGGACAGCTGCGTCAGCCCATTCCGCGCGGCGATCTTGGCGGTCAGCGCGAAATGGGGCGCGACGGCCTCTTCTACCGGCGGGATGCACATCAGGCCGGTGATCGCCAAACCCCAGTGATCCCGGCAGCGCGCGAGGAAATCATCGGCCTCGGACGGCGCGATGCCGGCCTTTTGTGGCTCCTCGCCGGTGTTGATCTGCACGAACAGCTGCGGACTCTTGCCCTGACCCGCGATCTCCTTGGCCAGCGCATCGCACAGCGAGGGCCGATCGACGGAGTGGATCGCATCGAACAAGGCCACCGCTTCCTTCGCCTTGTTGGACTGCAGCGGCCCGATCAGATGGAGCGCAATCGCGGGTTGCGCCTCGGTTAGCGCGGGCCACTTCCCCTTGGCCTCCTGGACGCGGTTCTCGCCAAACATGCGCTGCCCGGCATCGATCACCGGCTGGATCGCGTCCGCCTCAAAGGTCTTCGACACCGCGATCAGATTGACAGAAGTCCGCTCACGACGGGCTTCTTTGCAAGCACGGCGAATCTCGGTCTCGACGGCGGCAAGTCCGCTGGCTGGTGAAGAAGATGTTAATGTCATGGAACCGTACACTGAATTATTTTCAACCAAGACGCGAACTTTAGCGAGGTCGTCGTCAATTTGAGCCCTTTGCGAAAGGATTTATGAAGGCTTTGAGGTACCTATGTCCTGCGGGGGCTCAGGGATCCGAAGATGTCACGCATCGGTATCAACCGCAATAAAGCCAGGCTTAGGGGAGCGCTCGGCATCCGCGCCCGTTTGGTGCTGTTTGCGTTGATCCTGGTCGGTCCGCTCATGGCCGAGCGCATCCGCTCGCTGCATGTCACACGCACCCAGCAGATTGCCGAAGCTGCGCGTGATTTTGCCGGCCTGGCGCAGCACAGCGCCGATGCCCAGCGCGAAGTGTTCGCCTCGATCGAAGCCGTTCTGAAATCCTCGGCCTATGTTTATGCCACGGCGGCGCAGGTCAATCGCAGCTGCGCGATCATGCGCGCCAGCCTGCGCAGCAATATGCCGTGGCTGCGCAGCCTCACCGTCGCCGGCATCGACGGCATCCCGAAATGCTCGACCTGGCCGGAATTGATTGAAAGCGATCTCAATTTTGGCGACCGCCCCTATTTCAAGCGCGCCGTCGCCACCGGCGAATTCACTGTCAGCGACTATGTATTCAGCCGTCTCACCAATCTGCCGACGGTCATGGCGGCCTATCTGGCGCCGGGCCAGACGAAGGCTGATGATGCCGTCGTACTTGCTGCCATCAATCTCGACTGGATGTCGAACCTCATGAGCAATCTTGGCGAACGGCCGGGCGTCACCGCGCTGCTCGTCGATCACGCCGGCACCGTACTGGCAGCACCACCTGGCAGTATCGGCCAGGTCGGTCGTCCAATGGACGATCTCGCTGTCTTGCCGCTGATCGAAACCAATCTACGCAATTCGCAGCGACAATCCGGCTCGCTATCGTTCCGGGCAGACGACGGTGCACGACGCGCGGTGTCGTTCGCGATGATCCCCGGCACCAGCGCACAACTCATTGTCAGTATCGATGAAGCGCGCGTGTCAGCCGTGGCCGACCAGGACATCCGCACGGCCTATATCCAACTCGCGATCGTCTGCCTGTTCGTTCTGCTCGGCGCGCTCGTTGTCGCTGAGCGGATGATCATCAAGCCGATCCGCACCATGGAAACCATGGCGAAACGATTCGGCCGCGGCGACTGGTCCGCACGCATGCCCGGCAATCGGCTGCCGGCGGAATTCGTACCGCTTGCCCGCGCCTTCTACGGCATGGCGGCACAGCTGCGGGGGCGCGAACGCGAGTTGCGCGCCAGCAACGAGCAACTGACCGTGCTCGCCTCGGTGGACATGCTGTCGGGCCTCGCCAATCGCCGCGGCTTCCAGGGGCGGCTCGACTTCGAATGGCTGCGCGCCCAGCGGTCCGGCGACGACCTGGCGCTGTTGATGATCGACGTCGATCACTTCAAGCTGTTCAACGACAGCTATGGCCATCCCGAAGGGGATGCCTGTCTGGCCCGAGTCGGCGCGGAGTTATCGGCACTGGCCGATCGTGTTTCCGGCTTTGCCGGCCGCTATGGCGGTGAGGAATTCTGCCTGCTGCTGCCGGATACCGATACGAACCGCGCCATCCAGATCGGCGAGATGGTGCGTGCGGCCATCTGGAGCATGATGGTCCCCCATGCCACGAGCACCCATCAGCGCGTCACCGTCAGCGTCGGCGTCGCCTCCGCTGCGCCCGCCACGCTGGAGACCGCCCGCGACCTGATCGAGGCGGCAGATGCGGCGCTTTATGCCGCCAAACGGCGCGGCCGCAACACGGTGGTGGAACACGGTTTTGTGCGAACCTACGGGACCGCCGTGTCGCTCAGCGCGTGAGCCCGGACGCCGCCTCCCGCCAGAAGGTCTTTCCCGTCTTAAACCATTGACCCAACGCAGCCTTTTATGGCCTAGTCCCCGCGCATTTCGCGCGATTTGGGCCAAGCCTGCACCGGTTTGCGGCCTCGCCCCTCGCGTCCAGAAACGAACAAGCGCCCGAGCCGGCCTGCGGATTTCAAGAACACCATGAGCAACGAACGTTACAACGCCCGCGAGACCGAACCGCGCTGGCAGCGCGTGTGGGACGACAAGGCGATCTTCGCCACCAAAAACGAAGATCCCCGGCCGAAATATTACGTGCTCGAGATGTTCCCCTATCCGTCCGGGCGCATCCATATGGGCCATGTCCGCAACTATACCATGGGCGACGTGCTGGCGCGGCTGAAGCGCGCCAAGGGTTTCAACGTCCTCCATCCGATGGGCTGGGATGCCTTCGGCCTGCCGGCGGAAAACGCCGCCATCGAGCGCAAGGTCGCGCCGAAGGCATGGACCTATGAGAACATCGCTTCGATGAAGAAGCAGTTGCAGACCATGGGTCTGTCGCTCGACTGGGCGCGCGAATTCGCGACCTGCGACCCCAGCTACTACAAGCATCAGCAGAAGATGTTCACCGACTTCCTCGCCGCTGGCCTGGTGGAGCGCAAGAAGTCGAAGGTTAACTGGGACCCGGTGGATCACACCGTGCTTGCCAATGAGCAGGTGATCGACGGCCGCGGCTGGCGCTCGGGCGCCGTCGTCGAGCAGCGCGAGTTGACCCAGTGGTTCTTCAAGATCACCAAATACTCGCAGGACCTGCTCGACGCGCTGGAGAAGCTGGATCGCTGGCCGGACAAGGTCCGCCTGATGCAGCACAACTGGATCGGCCGCTCGGAAGGTCTGCATTTCGAATTCGGTCTGGTCGGCGCACCCGCCGGCTTCGAGAAGCTGCCGGTGTTCACCACGCGGCCCGACACGATGTATGGCCCGACCTTTGCGGCGATCTCGCCGGATCATCCGCTGGCCAAGAAGCTGGCCGAGAGCGATCCGAAAGTCGCGGCCTTCATCGACGAGTGCCACAAGCTCGGCACCTCGCAGGCCGAGATCGACACCGCGGAGAAGCTCGGCTTCGACACCGGCATCAAGGCGTCGCATCCGGCTGACGCGAACTGGCACCTGCCTCTTTACATCGCAAACTTCGTGCTGATGGATTACGGCACGGGCGCCGTCATCGGCTGTCCCGCCCATGACCAGCGCGACCTCGATTTCGCGCGCAAGTACGGCATCGACGTTCTCGATGTTTTCGTACCCGTCGGCAGCGACGAGCGCGTCGGCAACACGGCCTTTGTGCCGGCCAAGACCGACACCGTGCAATATATCCGCTGGGTCGGCGAACCCGGCGTGATGACTTGCGAAGAAGCGATGAAGAAGTCGCTGGCGATCTTCGAGAAGGACGGCTGGGGCAAGCGCGAAGTGAATTTCCGCCTGCGCGACTGGGGCATTTCGCGCCAGCGCTATTGGGGCTGCCCGATCCCGGTCATCCATTGCGAAAAATGCGATGTGGTGCCGGTGCCGGCGAAAGACCTGCCCGTGGTGCTGCCGGAGGACGTGACCTTCGACAAGCCGGGCAATGCGCTGGACCATCACCCGACCTGGAAGCACGTGACCTGCCCGCAATGCGGCGGCAAGGCGCGGCGCGAGACCGACACGATGGACACGTTCGTGGACTCGTCCTGGTATTTTGCGCGCTTCACCGATCCGTGGAATGAGGATGCACCGACCACGCGCGCCGTGGCCGATCGCATGATGCCGGTGGATCAGTATATCGGCGGCGTCGAGCATGCGATTTTGCATCTGCTCTATAGCCGCTTCTTCACCCGCGCGATGAAGGCGACCGGGCACGTCAGTATCGACGAGCCGTTTGCCGGCATGTTCACGCAGGGCATGGTGGTCCACGAGACCTACAAGAAGCAGGACGGCACATTCGCTTCGCCGGCCGAGATCAACATCACCGGCGATGGCACGACCCGGTCGGCGACGCTGCTGAGCGACGGTTCGGCGATTGAGATCGGCTCCATCGAGAAGATGTCGAAGTCGAAGCGCAACACCGTCGATCCCGACGACATCATCGGCACCTATGGCGCCGATACCGCCCGCTGGTTCATGCTGTCAGACTCGCCGCCGGATCGCGACGTGATCTGGAGCGAGGAAGGCGTCAAGGGCGCATCGCGTTTCGTCCAGCGCCTGTGGCGCATGGTCAACGATGCTGCGGCTCACGGTAAGTCCGCGCCATCAGCCAAGCCGGCGGCGTTCAGCCCCGAGGCGCTGGCGGTGCGCAAGGCCGCCCATGGCGCGCTCGACAAGGTCTCGACCGGCGTCGAAAAGCTGCAGTTCAATGTTTGCCTCGCTTATATCCGCGAATTCGCCAATGCATTTGGCGAAGCGCTGGCCAAGCCGGGCACCCCGGCGCCGGACATTTGCTGGGCGCTGAACGAGGCCGCCGTCATCCTGACGCAGCTGTTCGCTCCCATGATGCCGCATCTGGCGGAGGAATGCTGGACCGTGCTGGGCCAGCCGGGCCTGGTCTCCGAGGCCGCCTGGCCGCAGGTCGAGGCCGATCTGCTGGTTGAGGACTCGCTGACCCTTCCCGTTCAGGTCAATGGCAAGAAGCGCGGAGAAGTCACAGTTCCGCGCGAAGCGTCCAATTCGGAAATTGAGGCTGCCGCTCTGGCCCTTGATGCTGTAAAACAGGCGCTGGACGGCAAGCCGCCCAAGAAGATTATCGTGGTGCCGCAGAGGATCGTGAATGTTGTCGGCTAAGTTCCGTATCGCTGCCCGGCTCACGGCCGTTATTGCTCTTGGCGCCCTCACGGCCGGCTGCTTCCAGCCGATGTATGCCGCCAAGACGGCGGACGGCTCCCCCGCGCTGCGCGAAAAGCTGGCCTCGGTCGAGGTGCCGCCGCTCGATTATCCCACCGCGTCGCCACTGGCGCGCGTCGGCGTCGAAATTCGCAACGCGCTGATGTTCAAGATGTACGGCGCCGCCACTGGCATGCCGCCGCTCTATACGCTGAAGATCCGCTTCACGCCGAACCGGACTTCGCTGATCGTCGATCCCAATACGGCACTGCCGACATCGGAGAATTATGGCATCGACGCCACTTACGGCCTGATCGAGATCGCCACTGGCAAGCAGGTGATGACCGGCTCGACCTTTGCCCGCGTCACCTATGATATCCCCGGCGGCCAGCAGCGCTTCGCCCGCACCCGCGCCTATCGCGATGCCGAGAACCGCGCTGCCGGCGAGATCGCCGATAACATCAACACGCGTCTGGCGTCGTTCTTCTACAAGGGCAGCTAAATACTCCGCCCTCATCCTGAGGAGCCGCGAAGCGGCGTCTCGAAGGATGGCAGCACGCGCCAGTGCCAAACATCTCATGGTTCGAGACGCGCGCAAATGCGCGCTCCTCACCATGAGGGACTGAGTCGATTGAAGCCCAGGACATCACCTTGGTCGCCCTCCGCGGAAAAGACATCGACCTCTTCCTGAACCGACCGGATTCCACCCGGCCGATCATCCTGCTTTATGGCCCCGACGCCGGCCTGGTGCGCGAGCGCGCCGAGGCGCTGGTGAAATCGGCGGTCGATGACGTCAATGACCCGTTCTCGCTGGTGCGCATGGATGGCGACGACCTCGCCGCCGAACCCTCGCGCCTGGTCGAGGAAGCGATGACGATCCCGATGTTCGGCGGGCGACGCGCCATCCGCGTCCGCGCCGGCTCGAAGAACTTTTCCAGCGGCGTCGATACGCTCAGCGAGATGGCGGTTCGCGATTGCCGCATCGTCATCGAGGCCGGCGAGCTCAGGCCGGAATCGCCGTTACGCAAAGTGTGCGAGAAGGCAAAGACGGCCGTTGCCATTGCCTGCTATCCGGACACCGAACGCGACCTGACGAAGCTGATCAATGACGAGCTGCAGCTTGCCAATCTGCGTATGGCCAACGACGCGCGCGCGACCTTGATGTCCCTGCTCGGTGGCGATCGCCAGGCCTCGCGCAACGAGCTGCGCAAGCTGATGCTCTATGCGCATGGTACCGGCGAAGTAACGTTGGACGATGTGATGGCCTGCGTGGCGGACGCGTCCGAGCTGAAGATCGACCCGATCGTGGACGGCGCCTTCGCCGGCAATCCGACACTGGTCGAGACCGAATTCAACAAGGCGATGATCGCCGGGACTTATCCCGGCATGATCATGATGGCGGCTCAGCGGCAGGCCGCGGCGCTGCATAAAGCGAGCCTGCTGGTGGAGGCTGGTACGTCGCCATCGGCTGCCGCCGAGAGCGGATTTCCGCGTTTGCACTTTTCCCGCAAGGGCGCAGTGGAAGCCGCGCTCCGCAATTTCACCACACGACGACTGGCAGCAATCATCGATCAGCTCGCAGTGGCCGCGCTCGACGTCCGCAAACAAAACACCCTCGGTGCGGTGATCGCACAGAGGGCATTGATGTCGATTGCCGTGAATGCAAGGCGGCGCTCTTAACCTCTCCCCGCATCTTGCGCGGGGAGAGGTCGAGCGGCGTAGCGCAGCGGAGCCGATCGGGTGAGGGGCATGGCACAAGGCCATCTCACAACCATAGAAGCGAAAAGTTTTTATGCAAGATTGAGTGCCGGTCAGGTCGGAGAGATCCGACGGACCGGGCACGTGGTGAGTGCGTGCCATGCCCCTCACCCGCCGCGAAGTCGCGGCGACCTCTCCCCGTGAAGTACGGGGAGAGGTTATCGAGCGTCGCGGATAATTACTTATCCAGCCGCTTCAAAATCTCGTCGAGCTGATCGAGATCGCTATACTTGATCACCACGGTGCCGCCGGGATCGCGGTGATCGACCGACACTTTCAGCCCGAGCACATCACTCACCCGCTTCTCCAGAGCGATGGTGTCGGCGTCCTTCGCGACCTTCGGCGCCGAACCCGCGCGCGGCTTTTGCGGCGCGCGCTCCGGCACGCCTTCTTCATGCGCAAGCGCTTCGGTCTGGCGGACGTTCAGGCCTTCTGCAATCACGCGCTTCGCGGCAGCGGACGGATCGGGCAGCGAGATCAGCGCGCGGGCGTGACCATTCGAAAGCTGGTTCGATGCGATCAGCGCCTGCACGTCTTCCGGCAGTTTGGTGAGGCGCATCATGTTGGCCACATGGCTGCGGCTCTTGCCGACGATCTTTGCGATATCGTCCTGGCTGTGTTTGTAGGTCTCGGCGAGCGCGTGATAGCCCTGCGCCTCTTCCATCGCGTTGAGGTCTTCGCGCTGGATGTTTTCGATGATGGCGATTTCCATCGCCGCGGCATCGGTGACATCCACCGGCACGACCGGCACTTCATGCAGACCGGCGAGCTGCGACGCACGCCAGCGACGCTCGCCAGCGATGATCTCGAACCGATCATTGGTGCCCTTCACGGCACGCACCACGATCGGCTGGATCACGCCGTGCTGCTTGATCGAGGACGCCAGCTCGTTCAGCTCCGCATCTGCAAACGTGCGGCGCGGATTGCGTGGGTTCGGCTTGATGAATTCGATCGGCACCTTGCGTTGGCCACGCGCCGGACGCTCGGTCTGCGCGGCTTCGCCGCCGACATCACCGATCAGACTTGCCAGGCCCCGGCCCAACCGCGAACGCGCTTCATCGGCCATTGCCAATCCCCTTGAACTCATGGGTCACTCCAAAACTCGAAACTCAGTACTCGTAGGATGGGTCGAGCGCAGCGAAACCCATCAGTCCGTCATCGCGGCAAACTCCGCCGATGGGTTTCGCGTCGGCGCGATGCGCCTACGCTCTACCCATCCTACGGACGACACGCGCGTTACGCCGCGTCGCCCGGTGCCGCGCGGATATCACGCTCGCGCTGGATCACTTCGGTGGCAAGGCGCAGATAGGCCTCGGAGCCGGCGCACTTCAAATCATAAACCAGCACCGGCTTGCCGTAGGACGGCGCTTCCGAAATGCGGACATTGCGCGGGATCATGGTGTCATAGACCTTGTTGCCCATGAATTCGCGGACGTCGGCAACAACCTGGTTCGACAGGTTGTTGCGCGCATCGAACATGGTCATGACGATGCCATGGATGGTCAGGCTCGGGTTCAGCGTCGAGCGCACCTGCTCCACCGTCTGCAGCAGTTGCGACAGACCTTCGAGCGCGAAGAATTCGCACTGCAGTGGCACGAGGATCGCGTCCGACGCGGCCATCGCATTGACGGTGAGAAGATTGAGCGACGGCGGACAATCGATCAGCACATAAGTATAGTCCGAGCCCGGCGAGACATTGTTGTTCAGCTCACCGATGGCATCGCGCAGACGGAAGGCGCGATCGCGGGCGCCGCCGATTTCCAGCTCGAGGCCGGAGAGATCCATGGTGGAAGCCGCGATATGCAGACGCGGCACCGCGGTGACGACGACGGCATCGCGCAGCGGCGCGTCGCCGGTCAGCACGTCATAGGTCGAACAGGCGCGATCGCGGCGATCGATGCCGAGGCCGGTGGAGGCATTGCCCTGCGGATCCAGATCGACGATCAGCACGCGCTCACCGATAGCGGCGAGTGCGGTGCCGAGATTGATCGCGGTGGTGGTCTTGCCGACGCCGCCCTTCTGATTGGCCAGCGCCAGGATGCGCGGGTGGCCAGGGGTCGCCTTCGTGCTATCCTCTTGATGTTCCTGATCAATTACGGTCATTTGCGTGGGCCATCATGGTATCTGCGGACGGGTCGCGCCGCTCGATCTTGTCCAGTTCGACGATCCAGCCTTGTCCGCCGGTAAGGCTCGCATGCAGGCGTGGGCTTATATTCCAACATTTAGTAGCTTCGGTCAATTCCGCGTCTACATCTTGACCCTTTAGAAACAGCGCCTTGGTGCTGCCGTTCATGTGGGGAGCCGCGAAACCGAGAATGATATCTAGCGACGCCACGGCGCGTGCGGTGATGCAATCGACGCGCTTTGGAAAACTATCCACACTATCCCCGATGTCCGCGAGGTGCACCGAACCTGGGGCTTGCGTCACACGTAATGCTTCGCGCAGGAAAGCCGCCTTCTTGGCATTGCGCTCGACGAGATGAACGTGGCCGCCGACATCACCCATGGCACAGGCCAGCACCACACCGGGAAAACCACCGCCGCTGCCGAAGTCGAGCCAGATGCGCGCATCCGGCGCCAGCCTCAACAGCTGCAGCGAGTCAGAGATATGGCGCGTCCAGAGATGCGGCAATGTCGTCGGTGAAATGAGATTGGTCTTGGCCTGCCATTGCAGCAGCAGCGCAACATAGCGATCGAGCCGCGCTTCTGTTTCATGTGAAACAGGTGTCAGGCGGAGTGCTGCGGCTTTGTCGCTGTCGAGTTGCGGAGCGGGAGCAGATGGCTGGGAACGTTGCGCCATGGATCGGTATCAGTGCATCATGAAGGGAGTGATTAGTCTTACTCCGAGTCCATGACGGCGGCTATCGAAATGCAGCCGGTTAAGAGCTTGCGGCCATCCTTCGAGGCTCGCTGCGCTCGCACCTCAGAATGAGGACGGAGTAAATGGCTGGATAAGCAAAGTGAGCGAAGGTGTCGTAACGACATCGCTGGAACGCTTTGGCTTGTCGAGCTCTTGCCCAGCCCTCATGGCGAAGAGGCGCGACTTGTCCCGCCGAAGCTCGAAGAGCGAAGGCGGAAGCGCCGTCTCGAACCATGGAGACAACATGACGTCGCTATCCTACGAAGCCGTCATCGATCGCATCGGCATCCTCGATATCCTCGCGCCGTTCGACCCTCATGTCGTCGGTACCCTGCCGCTCGGCATCGCCCTGCCCAATAGCGATATCGATATTGTTTGCCAAGCCTCGGACCCTGATGTGGTCGCCAACCTGCTATGGACAGCTTTCAGCTCGGCCGATGATTTCACTCTGTATCGGTGGTCGGCCAGAGGCCGACCTTTGATCGCGAAGTTCAAAGCCGAGAGCTGGCCGTTCGAGATCTTCGCCAGCACCGAACTCGTTGCTGAACAGTCCGGTTGGCAGCATTTCGTCGTAGAGCGACAGCTTCTGGACCTCGCAGGTTTCGCTCTAAGGGACCAGATCATGGCGTTGCGGCTCCAGGGCATGAAGACCGAGCCCGCTTTCGCTACTGCGCTTGGACTCCCCGGCGATCCCTATGAAGCGATGCGTGCCTTGTACTGGCTCTCGGAGATGGAATTGGCCGAGATCATCTCCAATTCGCCGGAGCTTTAGAGGATCGATCCGCCATGGCCGATGCATCTTCTCTTCGCGAGCTGGCTCTTGCGCTGGATGGCGTGACGTCCGCTCCGCATTTCGATCGGACGGCGTTCAAGGTGAAGCGGATATTCGTGACTCTGGCCGCGGACGGGCTCACCGCGAACTTCAAACTCACCCCGGACGAACAAGCCCTGAAGTGCGAGGTTATGCCTGACGCATTTTCGCCAGTGCCAAATGCTTGGGGCCAGCAGGGTTGGACGGTGGGCACCTTGGCGAAGCTGAAGACAATCGAACTGGCAGCAGCGCTGGAGATGGCATGGCAACATGCGCTGCCAGCTCCCAGAAAGCAGAAGCCATAAGCCTGTTTCACGTGAAACGACTTCAGATCGGCCCGTCCGGCTTGAGCCGTATCAATGACCCGTCCCTAAATACCGCAATGATGATCTCATCCTCGGAGGATGAGACCATGGAACTGATTACTCGGCTATTCCTGGTATTGGCAGCGCCTATTACCGCGCTCTTTGTGTCCCGCGATGCGCTAAACTTCGGCGTTATTCAGGTGATGGTCGCGGTGGCGCTATTTGTCCTGATGGTCGCGGCCTTGGCCTTCTGGCCCCGGCGGGAATCCGGCAATACCGAGATCTAACCGTCCGTTTCACGTGAAACAGATCAAGCGACGCTGATCGTCGCGGTCCTGCGGGCATCCCGGCGTAGATAAGCGGTCAGGATCGCCAAAGCGGCTGGTGTGACACCATCCAGACGACCCGCCTGCCCGACGGTCCGCGGCGAAGCCGCCTTGAGCTTCGCACGGGCCTCGTTCGAGAGCCCGGGCACCAAGTCGTAATCGACATCGGTCAACAATAGACCTTCATCGCGGCGGAAAGCCTCGACGTCGGCCGTCTGGCGCTTGAGATAGACATCATATTTGGCGTCGATCTCGATATGGGTGCCGATGGCTGGGTCAATGGCCGAGAGTTCGGGCCAGATTCGGATTACGGTAGACCACTCACTCTCCGGATAAGAGAGAAGATCGAACGCCGATCGGCGCTGGCCATCGTGATTGAGGGACAGGCCATGCTTCGCCGCCCCGTTCGGGGTGATCGACAGCTCCTTGGTCAGAGCCTTGCCGGCCGCCAGCGCATCCATCTTCGCCGTATGGCGGGCAATACGGGCGCTGCCGACACAGCCAAGAGCAATACCCTTGTCGGTCAAGCGCTGATCAGCATTGTCAGCGCGAAGAGTCAGGCGATATTCGGCCCGGGACGTGAACATCCGATAGGGCTCTGAGATGCCGCGGGTCACGAGATCGTCGATCATCACACCGAGATAGCCATCTGCGCGGTCAAATACGGCCGGCGCCGAGCCCGACGCGGCAAGCGCTGCGTTCAGACCAGCCACAAGGCCCTGGGCGGCGGCTTCTTCATAGCCTGTGGTGCCGTTGATCTGCCCGGCCATAAACAGGCCCGGCATCCGCTTCGCCTGAAGAGTCGGATCGAGTTCACGGGGATCGACATGGTCGTATTCAATAGCATAGCCGGGCTTGATCATCCGCACACGCTCGAGACCGGGGATCGAAGCCAGGATCGAAACCTGAACCTCTTCCGGAAGCGAGGTGGAAATGCCGTTGGGATAGACGGTGTCGTCATCGAGCCCTTCGGGCTCCAGAAAGATCTGATGACCATCGCGATCGCCGAAGCGAACGATCTTGTCCTCGATGGACGGGCAATAGCGCGGGCCGGAGCTCTTGATCTGGCCGGAATACATCGGTGAGCGATGCACATTGGCGCGGATCACTTCGTGGGTGGCCGGCGTCGTGCGGGTGATGCCGCACTGGATCTGGGGCGTGGTGATACGGTCGGTCATCACCGAGAACGGCTCCGGCGGATCATCCGCCGACTGCATCTCGACCGCGGACCAGTCGATGGTCTTGCCGTCGAGGCGCGGCGGAGTGCCGGTCTTGAGACGGCCGAGGGTAAAGCCGATGCGCTCGAAGGCTTTTGACAAGCCGAGCGCTGGCGCTTCGTCGATGCGACCGGCGGGCCAGTTCTTCTCGCCGAGATGGATCAAGCCGCGGAGGAAAGTTCCCGTAGTGATCACCACGGCGCCGGCGCTGAGTTCCCGGCCATCGGCCAGGCGGATACCCGTCACCCGGCCATTGGCCGTGAGGAGATCGTCGGCCTCGCCTTCAATGACACTGAGATTTTCGGTTGCGGTGATCGCAGCCTGCATGGCGGCGGCGTATAGCTTGCGGTCGGCCTGGGTGCGCGGCCCCCGGACGGCCGGACCCTTCTTACGATTGAGCATGCGGAACTGGATGCCACCGGCATCCGCAACGCGGCCCATCAGCCCATCAAGAGCATCGACCTCGCGGACAAGGTGGCCCTTACCCAGACCACCTATCGCAGGATTGCAGGACATGGCCCCAATGGTGGCGAAGCGATGGGTCACCAACGCCGTATGGGCGCCCATGCGCGCAGCCGCGGCCGCAGCTTCGCAGCCGGCGTGTCCACCACCGATAACGATGACATCGAACTTGTCTTGCATGGGCGCAGCTTCTACCGCGCCTGTGGACAAGATTGAAGGAGATTCTGAGAGGGCCGTGTTTCACGTGAAACAGGGAAACTAATTCATATTCCTTTCCACCGACCCCTCATCCTGAGGAGCCGCGCAGCGGCGTCTCGAAGGATGGCGGCTTGGCAGGATCCAAGCGATTTCATGGTTCGAGACGGCGCTACGCGCCTCCTCACCATGAGGGCAGAGAAATGTTTCACGTGAAACACAGTGATAGGATTTATTACTTACCTATGCAAAAATCCCTAAATATGCTATCGAGCACATCTTCCACATCGACCCGCCCGAGCAATCGCCCGAGCTGATGCGCGGCGGCGCGCAAATCTTCTGCGACCAGCTCGTCACCTTGTTGCGCTGATCTTGCGGCATGCTGCAGCAAATTGGCCGTGCGACGAAGCAGGTCGCGTTGACGATCGCGGGTGATGAAACCTGCTTCGCCCTGCCCGAAATATTGGGATGCGAATGCGACCAGTGCGGACATCAGCTCGCTCATGCCGTCGCCGCGCTCGGCCGAAATCGAGAGCGTTGCGTCTGCCGAGCTAATAGTAGCTACATCGGTCTTCGTCCTAATGACCCAGACCGGCGCATCGCTTTCGGTCAGCCAACCTTCCGGCCGCGCGGCATCAACTGAATCCACCAGCCACAAAACGAGATCCGCTTCGACGGCTCGGGCGCGCGCGCGACGAACGCCCTCTTCTTCTACGGGATCGATGGTTTCACGAATACCGGCGGTGTCGATCACGGTGACCGGGTAGCCGTCGAGATCGAGCTGCACCTCGATCACATCGCGCGTTGTCCCCGCATGCGGTGAGACGATCGCGACATCGCGACGGGCAAGCTGGTTCATCAAGGTGGACTTGCCGACATTGGGCTGGCCGGCGATGGCAACGACGAGACCGCCGCGCAGTCTTTCGCTGCGACCCTGCGCCGATAGGACCTGCTCGATTTCACGATGGAGCGCTGCGGCCTTTTCGAGCGCGGGCGCCATCAGCTCGGTTGAGACATCGCCCTCGTCGGAAAAGTCGATTCCGACTTCGACCAACGCAAGAGCTTCGATGATCTGCTGGCGCCAGTTGCGGGCCTTGTCGCCGAGCAGGCCCTTGAGCTGGCGAAGCGCCTGCCTCCGCTGGCGGTCAGTGTCGGCATGAATGAGATCGTCGAGGCCCTCGGCTTCGGTGAGATCGAGCTTGCCGTTCTCGAAAGCGCGGCGGGTGAATTCACCGGGCTCTGCCGGACGGAGACCATCGATGGACGCCAGCGCTTCGAAGAGGGAGGTGAGAACCGCGCGGCCACCGTGGATGTGGAATTCAGCAGTGTCCTCGCCGGTCGCGCTGGCAGGTCCGGGAAACCAAAGCACTACGGCGTCGTCGATGGGACCGAGCTTGTCGTCGGCGAGCAGCACATGGGTGGCCATGCGCGGTATCGGGATTTTCTTGGCGAGGCGTTCAAGCGTCGCGCCGGCGCGCGGACCCGAGACGCGCACGATGGCGATCGCGGTCGGGGGCCGGCCGGAGGAGAGTGCGTAAATGGTCTGATCGCGCGGATGCATCTCCTATTTGACGATGGTGGGGGTGAGGTGCAACGGGATTCTCACGTGCCCCTCTTTTGTCATCGCCCGCGAAAGCGGGCGATCCAGTAGACACTGACGGCAGTGATCAAAGCGACAGCCAATGTTTACTGGGTCGCGCGCTTTCGCGGGCGATGACAACGGAGTGGGTGGCCAAAAACAAAAAGGCGCCGCTGTTTCCAGCGACGCCTTCATCGTCAGAGCTTCTCGCCCTTACGTATTCATCGAATCGAAGAATTCCGAATTGCTCTTCGTGTTGCGGAGCTTGTCGAGCAGGAAGTCGATGGCGTCCATCGTGCCCATCGGATTGAGGATGCGGCGGAGGACATACATCTTCTTGAGCACCTGAGGATCGGTGATGAGCTCTTCCTTGCGCGTGCCCGAGCGGGAAATATCGATCGCCGGGAAGGTGCGCTTGTCGGAGACCTTGCGGTCCAGGATGAGTTCCGAGTTACCGGTGCCCTTGAATTCTTCGAAGATCACTTCGTCCATGCGGCTGCCGGTATCGACCAGCGCGGTGGCGATGATGGTGAGCGAGCCACCTTCCTCGACATTACGCGCGGCGCCGAAGAAGCGCTTCGGACGCTGCAGGGCGTTGGCGTCAACACCGCCGGTCAGCACCTTGCCCGACGACGGCACCACGGTGTTGTAGGCGCGACCGAGGCGGGTGATCGAATCCAGCAGGATGACCACGTCGCGGCCATGCTCGACCAGGCGCTTGGCCTTCTCGATCACCATTTCGGCGACCTGGACGTGACGGGTGGCGGGTTCGTCGAAGGTCGAGGAGACGACCTCGCCCTTCACCGAGCGCTGCATGTCGGTGACTTCTTCCGGGCGTTCGTCGATCAGAAGAACGATCAGATAGCATTCCGGATGATTGGCCGTGATCGAATGCGCGATGTTCTGCATCAGCACGGTTTTACCCGTGCGCGGTGGCGCGACGATCAGCGCGCGCTGGCCCTTGCCGATCGGCGCCACGATGTCGATGACGCGCGGGGAAAGATCCTTCCGGGTCGGATCTTCCAGTTCGAGGCGGAAGCGCTCGTTCGGGAACAGCGGGGTCAGGTTGTCGAAATTGACCTTGTGCTTGGACTTCTCAGGATCCTCGAAGTTCAGCGTGTTGACCTTGAGCAGCGCGAAATAGCGTTCGCCCTCCTTCGGGCTGCGGATATGGCCTTCGACGGTATCGCCGGTGCGCAGACCGAAACGGCGGATCTGCGAGGGCGAAACGTAGATGTCGTCCGGGCCCGGCAGGTAATTGGCGTCCGACGAGCGGAGGAAGCCGAAGCCGTCGGAGAGCACCTCGACGACGCCTTCGCCGATAATGTCGGTTTCCTGCAGCGCCAGTTGCTTGAGGCAGGCAAACATCAGCTCCTGCTTGCGCATGGTCGAGGCATTTTCGACCCCCAGCTCTTCCGCAAACGAGACGAGCTCGGCTGGCGTCTTGGCTTTGAGGTCTTGAAGTTTCATTTCCCGCATTGGGAGTGGTCCTGTGGAAGATCGGAGGGGGAGTGCAAGCTGCTGGAGAAGGTGCGGACGCTCAAAAGAGTCACGAAAGTCCGCAGGTCTCCGGCAGAGAAGTCTTGAGCGGTTAAGGTGCTGAAGAGACTTCAAGCCTGATGTGGCGGCCGGCGGATTTAAAAGCCGGGTCGAACCGCATCGCCTGCGTCGGGTGGGAGAACTCGAACATATGGGACATCCGCTCAACGCGCAAGATCGCCGGAAGTGCCGGCATGATCGAAATCTGAGCGGCGAAAATTATTCTCAGAACGGCTTCACCACCACCAGGATCACGATCAGGATCATCAGGACGGTCGGTACCTCATTGAGAATCTTGTAGAATTTCGCGCTTCGCGTGTTGCGGTCAAGCGCGAAGTCGCGCACCCGGCTGGTCAGGAAGCCATGAACGCCGGACATCACCAGCACTAGGAAGAGCTTCGCGTGAAACCAGCCTGATGTGAACCAGCCGCCGGACCACGCCAAATAGAGACCAAGGATCCAGGTGACCATCATCGCTGGATTGATGATGGCCTTGAGCAGCCGTCGCTCCATCACCTTGAAGGTCTCGGACTGCTTGGAGCCAACCTCGGCATCGCAGTGATAGACGAACAACCGTGGCAGATAGAGCATGCCCGCCATCCAGGAGATGACGGCGACGATGTGCAGAGCTTTCGCCCATTCATACATTGCTAAGCCTTAGCCTCTATCAGGAGGATACGCGGGATCGTTGGGGAACATCTGACCCGCATCGCCGTTGCCCGCAAGCGCGATCAACGCGGTTATCCGTGCTCTATCCGCACGAACCTCTTCCCTCAATCTATTATTAGATTCTTAAGGTTTGAGTCTGTTTGACCGTGGATTTGGCGGACACAACGTCATCCCCGTGTCATCCCATGCTTGTGCACACCGCCATCTGAATCTTCTGCGAGTCCTCTTGCGATCCATAAAGATAGGCGGCGTCGAGCTTTGCGGGACGTCCGGGCGGGATTCCGGAGAGACAAATCCACATAACCCCATTATCATTGTGAACGTCGCCAAACGGTGTCCCCGCAGGCAGGCCTGTGTAGAAGAATCCGGGTTATCCCGGCCGCCTCGCCACCGCCGCCGATTCCGCTGAAAATCTCCACAGCGATCCACAGAACACACAGGGTTATGGTGCATACCACCGGCAGCTTTTTTCACCTTCATCTCGTCTCCGATTCCACCGGTGAGACGCTGATCACGGTCGCCCGCGCCGTGGCCGCGCAATATTCGAACGTGACGCCCGTCGAGCATGTCTATCCGCTGGTGCGCAGCCAGAAGCAGCTCGACCGCGTGTTGACCGAGATCGAGGAAGCGCCGGGCATCGTGCTGTTCACGCTGCTTGAGAAGGATTTGGTCGAACGGCTGGAAGCCAAGTGCCAGGAGATCAATTCGCCGAGCCTTTCGATCATCGGGCCGGTGATGCAGCTGTTCCAGAATTACCTCGGTGCCTCCACCTCCGGCCGTGTCGGCGCGCAGCACGTTCTCAACGCGGAATATTTCAAGCGGATCGACGCGCTGAATTATTCGATGATGCATGATGACGGGCAGCATACCGACGGGCTGGAAGAGGCCGATGTGGTCCTGGTCGGCGTGTCGCGGACGTCGAAGACGCCGACCTCCATCTATCTGGCAAATCGTGGCATCCGCACCGCCAATGTTCCGCTCGTCCCCGGAATCCCTATTCCGAAGCAGCTCGAGTCGCTGAAGAAGCCGCTGGTGGTCAGTCTACATGCGACGCCGGAACGTTTGATCCAGATCCGGCAGAACCGGCTGCTCTCGATCGGTAGCGATACGGCGAATGACGATTATATCGACCGTCAGGCGGTGACCGATGAAGTCACCTATGCGCGCAAGCTCAGCGCCAAATATGGCTGGGCTCTGCTCGAGGTGACGCGCCGCTCGATCGAAGAGACCGCTGCGGCGATCATGAAATTGCTGGCGGACCGCCAGCGACAACGGATGCAGGAATGACCATCTGGCGCGGCGAACAGCCGCTGATTCTGGCGTCGCAAAGTGCGGCGCGACGCATGCTGCTGGCCGGTGCCGGCATTACCTTCGACGCAGCTCCCGCGGATATCGACGAACGCGGCATTCAGCAGCGTTCCAATCTGACCGCGCCTGGCGACATCGCCGCTTTGCTCGCCGAGCAGAAGGCGGCCTTCGTCTCGCTGCGACACCCCGGACGCTATGTGGTCGGCGCCGACCAGACATTGTCGGTCGGCGACCGGCTGTTCAACAAGCCGACCGGCCGCGACCAGGCGGCGCAGCAATTGCGTGACCTCTCGGGCAAGACGCATGAACTGCATTCGGCGATCGCGGTGGCCTGCGACGGCGCGACCTTGTTCTCACATGTCTCGGTGGCGCATATGACCATGCGCCAGCTCGACGATGCCGCCATCGACGCCTATCTCGATGCCGCCGGCGACAGGGTGACGACCAGTGTCGGCGCCTATCAGCTCGAAGGCCTGGGCGTGCATCTGTTCGAGCTGATCGAAGGCGATCATTTTACGATCCTTGGCCTGCCGCTGCTGCCGCTTTTGAAATTTCTGCGCGGCGAAGGCATGATTGGAATTTAATTCACCGTCATTGCAAGGAGCCGAAGGCGACGAAGCAATCCAGAAGCCAAGTGAAGAAAGAGCTGGATTGCTTCGTCGCTGCGCTCCTCGCAATGACGGCATAAAATGAGGGAATGGGAATGCGCGTCTTGGGGCTGACCGGCTCGATCGGCATGGGGAAATCGACCACCGCAAAACTGTTCGTGGAAGCCGGCGTGCCCGTCTATGACGCCGATGCCACCGTGCACATGGTCTATGAAAATGAAGCGGTGCCGCTGATCGAAGCGGCGTTTCCCGGCACCACGGTGGATGGCAAGGTCGATCGCACAAAGCTCTCGCCGCTGGTCGTGCACGACGCGGATGCGATGAAGAAGCTGGAAGGCATCGTGCATCCCCTGCTCGCCAAGCATCACAAGAAATTCCTCGATGATGCCGAAGCTTCCGGCGCTGACATTGCCGTTGTTGATGTGCCGCTGCTGTTCGAGACCGGTGGTGACAAGCGCGTCGATGGGATCGTCGTCGTCTCCACCGATGCGAAGACCCAGCGTGAGCGGATCCTGGCCCGTGACGGCATGACCGAAGAAAAGCTTGACGCCATTCTGGCGCGGCAGCTGCCCGATGCGGAAAAGCGCAAACGCGCCGACTTCGTGGTGGATACCTCACACGGGATCGAGCCCGTGCGCGCCCGGATCGCTGAAATTCTTGTCGAGGCTGCTAAGCTGCCTAGACGTCGCCCTTAAAATTCCTGCCTGATTTGCTGAGTCGATACACCAATGCGCGAAATCGTCATGGATACGGAAACCACCGGCCTCGATCCGCTACGCGGCGATCGTCTGGTGGAAATCGGCTGTCTCGAAATCTTCAATCGCCTGCCGACCGGCCAGACGTTTCACGTCTATATCAATCCCGAGCGCGACATGCCGCAGGAGGCGTTCAACGTTCACGGCCTGTCAGCGGAATTCCTGTCCACCAAGCCGCTCTTCCATGAAGTGGCCGACGACTTCATGGCCTTCATCGGTGATTCGCCGCTGGTGATGCATAACGGCTCGTTCGACCTTGGCTTCATCAATATGGAACTTGATCGCATCAAGCGTCCAGCAGTGCCGCGTGATCGTCTGGTCGATACGCTGCTGATCGCCCGCCGCAAGCATCCCGGCGTATCGAACAAGCTCGATGATCTCTGCGTCCGCTATTCCATCGATATTTCCCGCCGCACCAAGCACGGCGCATTGCTCGATTCCGAGCTTCTGGCCGAGGTCTACATCGATCTGGTCGGTGCGCGGCAGTCGTCGCTGATTCTGGCGGATGATGCGCCGATACTCGTCCGCAGCAATGTCGGTGATGCGCCGCGCCGTCAGCGTGAGGTGGCCCTGGCGCCCCGCGTGACGGACGATGATCGCGCCACGCATCGTGCCTTTGTCGGCACGCTCGGCGACAAACAAATCTGGTCGGAATTCTGGGGCGAGCCGGACAAGGCGGCTGGGTAATTCCTTCTCCCCGCTCTTTGCGGGGAGAAGGTGGCCGCGCGAAGCGCGGTCGGATGAGGGGCATGCTCGGGAGATGAGCCAATAAAGGTATCTCGGATCCCAAATCTTCGATCCGATGGATGTGAGATCGATTGCACATAGTGCCTCGCCCTCACCCGACGCTCTCATGCTTCGCATGCGAGCATCGACCTCTCCCGCGCAGAGCGGGGAGAGGTTAAGAAGCTTAATTCGCCTGGCCGGCTTCAGCCTGCTGACGCTCGAGGTTCTGGCGATACAGGCCGACGAAATCGACCGGGTCCAGCATCAAGGGCGGGAAGCCGCCGTCGCGCACGGCGGTGGCGACGATTTCGCGGGCGAACGGGAACAGCAGGCGCGGGCACTCGATCATGATCAGCGGGTGCAGGTTTTCCTGCGGCACGTTGACGATGCGGAATACGCCGGCATAGGCCAGCTCGAACGAAAACAGCACCGAACCATTGGCGTCGGCCTTGCCCTCGATGGACAGGGTCACTTCATATTCGGTGTCCGACAGGTTGTTGGCGCCGACATTGATCTGGATATTGATGTTCGGCTGCTGCTGCTGGGGAGCCAGCGAGCCCGGGGCATTCGGGTTCTCGAAGGAGAGATCCTTGGTGTACTGGGCCAGTACGTTCAGCTGGGGGGAGACGCCTCGGGAGCGTTGCCGTTGCCATTTGCCATGTCGAAAATCTCCTGAAGCGCCGCCGGGCGGCTTTGGCCGATTCGCCGCGAAAAGCCGCGTCAGGCGGCCCCTCTATGGGGGCGAGTGGCTATCATATGGCTGCGGGTTTCGACAAGGACAGCAACGCCCGATTGGACTGGTTCAATGGCCGACTTTGGCACCCGTTACAGCGGTTGATTCGTCCTAACCGGCTGATATGCCGCGCCTTCCGCGCCTGCTTGTTGTTTGGGCCAGAGAACTTGTCGGCCGCTCCGGCGTTATTGCCGTCTGGAGCGGGGCCGCTTTGCCGCAGGCCCCCCGACAGGGCATGCCATTGGCTGGACTAGGTTTCATGTCTAGATGAGATTGCGCCGCCAATGATGTATCGTGTTCCGCGGCATCTTCTTCCCGGGCCCCAAAACCCGGCATCGATCAGAAAGCGACAGTCGTGGACATTTACACCATCATCTTCCTGGCACTGGCGGTCTTTATCTTCCTGCGCCTGCGCAATGTGCTCGGACAGCGTACCGGAGAGGAACGTCCGCCGTTTGACCGGACCGCCGCCCGTGAGACGCTGCCGCAGGATGGCAATGTCGTGTCCATGCCTGGAAGCCCGATTGACCAGACCCAGCCTGCCCCGGCGGCCGAAATTTCGCCGGCAGAGCGCTGGAAGGGGATCGCCGAACCGGGCACGCCGCTGGCCGCCGGCCTCGATGCCATGGTCGAGCAGGATTCGTCCTTCGATGCGCGTCACTTCCTGACCGGCGCCAAGAGTGCCTATGAAATGATCGTGCTGGCATTCGCCAATGGCGACCGCCGCGCGCTCAAGGATCTGCTCTCCGGCGAAGTGTTCGACAGCTTCGACGCCGCCATCAAGGATCGCGAGAGCAATGAGCTGAAGACCGAGACCCGCTTCGTCTCCATCGACAAAGCGGATATCGTCGGCGCGGAAGTGCGCGATCGCACCGCGCAGCTGACTATCCGCTTCGTGTCGCAGATGATTTCGGCGACGCGCGACAAGGCCGGCAACGTGGTCGATGGCAACGCCGAGAGCGTGTCTGACATCACCGACGTCTGGACCTTTGCCCGCGATCTGTCCTCGCGCGATCCGAACTGGAAGCTGGTTGGCACCGGCGCCGGCCAATAAGCTACGGCGACACGCGGCGCTTGCTGCGTGTGCCTCGGCATGCGTCGTCACTCTGCTGGCGGGCGCCGCCGACGCGCGCAGCCTCAATCACAAATATAAAAGCCGCGGACATTCCGAGGCTTATGTCCCGCGCTACAATCCGGTGCGCGAATCTCCGTTCGAGTTTCCTGGCAGCCAATATATGCCGGTGCCGTGGTCGGAAATCGCAGGCTGGAGCGAGGACGATCCGCGCGAGGCCTTTGCGGCATTCCAGGCGAGCTGCCGCCCGATCTCGGCTCAGCGCAAACCATCCACCGATTCCAAGACCCTCGGCGATTCCCTGCGTGATGCCTGCGCCGCTGCGAAATCGGCGGATGTGAGCGACGCCGCGAAGACGCGCGTTTTCTTCGAAACCAATTTCCGGCCTGTTCGCATCTCGCGCCTCGGCGAGCCCGAAGGTTTTGTCACCGGTTACTATGAGCCCATCGTCGATGGCTCGAAGACGAAAACCGATGTCTATACGGTGCCGGTCTATCGCCGGCCGTCGAACCTGTTCGTGCGCGGATATAGCCAGGCGTCACCCAGCCTGCCCAATAGCGGCGATGTCTTCCGCAAGATCGGCCGCCGCAAGCTTGTCCCTTATTATGATCGCGCGCAGATCGAGGATGGCGCCATTGCCGGTCGCGGACTGGAGATCGCCTGGCTGAAGAGCCAGACGGATCTCTTGTTCTCGCAGATCCAGGGCTCCGCGCGCGTGCGGATGGAAGATGGCAGCTTCGTTCGTATCAACTACGATTCCCACAACGGCTACCGCTATACGCCGGTCGGCCGCGTGCTGATCGATCGCGGCATCATTCCGCGCGAGCAGATGTCGATGCAGCGCATCCGGCAATATTTTGAGGAAAATCCGGACGCGGCCAATGAAGTGCGCCGGCAGAATAAGGCGTTCGTGTTCTTCCGCGAAGTGCAGCTCTCCGAGAAAGATGAGGCGGTGGGCGCGCAGGGCGTGCCGCTGACGCCGGGCCGCTCCATCGCCGTCGACAAGGCGCTGCATGTCTATGGCACGCCGTTCTTTGTCGAAGGCGAATTGCCGATCGAAACCGAGATCTCGAAGACGCCATTCCGCCGCCTGATGGTGGCGCAGGATACGGGCTCGGCGATTGTCGGCCCGGCCCGCGCCGATCTCTATTTCGGCGCCGGCACCGAGATGGGCCGGATCGCCGGCCGCATCAAGCATCCCGCGAAATTCGTCATGCTGGTGCCGAACAGCCTCGATCCCTCCGCGCGTGGCCACAATATGCCGCTGCCGGATATCAGGCCGTCGGCGAAGATCGCAAAACTGTTTCCGCAGACACCGGTGACCGAGCCGGCGAAGGTCGAAGTTGCGAAGGCGGAGCCGCCGAAGACAGAGGCCGTGAAGCCCGAACCGCCGAAAGCGGAGACTGCGAAACCGGAAACAGCAAAGGCGCCTGCGGCAACGCCCGAGAAGCCTGCTGCCGCCAAAACCGAGCCCGTATCGGAGGCCAAACCGGCAATCCCTGCTGCGACCACCGTGCCACTGCCCGCGCCGAAGCCGGCCGAGATTGCAGCGATTGCCGTTCCGGCGGCTGCCGTTGCCGCCATCCCGATGCCGGAGGCGCGGCCGACATCGGCGCCACAACTCGCCAAGAATCCTCCGCCAGAGGCGAAACAGGAAGCCAAGCCGCAGCGTGCCAAGTATAAGCGTCGTGTCCATCGCCGCGCGCCGGCGCAGCCGTCGTCGTTCTTCCGCTTCCCCTGGCAATGAAACGCTCGCGTCCGCCACAGATCATCGATCCGCCCCGCCGTCGTCATCGTCCCTCAGCGAGGACGAACGCGTGTTGTGGGAAGGTGTCGCCAAACAAGTGAAGCCGCTGCGCAAGCGGACGCGGATCGTGAAGCCGGACCCCGTGGTGATCGAGGCCGCGCCGCCGCCGCCTGCTCTGCCCATGTCGCGCAAACTGGTGGAGGCGCCGCCGGCCAAAGTAGTGAAGCATGTTGCTCCGACGATGCCCCCATTGGCGGTGCTCGGTCGTCGCGAACGCTCGCAGTTGTCACGTGGCCGCAGGGAGATCGATGCGCGGCTCGACCTGCACGGCATGACGCAGGAGCGTGCCCATCGTGCGCTCGCCACGTTCCTGCAGCGTGCGAGTTACGACGGCATGTCCTTCGTGCTGATCATCACCGGCAAGGGCCGCACCGGCAGCCTCGAATCCGAACGCGGCATTTTGCGGCGTCAGGTGCCGATCTGGCTGGGCCTGCCGGAGTTTCGCGCGTTGGTGGTGGGATTCGAGGAAGCGCATATCGGGCACGGCGGTGCCGGTGCGCTTTATGTCAGGGTAAGGCGGGCGAGGTAGCTTGCGCTCCGATTGTCATCACCCGCCCTGGCGCGCAATTGCGCGCTTGGAGCGGGTGATCCAGTAAACACCGACAGAGTGTATCATCGAGATCGCGTTTACTAGATCGCCCGGTCGAGCCGGGCGATGACAGTGAGAGTGTTCGGTTACAAAATAAACCGGCTCAGATCCGTATTCTTCGACAGATCGCCCACATGCTTTTGCACATAATCGGCATCGATGCGGATGGTCTCGCCATGCTTGTCCGGAGCGGTGAAGGAAATCTCGTCCAGCACCCGCTCCATCACCGTCTGCAGACGCCGTGCGCCGATATTCTCGACGGTTGAATTCACTGCCACAGCCACATCTGCCAGTGCATCGATGGCATCATCAGTGAATTCCAGCGTCACGCCTTCGGTCTGCAGCAGCGCCACATATTGCTTGATCAGTGATGCTTCCGGCTCAGTGAGGATGCGGCGCATGTTGTCGCGCGTCAGAGCATCCAGTTCGACGCGGATCGGCAGGCGACCCTGCAATTCCGGCAGCAGGTCGCTCGGCTTGGCGATGTGGAATGCGCCGGATGCGATGAACAGGATGTGCTCCGTTTTCACCGCGCCATGCTTGGTCGAAACCGTGGTGCCTTCGATCAGCGGCAGCAAGTCACGCTGCACGCCTTCACGCGAGACTTCGCCGCCGCTGCGCCCATCGCGCACGCAGATCTTGTCGATCTCGTCGAGGAACACGATGCCGTTGTTCTCGACCACCGAGATTGCTTCCTGCACCACCTGGTCGTTGTCGAGCAGCTTGTCGGCTTCCTCGCTTACCAACGGCTCATGCGCATCTTCCACGCGCAGCCGCCGCGTCTTGGTCTGCTTGCCCATCTTGCCAAAAATGTCGCCGAGCGAGATGGCGCCCATCTGCGCGCCGGGCATGCCGGGGATCTCGAACATCGACGGGCCGCCCGATGACGCCACCTCGATCTCGATTTCCTTGTCGTTGAGTTCGCCATTGCGCAGCTTCTTGCGGAACGATTCCTTGGTCGCCGCGCTGGCATTGGCGCCGACCAGCGCATCGACGACGCGATCCTCGGCGGCGAGCTGCGCGCGTGCCTGCACATCCTTGCGCTTCTTCTCGCGGGTCTGCGCAATACCGACTTCGAGCAGATCGCGGATGATCTGCTCCACATCGCGGCCGACATAGCCGACCTCGGTGAATTTTGTCGCTTCCACCTTCAGGAACGGCGCGCCGGCGAGTTTTGCCAGGCGGCGCGCGATCTCGGTCTTGCCGACGCCGGTGGGTCCGATCATCAGAATATTCTTCGGCAGGACTTCTTCACGTAGCAAGCCAGTGAGCTGCAGCCGGCGCCAGCGATTGCGCAGCGCGATGGAGACCGCGCGCTTGGCGTCGTGCTGGCCGACGATGAAACGGTCGAGTTCGGAAACAATTTCGCGGGGGGAGAAGTCGGTCATAGGCTTTACGTAGGTTTCCAGGGTTACCGGGACAAGCGGGTCAGATGATAGGCGGGCCAGCCTGCCAGGTGCGGATCGCTTCGAACGGATGAATCAGCATGATCACGTTCAAAGTGAGATTGTCGCGAATGTGCAGGCCGACCAGAATTTCGAACAACAGGGCAATGGCGATCGTGAGGGCGACCGGCAGCTTGCGCGCCAGCAGGAAGCCGGTGATCATCGAAACAGTGTCGGCGATCGAATTGACGATGCTGTCGCCGTAATAGTCGAGCGAGATGGTGCCAGCGCGGTAGCGCTCGATGATCCAGCTCGAATTCTCCAGCAGCTCCCAGCCGCCTTCGATCAGCATGGCGACGATCAGGCGCGCCATCCAGGAAAAGCGCGGCATCACCAGCCAGGTCAGTGCATAGAAGATGAAGCCGTGCAGGATGTGGGATGGCGTGTACCAGTCGGTGAGATGCTGCGAATTCTCGGAGCTGAGCACCACGCCGTGCCAGAGTTTGATCGTGCCGCAGGCGCAGATTGGCAGCCGCCCCATCGCGTAGAGGATGACGGCCTGCGCGATCAGGAGGCCGAGGACGATCAGGACAAAGCGCCCGGCGCTGAAGGCGGGGCGCGCTGAAGAACCTGTTTCGCCCCCGATCGCGGTCATCGATCAGCCGACATCCAGCGTTTCGATGGTGAGATTGCGGTTGGTGTAGACGCAGATATCGGCGGCGATATCCAGCGACTTGCGGACGATGCTTTCGGCGTCCTGGTCGGTGGTGTCGGCCAATGCACGAGCGGCCGCCAGCGCGTAGTTGCCGCCGGAACCGATGGCCATCACGCCCGCTTCGGGCTCCAGCACGTCGCCGGTGCCGGTGAGGACCAGTGAGACCGACTTGTCGGCCACGATCATCATGGCTTCGAGCCGGCGGAGGTAGCGGTCGGTGCGCCAGTCCTTGGCGAGCTCGACGGCGGCGCGGGTGAGCTGGCCGGGATACTGTTCCAGCTTGGCTTCCAGCCGCTCGAACAGGGTGAAAGCGTCGGCGGTGGCGCCGGCAAAGCCGCCGATCACGTCGCCTTTGCCCAGTTTACGGACCTTTTTGGCATTGGACTTGATCACGGTCTGGCCGATGGAGACCTGCCCGTCGCCGCCGACCACGACCTTGCCATTTTTACGGACGGTCAAAATGGTGGTGCCGTGCCAGATCAGGGACGATGCATCGCCGGAGGCGGAAGAATGGTTGCTCATGGGTATCCTCGTGAGGGTCTGATCTAGGCACGGTGGCGGATGGATGCAAATGCGGCCCAAAGACCGGATTCCGGTCACCATATGCCGCAAGATCGCTTCCGAATCCGCCGCACTGCGGTGGCGTCCCTGTCATCCCCCTGTTAAAAGACCGCGTTTTCAGCCAGCAAGAGGCCCATTCGATGCGCAAGGCGACGATCAAGCGCGCCACCAAGGAGACCCAGATCGAGGTCTCCGTGAATCTCGATGGTACCGGTGTGTCGAATTCGACCACCGGCATCGGGTTCTTCGACCATATGCTTGACCTGCTCGCCCGCCATTCGAAGATCGACATCACCGTCAAGGCGGTGGGCGATCTCCATGTCGATTTCCACCACACCACGGAAGACGTCGGTATCGCCCTCGGCCAGGCCGTGAAGCAGGCGCTTGGCGACATGGCCGGCATCACCCGCTATGCCTCGGTCTATATGCCCATGGACGAGACCCTGACCCGGGTGGCGCTGGATATTTCTGGCCGTCCGTTTCTGGTGTTCAAATCCGCCTTCCCGACCCACAAGATCGGTGAATTCGACACCGAGCTGGTGCGCGAGTGGTTCACCGCCTTCGCCATGCAGGCGGGCGTGACTTTGCACGTCGAAACCCTATATGGCGACAATAGCCATCACATTGCCGAATCCTGCTTCAAGGGTCTGGCGCGGGCATTGCGGACGGCGGTTGCCATCGATCCGCGCAATGCCGGCGAAGTGCCTTCCAGCAAGGGTCAGCTCGGCGGTTGATAGGCTCGTCATTGCGAGCGCAGCGAAGCAATCCAGAAAGCCAAGAACTGGATTGCTTCGTCGCTATGCTCCTCGCAATGACGGCTGAGAGGACGGAGTTTGCATGCCGGTCTATACAGTTCATGCGCCGAAAAGCGCCGAGACATCGCCATTGGCGGCGACGGACAAGTTCGTCTTCGTGCGTGATGGTTTTCACGTCTGGGCTTTCATCGCCGGCCCGTTCTGGCTGCTGTTTCACCGGCTCTGGCTGGCGCTGATCGGTTATCTCGTGCTGTCCTTCATCGGCGAAATCGCACTGTCGAAGCTTGGCGTCGGTGCCGGCCTGCGCGGCATCGTGATGTTTCTGGTCGCGCTGCTGATGGGCTTCGAAGCCTCCAGCCTGCGCCGCTGGTCTTATTCGCGTGGCAAGTGGCAGCAGCTCGATGTAGTCGTTGCCGACAATCCGGAGGCGGCCGAGCGTCGCTTCTTCGATCGCTGGGCATCGAGCCAGCGTGACGATTCCTATTCGACCGATCGCGGCGCCCCGCCGCCGACCCGGCGCGTCCCGGCCCAGCCGTTTTCCCGCGGGCCCGATGACGTGATCGGCCTGTTTCCGCAACCGGGAGTGACACGGTGACCGTCGCCATTATCGATTACGGCTCCGGCAACCTGCACTCCGCTGCAAAAGCCTTCGAGCGCGCCACCCGCGGCATGGACGTGCCGCCCAAGATTGTTGTGACCCGTGATCCCGATCAGGTGTTTCGCGCCGATCGTATCGTGCTGCCCGGCGTCGGCGCCTTCGCCGATTGCCGCCGCGGTTTGAACGAGCTCGACGGCATGGTCGATGCCATGACAGAAGCGGTGCGCGACAAGGCGCGGCCGTTCTTCGGCATCTGTGTTGGCATGCAATTGATGGCGACGCGCGGCAAGGAGCATGTCACGACGGACGGGCTCAACTGGATCGCCGGCGATGTCGAGAAGATCACGCCGCGCGATGAGAGCCTGAAGATCCCGCATATGGGCTGGAATACGCTGGAAGTGCTGCGCGAGCATCCTGTGCTGGACGGCCTGCCGCTCGGTCCGAAAGGCCGCCACGCTTATTTCGTGCACTCCTATCAACTCAATGCCGTGAACGAGAGCGAAGTGCTCGCGCGCGCCGATTATGGCGGGCCGATCACCGCCATCGTCGGCCGCGACACCGCCATCGGCACGCAGTTTCATCCCGAAAAGAGCCAGCGATTTGGCCTGGCTCTGATCTCCAACTTTCTGAAGTGGAAGCCGTGATCCTCTTTCCCGCCATCGACCTGAAAAACGGCCAGTGCGTTCGCCTCGAACAAGGCGACATGGCGCGCGCCACCGTGTTCAATCTCGACCCTGCCGCGCAAGCGAAGTCGTTCGAGGATCAGGGGTTCGAATATCTCCATGTGGTCGATCTCGACGGCGCCTTTGCCGGCAAGCCGGTGAATGCCGGGGCGGTCGAAGCCATGCTCAAGCGCGTGAAGTTTCCCGTGCAGCTCGGCGGTGGCATCCGCGATCTCGCAACCGTTGAGGCCTGGCTCGACAAGGGCATCGCCCGCGTCATTATCGGCACCGCCGCAGTGCGCGATCCCGCGCTGGTGAAGGAAGCCGCGAAGAAATTCCCCGGCCGCGTCGCCGTCGGTCTCGATGCGCGCGACGGCAAGGTTGCGGTGGAAGGGTGGGCGGACGTGTCCACCGTCACCGCGCTGGACATCGCGCAGCGTTTTGAAGATGCCGGCGTCGCCGCCATCATCTTCACCGACATCGCTCGCGACGGCATGCTCAAGGGCATCAACTGGGACGCGACGATTGCGCTCGCCGATGCGATCTCGATTCCTGTCATTGCATCGGGCGGTCTCGCTTCCATCGCTGACATCAAGGCGATGCTGGCGCCGCGGGCGAAAAAACTCGAAGGCGCCATTTCCGGCCGTGCGCTCTATGACGGCCGTATCGATCCCGCGGAAGCGCTCGCTCTGATCAAGGCCGCATAGGACAAAACCATGTTCAAGGTCCGCGTCATCCCCTGCCTCGACGTCAAGGACGGCCGTGTGGTGAAGGGCGTCAATTTCGTCGATCTGCGCGACGCCGGCGATCCCGTCGAAGCGGCGATCGCCTATGACGCGGCCGGTGCGGACGAACTGACGTTCCTCGACATCAACGCCACGCATGAAAACCGCGGCACCATGATGGATGTGGTTCGCCGCACGGCGGAGGCCTGCTTCATGCCGCTGACTGTTGGCGGCGGTGTCCGCACGGTGGATGACATCAAGGCGCTGCTGCGCGCGGGTGCCGACAAGGTGTCGATCAATTCGGCCGCGGTGGCCAACAAGCTGTTCGTCAAGGAAGCCGCGGAGAAATTCGGTGACCAGTGCATCGTGGTCGCCATCGATGCGAAGCGCTCAGGTTCGCGCTGGGAAATTTTCACCCATGGCGGCCGCAAGTCGACCGGGATCGACGCCATCGAATTCGCCCAGGAAGTCGTGTCCTTGGGCGCAGGTGAAATCCTGCTCACCTCGATGGATCGCGACGGCACCCGCACCGGCTTCGATATCGAACTGACCCGCGCCATTGCCGACAGTGTCGCCGTACCGGTGATCGCCTCGGGCGGCGTCGGCAACCTCGATCACTTGGTCGAAGGTATCAGGTCCGGCCACGCTACGGCCGTGCTTGCCGCCTCGATTTTTCACTTCGGTGAATTTACCATTCGTCAGGCCAAGGACCACATGGTGCGCGCCGGGCTGCCGATGCGGCTCGACCCGTAGAGAGGCTCATCGATGTCCTTCACGCTGCATGATCTGGCCGCCACCATCGATGCCCGCGCCGCGGCAGCGGATGGTGATTCCTCCTATACGAAGAAGCTACTCGACAAGGGCGCGGTGCATTGCGCCAAGAAATTCGGCGAGGAAGCCGTCGAGGCCGTCATCGCCGCGGTCGATGACGATCGCACCGACCTGATCAATGAAAGCGCCGACGTGCTGTTTCATCTGCTGGTGCTTTTGAAGTCGCGCGGCATCACCATTCAGGATGTGGAGGCCGCGCTCGGCGCGCGGACGCATCAATCCGGATTGCAGGAAAAGGCGTCACGCAAGAGCGACTGACGTTTCAGGGGCAGAAGTCTGAAGAACTCGGCCTTTCAAGTAGGAAACTCTAATGGATATGCGGGCCCCCGAGCAGAAATACGATCCGTATCGCAACTACACACGCCAACAGTGGTCGAAGTTGCGCGACGACATGCCGATGGCGCTCAATGCCGATGAGATCGCGGCGCTGCGCTCGATGCATGATCGTCTCGATCTGCGCGAGGTCGAGGAGATCTATCTGCCGCTGTCGCGCCTGCTCTCGATGTATGTCGGCGCGCATCAGCGGCTCTATATCGCGCAGCGCAAATTCCTGCATATCGAAGATCGCAAGATGCCGTATATCATCGGCGTCGCCGGTTCGGTCGCGGTCGGCAAGTCCACCACGGCCCGCGTGTTGCAGGCATTGCTCGCGCGCTGGTCGCCGAAGCCGAAGGTTGATCTCGTCACGACCGACGGTTTCCTGTTTCCGAATGCGGTGCTCGAGCGCAATGGCATCATGCAGAAGAAAGGCTTTCCGGAAAGCTACGATCTACCGCTGCTTCTGCAGTTCCTCAGCGACATCAAGGCCGGCCGCACCAATGTGCGCGCGCCCGTCTATTCGCATCTCACTTACGACATCGTGCCCGACAGATTCGTCGAGATCGATCAACCCGACATCCTGATCGTCGAAGGCGTCAATGTGTTGCAGGCCGGCCGCCTGCCGCGCGACGGCAAGGCGGTGCCTGTCGTCTCGGATTTCTTCGACTTCTCGGTCTATATCGATGCCGACGAGCCGGTGCTGCGCGAATGGTATGTGAAGCGCTTCCTGGCGCTGCGTGATACCGCGTTCCACGATCCGCGATCTTACTTCAATCGCTATGCGCTGCTGTCGGATGAGGAGGCGACGGCAACGGCGCTGGCGATCTGGGAACGCACCAACTTAGCGAATCTCGAAGACAACATTTTGCCGACACGACCGCGCGCGACGCTGATCCTGAAGAAGGGTGCTGACCACGTGATCGAAAACGTGGCGCTGCGGCGGCTTTAGTTTTGCTGTCGTTGCCCGGCTCGACCGGGCAACCTAGTACACACTGGCGTTGGCGTGTCGTTATAGACGGCAGCGGTTACTGGATCGCCCGCTTTCGCGGGCGATGACAAGCGAGGCAAGCTCAAGCCGCCTTCGCTTCCCCGCCGAAATGCTCGATATATCTGGCGCCGATCGCCGACACCGGCATCACGATCAGCACATCCGTCGTGCCGAACTGGTGATCGATGACGGCACCATCGCCGATCATCGCGCCGATGCGCAGATAGCCCTTGATCAGCGGCGGCAGCGCGCGAAGGGCGGCTTTCTGATCGATGGCCTCCTTCGGCATCCGGTTCATTTCGACATAGCGCGAACCATGCGCACGCGCGCGCCATTCTTCGGGGGCGCGGGCATGGTGATGCAGGAATGACAGCGGAAGCGCCAGCGCGTCCGGATCGGTGCCTTCGAAGCTGGCGCAGCCGATCATCACATCGAAGCGGTTCTGCTTCACATAGCTCCAGATGCCCTGCCAGAGCAGCTCGACGGTGCGCTTGGTGCGATACCGCTCCAGCACGCAAGAACGACCGAGCTCTAGGAAGCGCAGGCCGGGATGGCTGTGCAGGACGCCATCGAGATCGAATTCGCTCTGGGTATAGAAGCCGCCGTGCTTCATCGCGCTTTCGTGGCGGAGCAGGCGATAGGTGCCGACCACCGGCTGCCGACCCGACAATGTCGGCTTGGCGGCATGATCGACCACCAGCAGGTGATCGCAGATCTTGTCGAACGCGTCCTTGTCGCGCCGCGCCAGCATGGTGGCGGCGTCGGCGATGGCGGTGCCGTTCTTGTAGAACACCTTGTAACGCAGGCGCTGCGCGCGCTTCACGTCGCGCTTGTCCTGGGCGAGGCGCACTTCCAGCGGCCCCATCCGGCCGAGCGAGGGCGCGCCATTCAGATTGAAATTGGCGGGATCGAAATGGAATGGCGGCTTGAACCAGGTGATCGCGGTTTGCGCCGCCAGTGCCATGTTCTGCGGCCGCAACATCTGCATGACGCCCGGCTTGATAGTCGCTGGCTTCGCTCGAACGAATTCATTGCCGTGCATAGCCAATCCCCGACTTCACCCGGCCGCGGTTAGCCCCACGCGAATCAACGCGGCCTATCCGCTCCAGACATCACGGGTGGTCAACAGAGGTGTGACGGGTGTGTTGCGAAGGGATGACAGGGAAGCCGGGGGAAAGGTGGTCACAAGCTCGCCCCTCATCCTGAGGAGTCGCGAAGTGCGTCTCGAAGGATGGCGGCACGCTCAGGAGCCCGGCCAGTCATGGTTCGAGACGGCGCCAAGTGGCGCCTCCTCACCATGAGGGCGGAGTGTGGTCGCTACCTACACCGTCAGTTGCCGGCCGGTGGCCAGATGCTTCAGCGCCTCTTCCAGCTTCTCGCGATCCAGCGGCTTCAGCAGGAAGCCGTCCATCCCCGCTTCGAAACAGGCATAACGATCTTCCACCAGCGTATTCGCGGTGAGCGCCAGGATCGGCGTCCGCCGCACGCGCTGGCCGGCTTCGCGGGCGCGGATGCGCTTTGCGGTCTCGATGCCGTCGAGTTTCGGCATCTGGATGTCCATCAGCACCAGGTCGAACGGTGTCCCTGCCGCATCCGAGGCAAGCCAGGATTCCAGCGCCTGCTCGCCATTGGTCGTCACCACCGTGCGATGCCCCAGCCGCGTCAGCAGCGAGCGCATCAGGAGCGCATTGATCTCGTTGTCTTCGGCAACGAGGATCGATAGTCCCTCGCCCGCTGTCATCTCGCTGGCCGTAGATTCGGTTTCCTCGATGGTCGCCTGTGCATGTGCCGGCATGTCGAGCAGCTTCGCGAGGGATGCCGCGCGCAACGGTTTGATCAGATAACCGGTCAGCCCTGTCGTCGCCGTCGGCTGCAATTCGTGCCGCATTGCTGGCGTGAACAATCCGATGCGTTGCGTCGCGTGCGGGATCGCACGCTCGCTCAGCCGCTCAAATGCATCGGCGCCGAGCGCGCGATCGATCAGGACTGCGCGCCAGGTGCGTTCCGGCATCAGCGCCAGCGCCACTTCCGGGTCGGACACCATGCAGGTGGCGGCGCCCCAGCGCTCCAGCCGGCGCGCGATCAACGAGGTCTCGATGCTCTGCGGCGCGACCAGCATCACGGATTGGCCGGTGAGATCCGGTGGCAGGAAGGCCTCGGCACGGTCGTTGGAGGCAACCAGCGGAATCGAGACTTCAAAGGTCGAACCGATGCCGGGCGCACTTTGCAGCGTAATGCGGCCGTTCATGCGCTTGACGATGCGCTCGCTGATGGACAGTCCGAGCCCGGTGCCACCGAAATGCCGCGCGGTTCGCTCATCCGCCTGTTCGAATTCGCGGAAGATGCGCTGCTGCGCGTCGGACGCGATGCCGATACCGGTATCGCGCACGATGAAGCTGATTTCGTTCGGCCAGATACCGGGTTCGACGATGACGGCGACGCCGCCTTTGTTCGTGAACTTGATGGCGTTGCCGGTGAGATTGAGCAGCACCTGCCGCAGACGCCCGGAATCGCCGATCACCTCCAGCGGCAGTCGCTCATCGATATAGGCGGCGATTTCCAGATCGCGGGCCTGTGCACGAGGTGCCAGCAATTCGGTGATGTCTTCGATCAGCGTGGAGAGCGCGAAAGGCCGGTAGTCGAGATCAATCTTGCCGGCTTCGATCTTGGAGTAATCGAGCAGTTCCTCGATCAGCGACAACAGCGACTCGCCGGAGGTCTTCACGGCGCGGGTATAGGTGGTCTGCTCCGGCGAAAGCTGGGTGTCGAGCAGCAGTCCGCTCATGCCCAGAATGCCGTTCAGTGGCGTGCGGATTTCGTGGCTCGCCATGGCAAGGAAGCGCGACTTGGCGCGGTTCGCGGCATTGGCATGGTCGCGCGCATCGGACAGCGCGCGTTCGGTCTCGGTACGATCGGTGACGTCGCGGCCGACGCTTTGCAGTTCGGCCGGGCGGTTGGCATCGATCCGCACCATGCCCTCGCGCCACGCGATCCAGCGCGGGCCGGTGGCGCTGGCGATGCATTGATCATGGATCGAGGTGCCGTTCGGCTCATGGGCGCTGTCACCCTGCTCCAGCACGGTGAGTTCGAAAGCGCTGCCCACCAGCGCGTCGCGCGGCGTCTCCGCCAGCGTGCAATAGGCGTCGTTGACATAGGTGATGCGGCCGGCCTGGTCGCGGATGACGATGAGATCGTCCTGCGCCTCGAACAGATGCCGTGCGCGTTCCTCGGCCTCCTTCAGTTCCCAGTTGCGATCGACCAATGCTTCATTGAGCGCGGAAACCTTGCGCATCCGCTTCTGCAGGAAGCGCATGCGAATGCTCATGGTGACGAGAGCCACGCAGGCCAGTGCGAACAGGAAGCTGGCGCCGATGGCAAAAGCGTGCGGATCGTAGCCCGCGGTCGGCGAGGCGCTGGCAGAGATGAACCCATAGGCGCCGCCAAAGGCGGCCGAAAACATCACGAAGGAGCGAATGAGGAAGGCCAGCCACGGAAAGCGGCGGGCGAAGCGGCGCATGAGGACCTTGATCCGGAAAATGCCTCTCTTCACGACGCGCCACTCCGGCTTGATCGATGCGACGGACGCTGATGTGTGCGTCCGCGGGTCTGGATCGGGGGATAGGACGATGATCGGTGGATCAGATTGCCAACTGATTTCAACGGAGCGGATGTTACCGCGCCGCTATCGTCATGGTTGATGAAGCGTAAACGCGATTACAGGTTCGCTTCGGCCAGGCGTGCCGGGGCCTTGGTGCGCGCGCCGACAATGAGGGCAGCCGCATCGCGAGCGGAAAAGCTGCGTGACTTCACGTAGATCCTGTAATCCGCGCCGTCATTGTCGGACAGGTAGATCACCGGATCCGTGCTGGCGGCAGATGACGTGATGCCGATGAAACGTGTTGCTGCACTGACCGAGCATGCACCGGGCTCGTCGGTATCCGTGTCATCGATGACCGCAAAGTCGGCGCTCTCGGCATTATCGACGATCTGCACGCGGATGGTGGCGCGGGCGGGGTCGTCGGTAAAACTCACATGGCTTTGTGCCTGCCATGGCAATGCAGCGAGTTGTACGGTGGTGTCGCCGGCAGAGATGCAAGGCTGCGTCGAGGCAAACAGCTCGCCGCGGGCGAGGAAGGCCGCAATGGCCAACGGAATCGTCGAAGCCAAAATCTTGAAACGCAGCATGATACACAACTCGCTCTCATCCCCGTAATGCGGGGTATGGTGAGCGAAGCGTAAACAAAACTCGTTACCGTCAGGTTGACGATACGCGCATTCGTTGCAGCGGTCAGGCGGCGTTTCGGACCTCGTCCGCCAAAGCTCGGTAGGACAGTGCTTCGGCGAGATGGAGCCGGCCGATCCTCTCGGCACGGTCGAGGTCAGCCAAAGTGCGCGCCACACGCAAGATGCGGTGATAGCCGCGCGCGCTGAGCCGCATGGTCTCGGCGGCATCTTTCAGCAGGGCGAGCCCTTGTGCATCAGGCTGTGCAACGGTCTCCAGCACCGATGCCGGCGCGGAGGCATTCGTATGCGTGCCCGGGAGACCCGTAGCAGCGTAGCGCGCGGTCTGGATATCGCGGGCTACGGCAACGCGCGCGGCCACCTCGGCAGAGCCCTCCGACGGCGGCGGCAGGATCAGGTCTGCGGCGGTGACGGGCGGCACCTCGATGCGCAGATCGATACGGTCCATCAGCGGGCCGGAGATGCGGGTCTGGTAGTCCGACGTACAGCGGTCGATCCGTCCGCGCTTGCATGAAAAGCCGGGCTCGAAGGCGTGTCCGCAGCGGCATGGATTCATGGCCGCCACCAGCATGAAGCGCGCGGGATAGGTGACCCGGTGATTGGCGCGCGAGACCGCAACCTCGCCATTCTCCAGGGGCGCCCGCAGGGAGTCGAGTACGCGGGGGTCGAATTCGGGCAGCTCGTCCAGAAACAGCACGCCTTGATGTGCGAGCGAAATTTCGCCCGGCCGCGCACGCAGCCCACCGCCGGTAAGCGCGGCCATGCTGGCGGAATGATGCGGTGCGCGAAATGGCCGGCGGGCCGTCAGCGCACCGTCGCGGATTTCCCCGGCAACGGAGGCAATCATGGAGACTTCCAGCAATTCCGCGGGCGATAGCGAGGGCAGGATGGACGGCAGCCGCGCGGCCAGCATGGATTTCCCCGAGCCCGGACTCCCCATCATCAACAGGTGGTGACCGCCGGCTGCTGCGATCTCCAGCGCCCGCTTTGCGCTCTCCTGCCCTTTGATATCCTTGAGGTCGAGCAGTGAGTTTTCGCGGGTCTGGACCTTCGGTTGTGGCCGCGACAGCACTTGCGTGCCTTTGAAGTGATTGGCGATCTGGATCAGCGACTGTGCTGCGATGATCTGGATGTCCGGGCTTGCCCATGCAGCTTCGGAGCCGCAAACCGCCGGACAGATCAGTCCTTCATCGCGTGTATTGGCGCCGATCGCCGCCGGCAATACGCCGGCCACCGGGGCCAGCGATCCATCAAGGCCGAGTTCGCCGAGCACGGTGAAGCCGGCGAGCGCGTCATGCGGGATCGCGCCGATGGTTGCCATCAGCCCGAGCGCGATCGGCAGATCGTAATGACTGCCTTCCTTGGGGAGATCGGCCGGCGCGAGATTGACGATAATGCGCCGAGCGGGCAGTGCGAGGCCAGATGCGGTCAAAGCTGCACGCACCCGCTCGCGTGCTTCAGAGACGGCCTTGTCGGGAAGTCCGACAATGATGAAATTCGGCAGGCCCGGCACGACCTGAACCTGCACGTCCACCGCGCGGGCCTCGATCCCCTCAAATGCGACCGTCGCGACATGCTGCATCAAGCCACCTCTGCTATTCAATCAAAGGTAGCAGCGTATCGCGATGACGACAAGAACGTTAGATGGGCTGTTGCACATCGTCGCGATCGTTATTGATCGGCTTGCAGCAATTCATAAACTCGGCCATGCGAAGCATGACAAGAATCAAGTGACGACAAAGTCCGAGTCCCCGCCGCATGTCAGATTGCCCGTCCAGGCAAATCGCCGTTTCCGACGACGCCGAGCTGATTGCTACTCTGCGGGCACAGCTCGCGGCTCAGCAGGCCGAACTCGAACGGCAGGCCGCGAAACTCGCCCATAGCCAGAAGATTTTTGACCGGGCCTCCGCAGCCGCGCGCATCGGCGTCTGGGAATGCGAATTGCCGAGCGAAGCGCTCACCTGGACCGATGTGGTCTATGACATCTTCGATCTCCCGCGCGGGGTGATGCCCGAGCGTGGCGCAACGCTCAAATGCTATCCGGAAGAATCCGTCCGCGAATTGACCAAGCGGCGCAGCAAGGCCATCCAGGACCGCACCGGCTTCACGCTCGATGCTGAAATCATCAGCTTCAAGGGTATCCGGCGCTGGATCAGGATCACGGCAACGGTCGAGTCCGTCGATGGTGTTGCCGTCCGTATCTTCGGCATGAAGCAGGACATCACCGAAGAGAAGCTGCTCGCCGATCGTACCCGTTATCTCGCCGAATTCGACGTGTTGACGGGTCTCGCCAATCGCAGCCAGTTTCAGTCACGGTTGTCGTTGCTGGATCATGCATCGCCACAGCGTGTCCGCCCGTTCGGTGCCTTGCTGCTGATCGACCTTGATGAATTCAAGCCTGTGAATGACAGCCTCGGCCATGCCGCCGGTGACGAATGCCTGAAGCAAGCGGCAGAGCGAATCCGCGATGTCTGCCCTAGTGCAGAGCTTGTCGCGCGAATCGGCGGTGACGAATTTGCCGTATTGTTGGGCCCCGATGCCCGGCTTGCCGAAGCATCCGACGCTGCCCGTGCGATCATCGCGCATCTGGGCTATCCCATGGAATATCGCGGCTATCAATTGAAGATCGGTGCATCCATTGGCATCGCATTAGCGGACCATCATACGCCGTCCGCACAGCTCAATGTGATGGCTGACGCGGCGCTCTATGCAGCCAAGAAAGCCGGTCGAAATACGTTTCGAATTCACAAGGCCGGTGTCTCCGCACTAGCGGGCAATTCGTTCACGGATCGATCATCGGACGATGCCGCGACGTCTAGCGCCGCGGGATCGCTATCGACATTTCGCGCTCTTACAGGTTCATGATCATCGGCTCGGCGATGTAGCGGAAGCCATCGCCGGCTTTCACAACATGACCGTAGCCCGGCCATGCGAAGTGATAGGACATCACGGCGATCTTGTTCGCCGCGAGCATGTCCAGCATCTTCACGCGCGAGGCGGCCGCCATCTTCGGATCGGAGTCATAAGAGAACTCCATGCGCGGCTTCTCGAGCAAAAGCACCTGATGGTGGGTGAGATCGCCCAGGAATGCGAAGGACTTTCCTGCGGACGTGATCATGAACATGTGGTGGCCGAAGGTGTGGCCGGGCGCATGCATGGCGGTGATGCCGGGCAGGAACTCCTGATTGTCCTTGAAGAAGACGAGGCGGTCCTTCACCGGCATCAGGTTCTTGCGCGCATGGACGATGAAGTCCTTGAGCGGCGAGCCCATCTTGCCCTCGTCGGTCCAGAACTTGAAATCTTCTTCGCTGATATAGACCTGCGCATTCGGGAATAGCGGCTTGTCGTCGGCACCGACAATGCCACCGATATGATCGATATGCGCGTGCGAGCAGACGATGGCGTCGATCTGCTCGGGCTTGATGCCGGCTTCGGCGATGCTCTTCATCAGACGGCCGGTGGTGGGGCCGAAAAGTTTCGACGTGCCCATGCCGGTGTCGAACATGATGAGTTTGTCATTCATGTTGATGATCGGCACGTTCTGTTCGAGGATGACGTTGCTGCTCGACAGGAAATTGTCCGTCAGCATTTTCTGCACGTCTTCCTTGGGCACACCGACAAAGGTGCCGGAGGGATCACCCAGCGGAAGCGGCCCGTCGGACACGACGGACACTTCAGCGTCACCGAAATTGAAGCGATGGAAGTATGGCGCCTGAGTGCCGAGCTTCGGCGCTTTCGCCGATGCGCTGCCGATCAGGCCGGGAGCGATGAGGTTTGCGCCAAGCCCTGCACCCAGTCCTGCACCGAGTGCGAGCAGCGAACGTCGCGAGACGTCTGAAGTCATGCGTTCCTCCAACATTATGCTTTTGTTAGCCGTCAGACGACGGGCCACACGATTGATCGCGCGTGCGCCGGCATGCTGCGCCTACCAGCGCGGGCTGGCAAGCAAAAGCGTAGATGAAGAATCGCGTGTCGCGGCGAGATTGCGATCGCATCGTTGACGCGATGCAGCGAAGCTATTCCATATCGCGGCATCGCGCAGTGAGAGCACGATGCCACGATATCGATTTACCAGGTGAAGCTGGTGCGCACATAATACAGGCTGTGCGATGGCTCCTCGTAATTGGCGACGTTGGTGATGACCCCCGCCGGAGAGTAGGTCGTCTGCCGCGTGCGGAATAGCGGCCGGGTCAGGTTCAGTGCCGAGAACGAGATGCTGGCATTCGGCGTCAGCGCGATCTTCATGGAGAAGTCGAGCCTGTTCAGTGCATTGTATTCCGTGCGCTGGTTGAACAGCGTGTTCACCGTTGTGCCGGTCTGCAGGATATCCTGCGAATAGGCGAAGGACCGATTATAGTTCAGGCCGAACGTCGTTCGCCATGCCTCGACATAGTAGTCAAGGCCAACATTGACGATGGCGTCGGGCTGTTCGGCGAAACGGCGTGTCTGCAGCGTCTGCGGGTCGGTCAGTTCGGTCTTGATCAGCGTCGCATTCGACCACAGGGTCAGGTTCGGCATGCTCAACATGCGCAGCGGAATGCGGCCTTCCAGTTCGAGGCCATAGGCATTGCCATTGCCGGCGTTGCGCAGATCGGAAATCCAGCGCGTCGGTTCGCCCGTGTAGCCCTGGGTCAGTCGGCGCTCCAGCTTGTCCTCGAAGTTGCGCGCGAACACATTGGCTGACAGGATTCCGAGACGATGATAGAAATAGTGATCGACGCCGAGATCCGCGCCCCAGACCTTTTCAGGGACTGCATTGGGGTTGCCACGCGTATCAGGGTCGCCGGGCGTTCCGCCGCCTCGGCGTACGGTCGGCGTGAGATCGCGCAGATCCGGGCGACGTACGGTGCGCGCGATGCCGGCGCGCAGATCGGTGTCCTGTGCCAGTGCGATCTTGTAGTTCAGAGACGGGTTGAGGTTCGTTTCGGTGCGCTCGGTTTCCAGGCCGCGGAAATCCGTGGTCGCCGTGTTGCTGTGCTCGACGCGAACGGCCGCGGTGAGCTTATCGGTGCCGAGGATCGAGAAGCTGTCGCTCAGATAGCCGTAATAGACGTCCTCGCGAATGTCGTAGGTGCGTGAGCCGTCGGCGCGGCCGCCGTCGTTCTCGCCGCGTGTCAGGCGATTGAGGCCCATTCCGCTTTCGAACGTGTGTCCATCCCACTGCGTGGTGACGGCTGCGCCGGGCGCAACGCGCGTGAGGGTGACGGGATTGAATGTGTAGCCGGGGACCACGCCGGTCACGATTCCTGTCGCATTGTAGGATGTCTGTATACTGTCGCGCGCAGTGTCTTCACGTGCCTGCTGGACATCCGCAAAGATCTTGCTGCTGACGAAATTGTTGTGGGTCTGCGCCCATTCGAAATAGCTGCCGTAGTTTTCACGGACGCGGTTGCGCACTTCTGTGGTGTTGCGATCGACAAACGTCATCGCCGTATTGGTGCGGTTCTCGCTCTGCGCGCGCCGTTCCTCGGTCTTCAGGTAGGTTGGCGCCACCGTGAACGTATTGACGTCGTTGGCCTTGAATTCGAAGCGACCGAGCGCCGTATATTCGTCGAAGGTGCGCTTCTGATCCTGGATCGTCGCGCGGTTTGGCGTCGTTCCGGCTGCGCCTGTGTAATTATAGGTGTTGTTGCTCTCTTCCAGCAGGCGTCGCTGATAGCCGCCGCCGATGAAGTATTTCACGGGGCCGGTCTGGCCGCCGGTCCAGCCCGACGCATCGCCCGCGGTGCCGAAATTCTCGACATGTCCGGCACCCAGCGAAATGCCGCCGCCGGAAGGTCCGAAATTGCGCTTGGTGATGATATTGATGGTGCCCGCAGAGCCTTGCGAGTCCTGCGACGCCAGCGGGCTGCGCGTGATTTCGATGCGCTCGACGAAGATCGTCGGAATGCGATCGACCTCCATGTTGCGGCTGGAATCACCGTCGATGATCGGCCGACCGTCGAGCAGAACCTGCGTGTATTCCTTGCCCAGCCCGCGCAGCTTGATGTCCCGCGAACGGTTGACGCGCGGGAAGGTGACGCCCGGCAGGCGACGGATCGCGTCGCCGACGCTCTGGTCGTTGAATTGATTGAGCTGCTCGGCCTCGATGATAATTTTCGAGTTTGGCGCCGCACGTCGCAGGTCGTTTGCGGTTTGAACTGATGAGGCGAGCGTGCCCTGGACGATAATTTCATTCAGTGGAACGGCATTCTGCGCTGCCGCAGGGAATGCCAGAGATACGAGTGCCGTCGTCGCCAAGAAAGTCTTGCTGCTGAAATTCATGTCCGCCCCAACCAATGCATGCGCGTTTTGTCGCGCCCCATCGGCTATGGGCGATCAGCATTGCGTTCGGAAGCGGTTTGTGACGATTTTGTGACAAAGATTTCTAGAATAGCTAGACTTTAGGACAGATTGTCGCAGTCTAGCTGGGGTCGCTTACTTCCGTTTGGCCTCGATCACATCCCAGATCCGTGCAGCGACATCCGGACCGCCGAGTTTGGCGATGGCGCGGATGCCTGTGGGCGAGGTGACGTTGATCTCGGTGAGGTTGCCGTCGATGACATCGATGCCGACGAAGAGCAGGCCGCGCTCGCGCAGCGCCGGGCCGACACGTTCGCAGATCTCGCGTTCGCGCGGGGAAAGCTCGGTGGATTTCGCAGCGCCGCCGCGCACCATGTTTGAGCGCAGGTCGTCTTCCGCCGGGACGCGGTTCACTGCACCGGCAAACTCACCGTCCACCAGGATGATGCGCTTGTCGCCATGCTTCACTTCGGGAAGGAAGCGCTGGATGACCCACTGCTCCTTGAAGGTGACGGAGAACAGGTCATAGAGCGAGCCGAAATTCATGTCCTGCGGCAGCACGCGGAACACGGCAGCACCACCATGGCCATGCAACGGCTTCATCACCACGGCGCCATGCTCGGCGCGGAAGGCGTTGATTTCATCCTTATCGCGCGAGATCAGCGTGGGCGGCATCAGGTCGTTGAAGCCCATCACAAAGATCTTTTCCGGCGCGTTGCGGACCGAAGCCGGGTCGTTCACCACCAGCGTCTTCGGATGGATGCGTTCGAGGAGATGCGTAGACGTGATGTAAGCGAGATCGAAAGGAGGGTCCTGCCGCAGCAACACGACATCGAAGCTCTCCATATTCACACGCTCCGAATCGCCCAGCGTGAAATAGTCACCTTCGACATCGCGAACCGTCAGCGGTTGCACCGGCGCCACCACATCGTTGCCACGCAGCGACAGCTTATCCGGCGTGTAGTAGGACAAGCGGTGACCGCGCCTCTGTGCTTCGAGCAGCATCGCGAAGGTCGAATCGCCCTTGTGATTGATGCGGGCGATGGGGTCCATCTGGACGGCGATGTTCAGGGTCATGGGATCATTCCGGAGGTAGGGCGGCAGGATGAAGTCAGCTGGCGGCGTCGAATGCCGCTAACAGATGGCGTGGCAGATGCTTCGGCGCAATCAGGATGACGTCGAAACGCATGTCGAAATCCGCATGCTCGGGATGCGTCATCAGCCAGCCTTGCGCGGCATTGCTGATGCGCACCTGCTGCTGCGGCGTCACGGCATAAGCGGCATCATCGAGCGTTTCGCGCGCCTTCACCTCGACAAAGGCGATCAGGTTACGTTTGCGTGCGACGATGTCGATTTCGCCATGGGGCGTGCGGAAGCGGCGGGCGAGAATCCGGTAGCCTTTCGCCAGGAGCAGCGCAGCGGCCCGGCTTTCGGCCGAGAGACCGGTGGCAAAGGCTGCAACGCGCTGAGGTGATGGCGCTTTGCTCCGGCCCGGCGCGGAAAGCTCGCGGGGCTTAACCATCGCCGCTCTCCCTGGCGAGTTCGAGAGCGCGGGCATAGACGGCGCGTCGCTGACGGCCTGACAGTTCGACCGCATGGGCGACGGCATCCTTGACGCTGTCGCGCTGCAGGGATGCGCGCAGCAAAGCGTCGAGATCGTCATCGGTCATGACCTGCGCATCGGCGGCAGGCGGGCCGAGCACGACGACGAATTCGCCGCGGGTTTCAAGTTCGTCTGCGGCCTTCGCCAGTTCGGCGACCGGGCCGCGTGAAATTTCTTCATGCAGCTTGGTCAGTTCGCGGCAAATGGCGGCATCCCGCTGTCCCATGATGTCAGCGAGATCGCCGAGCATCTCCTGCACGCGGTTGCCGGATTCGAACATCACGATGGTCGCGTCGATATGCGAGAGTTCTTCAAGCCGGGTGCGGCGTGCCATCTGTTTCGATGGCAAGAAACCCTCGAAGAAAAACCGATCGGTCGGCAGCGCCGACACCGCGAGCGCGGTGAGTACCGAAGATGGTCCCGGCAATGCGAAAACATCAAAACCCGCGGCGGTCACTTCGCGCACCAGCTTGAAGCCCGGATCGGAAATCAGCGGCGTGCCGGCATCCGAGACCAGCGCGATCGATCCGCCTTCGGCCAGTTTCGCCAGGATCTTCGGCCGTGCCGCTTCGGCATTATGCTCATGATATTGCTTGAGATCGGCAGAAATGCCGTAACGCTCCATCAGGCGGCGGGAGATACGGGTATCCTCGCACGCCACCACATCCGCACCGGCGAGCACTTCCAGCGCGCGCAACGTGATGTCGCCGAGATTGCCGATCGGCGTCGCCACCAGATGCAGGCCCGGCGCCGCTTTCGGCGCGGTCAGCACATGGCCGGAGACCGTGAAGGTCCGGTTCGGGGCATTGGGTTCGGCAGATATCGGGTTTGCACGCATGAGGGTAATCTAGAGGGAAACACGCCAAAGAGGGACAGTCGTTTTTCAGCCGTCGTTCCCCGTTACCGGAGTGGTGGTGGCGGCTGCGGCGCCAAATATAAACCTTTTGTTGCGGTTAACTAATTCCGAACAATATGTCTGAATCCTTGCTCCCGTTATAGGCTGGGGGTGGCCGGTGTTCCGGCCGAGAAGAAGAGAAGCGATGGCCGATCCGTTCGATCCAAAATTGACGCCCCGGGGCACCACCCGGCGAACGGCTGTGAAAACAGGCCTGGGCCTCCTGCTAGGTGCGCCGCTGCTGGCTGCCTGTTCCGGATTGCAGCAGACCTTGACCAACAATTACAGCACCGGCCCGGCTGAACAGCCGGTCCCGGCCGGTCCGGCGCAGCAGCCGCAGGCCATCGGCACCGGCGGCGTCAAGGTCGGGCTGATTTTGCCGCAATCCGCATCGGGCAATGCCGGCCTCGCCGCGCAGTCCATGAAGAATGCGGCCGAGATGGCCTATGCCGAATTCCAGAACCCCAACATCCAGCTCCTCGTGAAGGACGATTCGGGGAGTGCCGCCGGCGCGCAGCAGGCGGCGCAGCAGTTGCTTGGCGAAGGCGCGGAAATCATCCTGGGACCGTTGTTCGCTGTTTCGGTACCGGCGGTGGCGCAGCTCACGCGTGCGCGCAACATTCCGGTCATCGCGTTCTCGACGGATTCGAGCGTGGCCGGGCGCGGCGTCTATCTGCTCAGCTTCCTCCCGGAGTCCGACGTCAACCGCATCGTCGATTATGCCTATGGCACCGGCAAGCGCTCCTTCGCAGCGATGCTGCCGGAGAATGCCTATGGCAATGTCGTCGAAGTCGCGTTCAAACAGGCCGTTGCGCGCAAAGGCGGCCGCATCGTTGCGTTCGAACGCTATGGCGCAGATCGCTCCAATGCGGCGAGGAACGTCACCGCCCAACTGACGGGCGCGGATGCATTGCTGCTCGCCGATGACGGCGATGCAGTGGTGGCAACGGCCGAGGCCCTGACGACGGCAGGCGCCAATCTGCGCAATGTTCAACTGCTCGGCACGGGTCTGTGGGACAATCCACGCGTCTTCAACAGCGCGTCGATGCAAGGTGGTCTCTACGCTGCGCCGGATCCGGCAGGTTTCCGCGCCTTTTCAGGCCGTTATCGCACCAAATACGGCAACGACCCCGTCCGGACCGCTACGCTTGCCTATGACGCGGTCGCGCTGGTCGCTGCGCTCGCGCGCACGCAGGGCGGCCAGCGTTTCTCGCAGGAGGTCCTGACCAATCAGTCCGGTTTCGCTGGCATCGATGGCCTGTTCCGTTTCCGCGCCGATGGCGGCAACGATCGCGGACTGGCGGTGATGAAGGTGGCATCGGGTGGAGGCCAGCCGGTCGCGGGTTCGCCGAAGAGTTTTGGGACGTAGTAACTTCGACCCCTCATGGTGAGGAGGCGCGTAGCGCCGTCTCGAACCATGAGCTGCTGGGGCTCAGAGCGTGCGGTGGCCGGTCTACGCTGCCAGATCCGCCACCACCGCATCGAGCACCGGGAAACCCTCCTGCGTCACGCGCAGGCGGCCGTTCTCGATGACGATGGCGCCTTCCTCGCAGAGATTCTGCACGCGCACGGGATCGAACGGCCGACCCGATAGAGCCTCATAGCGCGCGGGATCGATGCCTTCGACTAGCCGAAGCCCCATCAGCAGATATTCGTCGGCGCGTTCTTCGCTGTTGAGGCTTTCATCCAGCGTGACGCCATGGCCGGTGGCCTCGACGCGCATCAGCCACGTCTCCGGCCGCTTCTCGGTCGATGTCGCATGGCGGACGCCGTCGATATCGATGCGGCCATGCGCACCCGGCCCGATGCCGGCATACTCCTGGCCGCGCCAGTAGACGAGATTGTGTTTGCACTCGGCGCCGGGCCGCGCGTGATTGGAAATCTCATAGGTCGGCAGACCGTGCTGCGCGCAGACGTCCTGCGTCACGTCGTACAGCACGCGCGAGAGGCCTTCTTCCGGTGTCCTCAATTTGCCGGCGGCATGCAGGCCGAAGAACGGCGTGCCTTCCTCGATGGTCAATTGATAGAGCGACAGGTGTTCGGCGGCTTCGGAAATGGCGAGCTTGAGTTCGCTCGTCCACATCTCCGGCGTCTGGTCCGGCCGTGCATAGATGAGATCGAACGAATAACGATCGAAGGCGCTGCGTGCGATGGCGACGGCATCGAGTGCTTCACGTGCCGAATGCAGGCGTCCCAGCGATTTCAACGAGGCATCATCGAGCGCTTGCACACCGAGGGACACGCGATTGACACCGGCGGCGCGATAGCCATGGAAGCGCGTCGCATCGACGGATGTCGGGTTGGCCTCCATCGAGACTTCGACGGCGGAATCGACATTCCAGTATTTCGCGATGGAATCTAGGATCGAACCGACCGTCTGTGGCTGCATCAGCGACGGCGTGCCGCCGCCGAGAAAGATCGACGTGACCGTGCGGCCGGGAATGCGCGACGCCGTGGTTTCGATCTCGCGTGCGAATGCGCGTGCGAAGCGCTCTTCATCGATCTGCTGATGCCGCACATGGCTGTTGAAGTCGCAATACGGGCACTTCGACAGGCAGAATGGCCAATGCACATAAACGCCGAAAGCGTCTTGCTGTGCGTTAGCGTTGCTCAAGGCAGATCTCCGCAAGCTTCACGAAAGCTTTCGCACGATGCGACAGGCCCTGGCCGAGCGGCGGCAGGCCGTGCTTTTCGACTGCCGTCATCTCGCCGTAAGTGCGCTCATGGCCGTCCGGCAAGAATGTCGGATCGTAACCGAAGCCGGCGGTGCCGCGCGGCGGCCAGACCAGCGTGCCATGGGCATGTGCCTCGACTTCCTCGAGATGGCCATCGGGCCAGGCGACGCAGAGGGCTGAGACGAAATGCGCAGTGCGCTTGTCAGGCGTGGTCGCGCCGCGCTCCTGCAACAGGCGCTCGATCCGCGTCATTGCGGCGTTGAAGTCCTTGGACTCACCGGCCCAGCGGGCCGAATAGATGCCGGGCGCGCCGTCGAGTGCATCGACGACGAGGCCGGAATCGTCGGCAAAAGCGGGAAGCTGCGCGACATTGGCGGCGGCGATCGCCTTGATCGCGGCATTGGCCTTGAAGGTGTCGCCGGTCTCGTCAGGCTCGGCGAGACCGAGTTCGCCGGCGGACACCGCCTCGATGCCATAGGGCGCGAGGAGGTCGCGCATCTCGGCAAGCTTGCCGGGATTATGCGTAGCGATCATGAGCTTGCCGGTGATTCGACGATGTTGAGTCATGGGGAATGATAGTCCGTAGCCCGGATGGAGCGAAGCGCAATCCGGGGATGTCGAGACAGTTGAAACGCTGGTTCCCGGGTTACGCTGCGCTTCACCCGGGCTACGCGACGGAGGCTTACGCCACCGCCATCTTCTGCAAGTCCACCAGCTTACCGACGCCCTGCTGGGCCAGCGCCATCAGCTTCATCAGCTCGTCCTGGGTGAACGGTTCTTTCTCGGCGGTTCCCTGAATCTCGATGATGCGGCCATCGCCGGTCATGACAAAATTCGCATCGGTATCTGCCTCGGAATCCTCGGCGTAATCGAGATCGAGCACCGGGGTGCCCTGATAGATGCCGCAGGAGATCGCCGCGATATTGGTGCGCAGCACCTTGTCCGCCGTGTCCTTCTTGAACATGTTGCGGCTCTTCATCCAGGCGATGCAGTCGGCCAGAGCCACCCAGGCGCCGGTGATCGAGGCGGTGCGGGTGCCGCCATCGGCCTGGATCACGTCGCAATCGATGGTGATCTGGCGCTCGCCGAGCGCTTCGAGGTCCACGGCGGCGCGCAGCGAGCGGCCGATCAGGCGCTGGATCTCGACGGTGCGGCCGCCCTGCTTGCCGGCGGCAGCCTCGCGGCGGGTACGTTCCAGCGTGGCGCGCGGCAGCATGCCATATTCGGCGGTGACCCAGCCGCGGCCCTGGCCCTTAAGCCATGGCGGCAGGCGCTCTTCCAGCGTGGCGGTGACCAGCACATGGGTGTCGCCAAATTTCACCATGCAGGAGCCTTCGGCGTATTTCACGACGCCGCGTTCCAGCGAGACAGCGCGCAATTCATCGGGCGCACGACGGCTTGGCCGCATGAGAAAAATCCTTCCAAATGTTCCGATAAGGTCTGGTTCGCGCGCCTTTTAGGGGCGTGTGGCGGCAGCGGCAAGGGCAGCGGGGTTCCCGCAACTGCGAAGGTGCTTGTATCCGGCGGCCCGCGACGACAAATTAGGGCCGATAAGGAGTGTCCGAGTGGCGCATCACGATCCGATCGGCCTGATTTCGCCGCGAGCCGGGCTTGCCCAGCTCAATGAGCGGTCGCGCGAGATTTTTCGCCAGATCGTCGAATCCTATCTGGCCACCGGCGAGCCGGTCGGCTCGCGCAATATCTCGCGCCTGATCACCGTGCCGCTCTCGCCGGCCTCGGTCCGCAATGTGATGTCGGATCTGGAGCAGCTCGGGCTGATCTACGCGCCGCACACCTCGGCGGGCCGTTTGCCGACCGAACTCGGCCTGCGTTTCTTCGTCGATGCGCTGATGCAGGTCGGCGATCTCACCGAGCCGGAGCGGCAGTCGATCCAGCAACAGCTCTCCTCCGTCGGTCGTTCGCAGTCGGTGGAAACCGCTATCGGCGAGGCGCTGACGCATCTCTCTGGTCTCAGCCGTGCCGCTGCGGTGGTGCTCACCGCCAAATCCAATGCGCGGCTGAAACATATCGAATTCGTCCGTCTGGAGCCGGAAAAGGCGCTGGTGGTGCTGGTTGCCGAAGACGGCCAGGTCGAGAACCGTGTCCTGACGCTACAGCCCGGCGTGCCCTCGTCCGCGCTCACCGAGGCCTCGAATTTCCTCAATGCCCGGATTCGCGGCCGTACCCTTGCGGAAGCGCGTCTCGAACTTGAAACCACGCTGAAGCAGAATCAGGCCGAGCTTGATCAGCTCACCCAGAAGGTGATCGCCGCGGGCCTCGCCTCATGGTCCGGCGGCAATGGCGACGACCGCCAGTTGATCGTGCGCGGACAGGCCAATCTGCTCGAAGACCTGCACGCGCTGGAGGATCTCGAGCGCGTACGCTTGCTGTTCGAGGATCTGGAGTCCAAGCGCGAAGTGGTCGATCTGCTCGGCCGCGCCGAAAGCGCCGAGGGCGTGCGCATCTTCATCGGTTCCGAGAACAAGCTGTTCTCGCTGTCCGGCTCCTCCACCATCATCGCGCCCTATAGCGATGGGGCCGGGCATATCGTCGGTGTTCTCGGCGTGATCGGGCCGACCCGGCTGAATTATGCCCGCGTGATCCCGATGGTGGATTACGCTGCCCGGATCGTCAGCCGCATGCTGGGCGGCTGAACGCGCATGACCCCGAAAAGTGGGTACCGGTTTTCGGGCAAGGTCATGCGCAGACAACCGAAAAGGCCCGGATCGGCTTGATTTTTCGGCCGCAAACCAACATATCCGGGGTCAATAACCCCACAATTTTGCGTGTTTCGAGAAGGCGGCGTCATGACTGAGTCCAACGGGCAGAACGACAACCACGACAAGACGGCCGAGGCCGCAGAGCCGGTGGTGTCCAAGCCCTACATCATGCCGGACGATCCGGAACCGAATTCGGTCGAGGCCCTGCAGAAGGAAGCCTCGGATGCGCGCGACCGCACGTTGCGGACGCTGGCCGAGATGGAAAATCTCCGCAAGCGCACCCAGAAAGAAGTGGCCGACGCGCGCGTCTATGGCGTTTCGAAATTCGCCGGCGACATCGTCGATATCGCCGACAACCTGCAGCGCGCCATCGATGCGGTGCCGGCGGACGCGAAGGCATCGGCCGATCCGGGCTTGAAGGCGCTGATCGAAGGCGTCGAGCTCACCGAGCGGTCGCTGCTGTCAGCGCTTGAAAAGCACGGCGTGAAGAAGATCGATCCGACCGGCGAGAAGTTCGATCCGAATTTCCATCAGGCCATGTACGAAGTGCCGGATGCATCGGTGGCCTCGGGCACCGTGGTTCAGGTCGTGCAGGCCGGCTACACCATCGGCGAACGCGTGCTGCGCCCAGCGCTGGTCGGCGTGTCGAAGGGTGGCGCCAAGGCTGCGCCGGCTGCTTCGGAATAAACTGACGTCGTTGCAGTGGTTCTCGTTCACCTCTCCCCACCGGGGAGAGGTCGCGCGCTTTTGCGCGCGGGTGAGGGCTCTTGCTCGGACGGTGTGTGGGGCGCCCCCTCACCCGTCACGCTTCGCGTGCCGACCTCTCCCCGGTGGGGAGAGGTTTTCGCGCGTCACTGCTGGCTAAGTGCCTCCCACCTGCCCAGCTTCCCACCCAATCATCGCCTGTTTCCGGGTGATGCCCCAGTGATAGCCCGTCAACGCGCCGGATTTGCCCATGGCGCGGTGGCACGGCACCACGAAGGAGATCGGGTTGCGGCCGATGGCGCCGCCGACTGCGCGTGAGGCTTTCGGCTTCTCGATCTTGCAGGCGATGTCCGAATAGCTGACGGCGCGGCCCATCGGGATCTTCAGCAGCGTTTCCCAGACACGGACCTCGAAATCTGTGCCGATCAGCACCACGCGTAGCGGCTGGTCCGGTCGCCACAGTTTCGTATCGAAGATGCGCCGAGCCAGTGGCGCCGTCGCTTCCATGTCCTCGATCAGCGTTGCGGCAGGCCAGCGGCGCGCCATGTCGGCGAAGCCGGCCTGCTCCTCGCCAGGGTCGGAGAAAGCGAGGCCTGCGAGACCGCGGTCGCTGGCGATCACGATGGCGGTGCCGAAGGGCGAGGGATGGAAACCGTAGCGCAGCTCCATGCCGGCGCCGCCGGTCTTCCATTCACCCGGCGACATCGCTTCATGCGTCACGAACAGATCGTGCAGCCGGCCGGGCCCCGAGAGACCTGAATCCAGCGCTGCATCCAGCACGCTGGCGGAATCGCGCAGCAGCATTTTGGCATGATCCAGGGTCAGCGCCTGCATGAAGGCCTTTGGGGTCAGCCCGGCCCAACGGCGGAACAGGTGATGCAGCTCGTCGGGCGTCACGCTGGCCGCGTCGGCCACGTCCTCGATGCTCGGCTGGTCCTTCCACTGCCCATGCATGAAGCCGATGGCGCGACGGACACTGTCGTAATCACGCAGGGCCGCATCCCGCAGGCCCGGCTTGATGGGGCGATGGTCATTCATCGCAATATCTCGTGCAAGATTCATCATGCTGCCGATCTAGGCCCGGTAGCTCCCACAAACCACCCGATTCCAGATCAGCCATCATGTCACCGGATTATAGCTGGGGCCGCGCCGGGCATCCTGCAGGGCTTCGAGCAAGGCACTGAGAAAGCTTGCCTTTTCCTCCGCGCCGAGAAACCGGGCGATGGACACCCGACGGCCCCGCGAGACCAGGAACAGCTGTTCGATGCCGAATTCGGCATGCTCCACGCGATCGACCTGGACCCAGAGCGGATTGAACGCCCATTCCACCACATCGCCAGCAGGGCTGACGCGCCGGACGCGGATTTCCGAGGCCGTGACGGTGATCTCTTCGGTGGCCTTGGCGCGACGGTCGTAGATTTTGAACGCCACATAGATCGCCAGCAGGTCGAGGCCGAAAAAGCCGAACACAGGCCAGGCGCCCATCGAGAGAAACACCATGCCGGCACCGAACGAGATGACGCTGAGGCAGGCCATCAGCACGAGAAAGCCCTTGCGGCTCAGCGCGCGATGCGGACGCAGCAACGCGGTGAACAGCTTGGGCTCGTCATCGGCGTGAAAGTCGTTGCCCTCGGTCATGGCTGCTCAGTATATCCCCCTGATGCCGAAAATCACCCGCCAGCCTGCCGCCAGCGCGAAGAGCTCCGTTGCAAAAGCCGTGGTGGCCAAGAAGACGGTAGCGAAAGCCAAAGTGGTCAAGAAATCGGTCAAAGCGAAGACCACCAAGCTGAAGCGCTGGACTGCTGCCGAGGTGCATGAAGCCTTCTCACGCTTCCAGAAATCCAATCCCGAGCCCAAAGGCGAGCTCGAACATCTCAATCCCTACACGCTGCTGGTCGCCGTGGTGCTGTCGGCGCAGGCGACCGACGCCGGCGTCAACAAGGCGACGCGCGCATTGTTTCCCATCGCCGATACGCCGCAAAAGATGATCGACCTCGGCGAAGAGACCGTCCGCGAATATATCAAGACCATCGGCCTCTATCGCACTAAGGCAAAGAACGTCATCGCGCTGTCGGAAAAGCTGATCCGCGATTTCGGCGGTGTGGTGCCGCGCACCCGCGCCGAACTTGAGTCGTTGCCGGGCGCTGGGCGCAAGACCGCCAATGTCGTGCTCAACATGGCTTTTGGCGAACACACGATGGCCGTGGACACCCATGTGTTTCGCGTCGGCAACCGCACCAACATGGCGCCGGGCAAGAACGTGCTCGATGTCGAGCTGGAACTCGAGCGTGTCATCCCGGACGAGTTCATGCTGCATGCCCATCACTGGCTGATCCTGCACGGCCGCTACACCTGCCTCGCGCGAAAACCGCGCTGCGAGGTGTGTCTGATCAATGATCTCTGCCGGTGGCCGGAAAAGACCGTGGCGTAACTTTCCGCCGTCATTGCGAGCAAAGCGAAGCAATCCAGAAAGCCAAGAGCTGGATTGCTTCGTCGCTGCGCTCCTCGCAATGACGGCGAGATGGAACTCGGATTCGACCCATTTTCATCACATTGCCGCACCCAAATGCGGCGATTGGGAGAAATGGATGTTCAAGGCCTTTTTGCTGCTGTTCGCATCGCTGCTCGCGATCGCTCCGTCTTCCACGCCCGCTCACGCCGATTTTGAAAGCGACAAGCGCGCCTGCATCTATCCGGGCCAGGATTTAGACGGCGAGATAGCCGCCTGCGATCGCCAGATCACGTCCGGACGCTATCGTGGCAATGATCGCGCCATCGTCTATCGCAATCGCGGAATCAAATTCATGAATCGGTGGAGCCGCCGCAACGCTGCTTCCGACGTCTCCTTGGCGCTGATGGACTTTTCCCGCGCCATCGAGATGAACCCGCGTTACGCCGATGCCTATGTCAGCCGCGGCAAGGCCTATGTGGCGAAGAACGATCCCGATCTCGCCATTTCTGATTTCAGCGAAGCTATCCGCATCGATCCGCGCAACGTCCAGGCTTTCAATAGCCGCGGCGATCTCCTGCGCATGAAGGGCGATAACGACCGCGCAATCGCCGATTTCAGTGATGCGATACGGCTCGATGCGAAGAATAATTTTGCCTATCGCAATCGCGGCTTCGTCTACGGTCTGAAGAATGAAAATGACCGTGCGATACGAGACTATGTTGATGCCATCCGCATCGATCCCCGTGATGCGCTGGCGCGCAATAATCGCGGTAACATCTATCTGAAAACAGCGAAATACGCGCTCGCAGTCACTGATCTGTCCGAAGCGATCAAGCTCGATCCATCTTTCGGCGCGGCCTATGCCAATCGGGGTCTCGCGCAGGAGGCGCTGGGTAATGCCGCCGCAGCGCGCAACGACTTCACCGTCGCGCTGACGCTCCCGGAAAAATACGCCAACGGCAAATGGGCGCAGGACAAAGCACGCGAGCGGCTGGCCGCGCTGGATGGTGCCAATGCAATGTCGGTGTCGTCCGCCGCGGTGGCAACGGCGAAGCCATCGGCGCCGCCGCCGTCCAGCGCGCCATCGGCGCCCAGCATCTCGCCATCCTCGATCAAGATTCCGTCGATCGCCTCGAGCATGCCGACCGCAACAGCGCCGCCATCGCCTCCCGTCAATGCTCAGCCAGCCACTTCACCCGCCGCTGTGGCAGCGCCGGTGGTTGCTGTCGTCGCCCCGACCGCGATGCCGCCATCCGCTGCGGGCGATCGCCGCATCGCGCTTGTGATCGGCAATTCCGCCTATACGAACGCCTCAGTGCTCGCCAATCCGAAACGCGACGCTGCGCTTGTGGCCGAGACCCTGCGCAAGACGGGCTTCACGTCAGTCACCATGCAGACCGATCTGCGCAAGGATGCGCTGATGGCAGCGCTGCGCGACTTTGCCGTGCAGGCGCAGTCGGCGGACTGGGCTGTGGTCTATTATGCCGGGCACGGCATGGAAGTTGGCGGCGTCAACTATCTCGTCCCGGTGGATGCGCGCATCGCCGTCGATCGCGATATCGAATTCGAGGCCGTGCCGCTGGGACAGATCCTCAACGCTGCCGAGCGCGCGAAGAAGCTGCGTCTCGTGATCCTCGATGCCTGCCGCAACAATCCGTTCACGGCGAAAATGAAGCGCACGCTGGAAGTGGCCTCGCGTTCGGCATCGCAGGGGCTCGCCGCCGTCGAGCCCGAGGCAGGGACCATGGTGGTCTATGCGGCCAAGGATGGCGAGGTCGCGCTGGATGGCGCCGGCGCCAACAGCCCGTTCGCGACGGCGCTGGTGAAGAACCTGCCGACGCCGGGCCTGGAGGTGAGGCGGCTGTTCGACTATGTCCGCGACGACGTGATGGATCTCACCAAACGCAAACAGAAGCCGTTCAGCTATGGTTCGATTTCGGGCCGGCAGGATTTTTATTTCGTCGCGGCGAAGTAGCGCCCGCCCTCCGATCAAACAACCGGTGCCTTCACCCGTCCCGGTTCGATCAGCTCCGGCCGCGGCCCGCTTAGTCGCTTGTGCATATGAACCATGAAGGCCATGCCGAATAGCGGTGTCGCGAGATTGACGATCGGGATCGACACGAAGGCCGCGATGAACAGGCCGGCGGTGAAGACGGTGGGCGCATGCTGCCGTCGCATCGCCTTGGCTTCTGCCGGTGAGCGGAAGCGCATTGCGGCCAGTTCGAAATATTCCCGTCCCAGCAGCCATGCTGTGGCGATGAAGAAGATGATGAAGCCGATGCCTGCAAAAAGCACGAATGGCAGCGCGATCAGATAGACTGCGATGGTGAGCAGCGCCGTCTTGCCGCCTTCCCATACGGCCTGACCGAGCGGCAATGCGGTGCCCGGACGCTCCGCCGGGTAATGCTCACGCTCGACGATATCGGCGACGTCATCGACAAAGAAGCTTGCGACCAGCGATGTAATCGCCGGCATCAGGAAAATTGCGCCGGCCACGACGCTCAATCCCGCCGCGATCGAGAGAATCCAGGTCAGAATCGTGACCATGCTGTGATAGTCCGAACCCACCATGCCTTCGGCCCAGACGCCGCCGGCCGTCGCCGCCCAGTTCAGGAAGCGTTGCATGCCGATCGCCAGCGCGGTGATCATCACCAGTGCAAGGCCGATCGACTTCCAAAGGATGCTGCGCATCGGTGGCGACAGAATTTGTGAGAGCGCCTTGGCGGCAGCGGCGAGCATCAAAATTTCTCCTTGCGATCACGAACAGGTAACAAGACCAAAGTTGTCAGACAAGTGCAGCGCAACATCCACTTCTTCACTGGACGGATAAATAGAAAGGCGTAGTCTCCCCCAAAAAATGATCACCAGGGAGGACGACGTCTTGATCACCAAGGGTACCCGTGCGCTCGTTTTTGCTACCGCTGCTTCTGGCCTGTTTCTGACCACGGCGCCTGCTTTCGCTCAGCAGAGCATCACTGTCTGGTTCAGCAAGGGTTTCTATAAATCCGAGGATGAGTCGCTGCTGGCAGCGATCAAGAAGTTCGAAGAAAAGACCAAGATCAAGGTCGAGCTCTCGCAATATGCCATTCAGGACATGATCCCGAAGACGGTGGCCGCGCTGGATTCCGGCACGCCGCCGGACGTCGCCTATGCCGACACCTACGACGTGCAAGCCTCCGGCAAATGGGCCTTCGAAGGCAAGCTCGAGGACATCACGGACATTCTCAAGCCGATGATGGACAAGTTCGCGCCGAACACGGTGGAAACTGCGTTCCTGATGAACGGCCAGACCAAGAAAAAGGGCTATTACGGCTTCCCGCTGAAGCAGCAGTCCATGCATGTGGAGATCTGGAGCGACATGCTCCAGCAGGCCGGCTTCAAGGTCGAGGATATTCCGAAGGACTGGAAGGGTTATTGGTCGTTCTGGTGTGACAAGGTTCAGCCCGCCTATCGCAAGGCGTCCGGCAGCCGCGCTTACGGTGTCGGCCAGCCGATGGGCGTTGAATCCACGGACTCGCTGCAGTCGTTCTACACCTTCATCGATGCCTATAACGTCAAGCTGGTGGATGACGACGGCAAGCTGACGGTGGACGATCCGAAGGTCAAGGAAGGCTTGGTTGGCGCGCTGCGCGACTACACGGACACCTATATCAAGGGCTGCACGCCGCCCTCTTCGACGACCTGGAAGGATCCCGACAACAATGTCGCCTTCCATAATCGCTCGATCATCATGACCCACAACTTCACGATTTCGATCGCGGCCAAGTGGTATGAGGATTCGCAGAACCAGACCCTGACGCCGGAGCAACGCGCGGCCGGCAAGAAGGCGTATGAAGACACGATCATCACCGCCTCGTTCCCGCTGAAGCCGGACGGCTCGCCGATCAAATATCGCTCGGACGTCAAGACCGGCATGATCTTCTCCCAATCGAAAAACAAGGCGGGCGCGCGGGAATTCGTCAAATTCCTGCTCGAGGAAGAGAACCTCAAGCCTTACGTCGAGGGCGCGCTTGGCCGCTGGTTCCCGGTGACCAAGGAAGGCCAGGCCTCGGCCTTCTGGCAGGCCGACAAGCATCGCAAGGCGGTCTACACCCAGTTCATGGGCGGCACCACGCCGTTCGATTTCACCAAGAACTACAAGTTCACCATTCTCAACAACGAGAATGTCTGGGCCAAGGCGATGAACCGCGTGGTGAGCGAGAAGGTGCCAGTGGAAAAGGCCGTGGATGAGCTGATCGCGAGGATCAAGGAAATCGCGGGCTGACGATACCAAAACTTGTCATTCCGGGGCGCGCGTAGCGCGAACCCGGAATCTCATGCGGCTCTATCACCTGCGGGAGCTCCAACAGAGCTCCAGCACTTCGAGATTCCGGGCTCGGCCCCGACGCCTCTGGCGTCGGTCCCGCCCGGAATAACGGGTAAATCCAATGACGGCGATCACCTACACCAATCCTGACGCCACTTCCCGTTCCCTCTCCGCACGGCTCTCGACGCCGCAGGTCTGGGGCATCGTGATGCTGGCGCCCTATGTCCTCGTCTTCCTCGCTTTCGTGGTCTATCCGATCAGTTATGGCCTCTGGCTGGCGCGACATCCCGCGAGCTATGTGGCCCTCTATAACGATCCTGTCTTCGCACGCGCCGTGGTCAACACGCTGATCTTCCTGATCATCGGCATCAATGTGAAGATGATGATCGCCCTGTTCCTGTCCGGCTTCTTCGTCCAGTCGCGTAGCTGGATTCGCTGGCTGTCGGTGCTGTTCATCCTGCCCTGGGCAGTGCCGTCGATCCCGACCATCCTGTCGGTGCGCTTCATGTTCAATCCCGAATGGGGCGTGATCAATAATCTGATCTTCAAGTTCACGGCAGAAGACGGTCCGAACTGGCTCAACGATCCCACCATCGGCCTCACGCTGGCGATCCTCGTCCATATCTGGAAGTCGCTGCCATTCTGGACCATGATTCTGATGACCGGCCGTCTCGCGATTTCCACGGACATGTTCGAGGCCGCCGATGTGGATGGCGCCAGCTGGTGGCAGAAGTTTCGTTTCATCACCTGGCCGTCGATGCAGACGCTGTATCTCACCTGCACCCTGCTCTCGATGATCTGGACGCTCGGTGACTTCAACAGCGTCTATCTGCTCACCGGTGGCGGCCCCGCCGACCTCACCCATGTGCTGTCCACGCTCGGCATCCGCTATCTCCGCCTCGACCAGCTCGATCTGGCGATGGCGTCCATCGTCTGCGCGATGCCGCTGGTGCTGCCGCTGGTCTATTTCATGATGAAGAGGCTGTCGCGATGAAGGCCCAAGCGATCAAAGCCTCAACGATGCGCATGCCCACGCTTCGCGAGATCGGCAATGAAGCAAAGCTGCTGCTGATCGGCATTCCCGTGCTGATCTGGACGCTGATTCCGATCTATCACATGTTCCTGTTCGCGATCTCGCCAAAGCAGGATGCCTTCGCCGGCAAGCTCTGGCCCGACCATCCGACGCTCCAGAATTTTCGCATCGTCTTCAATCAACAGCATTACTTCTTGCGCGATTTCTGGGTGCAGTTCGGCAATTCGGTCGTGATCGCCATTGCCGCTGGCGTGATCACGCTGATCATCGCGACCATGGCCGCTTTCGCCATTTCCCGACTGCGTATTCGTGGCGGCCGCACGGTGATGAACCTGGCGCTGTTCACTTACTTCATCCCCGCGGCATTTCTTGCGGTGCCGATGTATCGCACCATGGGCAATTACGGCCTGCTCAACAATCACTGGTCGCTGATCCTGGCGATGGTCACCATCGCCTCGCCCTATGCGATCTGGGTGCTGAAGCAGGCGTCGGACAAGCTGCCCGTCGAGTTGGACGAAGCCGCGATCATGGACGGCGCCACGCCGCTGCAGCTGTTCCGCATGGTCTATGTGCCCTTGATGCTGCCGTCGCTGGTCGCCGTCGGCACCTATGCGTTGCTGCTGGCGTGGAATGAATATCTCTACGCATTCCTGCTGCTGTCGAAGGACACCGAGATCACGCTGCCGGTGGCACTTGGTAACTTCCTCGCTGCCGATGACTCGCCATGGGAGCTCCTGATGACCACGGGCTTCATCTATGCGCTGCCGCCGGCTGCAGTGTACTACGCGTTCCGGCGCTACATGGTGGGTGGGCTCACGGCGGGGGCGGTGAAGTCGTAGCTGAGCTACGCCACCGCCCTCAGCCCTTCCTGATCCAGCGGCGTTTCTTCCCAAGCGGATTCATGCGTGAACTGCGCGGGCGCGGCCTGTCCGGGGAAATCGGTCCGCCCAGGAAATGGATCGACCGAACCCGCCACCTCCCGGAGCGGCTTCGGTTTGTCGGCCCAGTGGAGAGCGGTGTAATCGAAGCCGAGTTCGATGGTCGGCTTCACCACCTCGAAATAGGGCGAGATGTCGAAGTCGCGCGGCATATAGAGCGATGAATGCCGGATATGCAGGATCTCGCGGCGCGCCTGACGGCTGCCAGCGCGCGTGATCTTGGGCAGGATCGGATAGCGCACGGCCTCGAAGGCCTGAGCGATCAGGGCCGAACAGATGATCTTGGTTGGATCGCCTGAGCCGATCGCGATCATCCGCCGTCGCCAGCGCTGCGGGATCGGCAGCGGGATCAAGAAGCGCATCAGGTCGATGATGTTCTTGGTGTCGTAGCCGAAGCCGACGCGATTGATCGCATAACGGCAAACCGTGGTGCGGTCTTCATAGGACAGGCCCACCGGCCGGCACAGCCTTGTATGAAACGCGTAATATTTCGACAGCGGCGCCGTGGTGACACCCTCGCCGATATTGGCTTCGATCAGCACATGCGGTTCGCCATTCGGCTCCACGGCGCCGTCGATCGGCCCGACATAGAGAGCAGCATGCGACCAGGTCGATTGCGTGAGATATTTGATGATGCCGGAGACGCGGTTGTTGCCTTCGACCAGCAGCACGTCGCCTTCGCGGATGATGTCGTGCAGGCGTTCGGGATCGCTGGGCGTAAACGGTTCGTAGCCCGGCACTTCCTTCTGCAGATATTTGGCGATCAGTTTCCCGACCGTATCCAGCACGACGCCCATGGTGTGAGCCCCTGTCGCGGTTCGTATCGACCGCTTTGTCCCTGTCTCGATCATGGACGCCAGCCATTGCAATTTGGTTCATGCACAAACGTAAGCATTCACGAGCGATTTACCATGAGGGTTGCTGTGCGCAGCCGAATACTGCAAGGTTCGCGAGACGTTCTCATGCTCAGTACACTTTCGGAAACCATGCCATGACTTTCTCACGCCGCGCATTTCTATCGGCGTCGGCTGGATTGACGCTTGCGCCATTCACTTCAGCATCATGGTTCGGTGCAAGGGCGCGAGCTGCGACATTGCCGCGCGATGCCGATGTGGTGGTGATCGGCGCTGGCGCTGCCGGTATCGCGGCGGCGCGGCGCGTTCAGGCGACGGGGCGCAAGGTCATCGTGTTGGAGGCTTCGGGCCAGATCGGTGGCCGATGTGCGACGGACAGCTCAACCTTCGATGTGCCGCTCGATCTCGGCGCGCGCTGGCTGCATACGCCGGAGACCAACGCGTTGTTCAAGCTCGCGCGCGGCGTGGGTATCGACGTCACTCCGTCGCCGAACCAGAGGCTGCGCATCGGCCGCCGCAATGCGCGCGCCGCTGAAACCGAGGATCTGCTTGCAACCGTTGTTCGCGCGACGCGCGCGATCGACGATGCGGCTCGTCGCGGCGACATGTCCTGCGCCTCGGTGTTGCCAAAGGACCTCGGTGATTGGGCGGGTACGGTCGATTTTGCGCTCGGCGCTTATGCGACCGGCAAGGATTTGAAGGACCTCTCGGCGCTCGATCAGTCACGCGCGGAAGATCGCGCAATCTCGGTCGCCACGCGACAAGGCCTTGGCGCGTTGATGATGAAGCTCGGTGAGAGCGTGCCGGTGGTGCTGTCGACACCGGCGACGCGTGTGGCCTGGAGTGGTCGCGATATCGGCGTCGAAACGCCGGCAGGTCGCGTTGCGGCGCGTGCGGTGATCGTCACCGTATCGAGCAATGTGTTGAACTCCGGCGCGATCAAGTTCTCGCCGGAACTCCCAAAGCGGCAGCTCGATGCCGCGTCGAAATTGACGCTTGGCAGTTACGACCGCATCGCGCTGGAGCTGAAAGGCAATCCGCTTGGCCTCGGCCGCGATGAATTGATGATCGAGCAGAGCACAAACACGCGTACCGGCGCGCTGTTTGCGAATATCGGCGGCTCGTCGCTCTGCACGGTGGATGTCGCCGGCTCATTCGGCCGCGGCATCGCGGCGCAAGGCGAAGCCGCGATGACAGGCTTTGCGACGGAATGGCTGACCAAACTCTTCGGCAGCGATGTGAAGAATGCGATCCAGCGCAGCAAGGTCACGCGCTGGGATGCGTCGCCCTACATCCTCGGCGCAATGTCAGCCGCAGTGCCGGGCGGCCAAGCCTCGCGCCGCGTGCTGGCCGAGCCCATGGGCAATCTCTTCATCGCCGGTGAAGCGACGCATGAAACGCTGTGGGGCACCGTCGATGGCGCCTGGGAGACCGGCGAGCGGGCAGCCGATGCGGCATTGAAGAAGATCGGAGCGGTGAAAAATCCCGAGGCCGAGCCGAAGCCCGCTAAGAAGCAGAAGCGCCGTGCGCCGCAATCCAGCAATGCTGGCGGGTCTGGAGCGAACTAGCTAAGGGAGCGTCTCTGAATTATGCAACCTTGACGAGATTTTGCCTCGTGCGATATTGAGGCATGAAGCAGATCGTCTTCACCCCGGCGAGCCAACGACAATGGCTGCGGTTATCGCCAGATACACGTAGCCGGATCGATGGGCGATTGAACGAATTTGCATCCACTGGCCATGGCGACGTGAAGCGACTCAAGGGACGCGATGGTGCCCGGCTCCGCATCGGCGACTGGCGTGTCATCTTCTACGAAGAGCAAAACACGATTATCATAGTCGCTGTCGGCCATCGTCGAGACATCTATGATTGAAGGTAGGCCATGAGCGTCAGATTTCAGAAAACGCCCAAAGGCGAAGTCGCCATCCTTCCGCGTGAAGACTACGAGGCGCTTGTCGCGAAAGCATCGGAAGCCGATGAAGATGCCGGCACCGCGCGCTTGGTAGCCCACGCGAAGGACGATATTGCGTCCGGCGCGCCGTTGTTGCCCAAGAGCGTCGTGGACCGGCTCGCTAATGGCGAAAATCCCGTCCGGGTCCTGCGCGAATGGCGAGATGTCACGCCGATGTATCTATCGCTCAAGACAGACATCAGTGAGCGGCATATTGCGGACATCGAGAGCGGCAAGCTCGTCGGCACAGCTGTATGGCTTCTTGCCATCGCGAAAGTGCTGAAAGTGCCGGCGGACCTGCTCCTTCAGACCGACTAGATATTTGGAGGTCAGCGAATCATCCCGTCGAACAGCGGCAGGCTGACCAGCGCGGATATTGCGATCAGCGTATAGCAGATCTTGCGAAACAGCTCATCGCTGGCCTTGCCGAACAGCTTCGATCCGAGCCAAAGGCCGAGGCCGAAAAGTGGACCGGTAATCACGGCAAGTCCGAGGATCGCCGAACTCCACAGCCCGCCGATCGTGTAGCTGATGATGATCAGCACGTCGGCAATCGCGAAATAGAGAATGATGTTGGCGCGGACGACCGCGGCGACGGCGGCATCGCGCAGCCAGTACAGCACCACGGGCGGCCCCCGAGCTGCGCCAGTCCACCGAAGAAGCCGGCGAGACCGCCGACGCCGATCGTGACGGGGATGGTGGGCCTGCCGGGATAGCGCCAGCCCGAGATGAGCAGGCCGAGCAAGGCGACGATCAGTACGACAATGCCCCAGCGCACCACCAGCGGATCGGCCCATGCAAGCGCCATGGTGCCGAGCGGCACGCCGATGAGTGCACCGAGCGAGATGATGCCGACATCGCGTTTGTCGGCTTTTCGCGCAGCGTCTGGGATAAGCGTGAGGGTGGTCGAGAAATCGACCAGCAGAAGCAGCGGCGATGCGATTTTCGCGCCGACCACGCTGGAGGCCAGCGGGATGAAGATCAGCGCCGAGCCGAACCCGGAAAATCCGCGGGCCAGCCCGGCGATGAATGCCGTAACGGCGATGACGGTGAGCGACGCTGTCGAGTACTGTGCGAGGCCCAGTCCGTCGATCATGCGCGCAACACGCCGCCGGTCTTCTTGGTCACCTCAGCCACGATCTTGGTGGCGACCGCATCGATCTCCTGATCGGTCAGCGTCTTTTCGCGCGGCTGGATGGTCACGGCGATGGCCACCGACTTCTTGTCGTCGTCGATGCCCTTGCCTTCATAGACGTCGAACACGGTGACGGATGTCACCAGCTTCTTGTCCACGCCGGCCGCGGCCTTGACGATATCGCCGGACTTCACCTTGCGATCGACGATGAAGGCGAAGTCGCGCGAGACCGGCTGGAACGCGGAGAGCTCAAGCAGCGGCTTGGCGCGGGTCGCCTTCTGCTTCGCATCCGGAATGCGATCGAGGATCACTTCGAACGCCATCAGCGGGCCATCGGCACCGAGTGCTTCCAGCGTGCGCGGATGCAACTCGCCGAAATAGCCCAAAATGTTCTGCGGCCCGATCTGGATCGTGCCGGATCGGCCGGGATGCAGCCAGTCGGCGCCGCCCGGAACGATCTGCAGCGCCTGCATCGGCGCGCCCGCGGCAGCGAGAACGGCGAAGGCATCGGCCTTGGCGTCGAGCGCGTTCGCAGCGCTGGCGCCGGTCCAGTGACGCCCGGTGCCGTGCGAGGATGCGAGACCACGGCGGACGCCGCTCGCTGCCATGAACTGATCCTGCGGGCGATCGCCTTTGAAGATCTGGCCGACTTCGAACAGCGCGAGATCGGACGAGCCGCGATGCGCATTGGCCTGGGACACGGCGATCAGGCCGGGCAGCAGGCTCGGCCGCATGTCGGAGAGATCGGCCGCGATGGGATTGGCCAGCGCGAGCTCCGGCTTGCCGCCGCCGAACACTTCGGCATGTGGCTTCGAGATGAACGACCAGGTCACAGCCTCAACCAGACCATGGGCTGCGAGCCCGCGTTTGGCGCGGCGGGTGCGCTGCTGGATCTGGGTCAGCACCGGCTTGCGCTGAGCGTCACCGCGCGGGAACGGCGTCAGCGGCACCTTATCGACGCCGACAATGCGCATGATTTCTTCGACGATGTCGGCTTTGCCCGTGACATCCATACGCCATGACGGCACCGCGACCTTCACCACGGGGCCGTTGCCGGCGACGGAGAAGCCGAGCCGATTGAGGATCATCCGCATTTCCGGAAACGGCACGTCGATAGCGGCGAGGCGCTTCACTTCCGCAATCGGGAAATCGATGAGACGATCGTCGCCGTAGCTCTTGCCGACGACGATGCTTTCCGACGGCGTGCCGCCGCACAGCTCCATGACGAGCTTGGTTGCGAGTTCGAGGCCGGGCACCATGAAGACGGGATCGACGCCGCGCTCGAAGCGATAGCGCGCATCCGAATTGATGCCGAGCTTGCGGCCGGTCTGCGCGATGTTGATCTCGTTCCACAGCGCGGATTCGATCAGCACGTCGGTGGTGTCGTCGGAGCAGCCGGATGCTTCGCCACCCATGATGCCGGCCAGCGATTCGACGCCGTGCTCATCGGCGATGACGCAGATCTTGTCGTCGAGCTTGTAGGTCTTGCCGTCGAGCGCGAGCAGCGTCTCGCCATCCCTGGCGCGGCGGACGACGAGGTCGCCCTTCACCTTGGCGGCGTCGAACACGTGTAGCGGGCGTGCGCGGTCAAAGGTCAGGTAGTTGGTGATGTCCACCAGCGCATTGATCGGGCGCAGGCCGATGGAGGTCAGCTTCTTCTGCAGCCATTCCGGCGACGGGCCGTTCTTGACACCGCGCACGAGGCGGAGCGCAAAGCCCGGGCAGAGCTTGCTGTCTTCGACCGTCACCTTCACCGGGCAAGGGAATTCGCCCTTGATCGGCTTGATGCCGGGATTCTTGAAGGTGCCCATATCGGCAGCCGCGAGATCGCGCGCGATGCCGGTGACGCCGGTGCAATCCTGGCGGTTTGGCGTCAGGTTGATCTCGATGACGGGATCGCCGAGCTTGGCCCAGTCCGGATACACCGCGCCAACCGGCGCGTCAGTTGGCAGCTCGATGATGCCGTCGATCGCATCGGGCAGGCCGAGTTCATCGGCCGAGCACAGCATGCCCTGGCTCTCGACGCCGCGGATATTGCCGAGGCCGATGGTGAAATCCTTGCCCGGAATGTAGGTGCCGGGGCGGGCGAGCACGGTCTTCAGACCCGCGCGCGCATTCGGCGCGCCGCAGACGATCTGCAGCGGCTTGTCCTCACCGGCATTGACGGTGCAGACGCGCAGGCGGTCGGCATTCGGATGCTGCACGGCTTCGACGATCTCGGCGATCGTGAACGGCGCCAGCAGCTTTGCCTTGTCCTCGATATGCTCGACCTCAAGCCCGATCATGGTGAGCTTTTCGCTCAGCTGATCCAGCGTCGCGTCGGTGTCGAGATGATCCTTCAGCCAGGAGAGGGAGAATTTCACGTGCTCAGTCCTCCGGCCAGAGTCGGCATTTCAAGCGGCTTGAAGCCATAGTGATTCAGCCAGCGCACGTCGCCTTCGAACAGCTGGCGCAGGTCGGCCATGCCGTATTTCAGCATCGCGATGCGGTCGATGCCCATGCCCCAGGCAAAGCCTTGATACACATCGGGATCGATGTCGCAGGCGCGCAGCACATTCGGATGCACCATGCCGCAGCCGAGAATTTCCAGCCAATCCTCGCCTTCACCGAAACGGATCTCGTTCTTGTCGCGGCGGCACTGGATATCGACTTCCAGCGACGGCTCGGTGAACGGGAAGAAGGACGGACGGAAGCGCATATTGACGTGATCGACCTCAAAGAACGCCTTGCAGAATTCCTGCAGGATCCATTTGAGGTGGCCGAGATGCGAGGTCTTGTCGATGACGAGGCCTTCGACCTGATGGAACATCGGCGTGTGCGTCTGGTCGGAGTCGCTGCGATAGGTGCGGCCCGGGCAGATCACGCGAATGGGCGGCTTCTGGCTCAGCATGGTGCGCACCTGCACCGGTGAGGTGTGGGTCCGCAGCAGCAGACGCGACCCGTCTTCCTTCGGATTGAAGTAGAAGGTGTCGTGCATCTCGCGGGCCGGATGCCCTTCCGGGAAATTCAGTTTGGTGAAGTTGTAGTCGTCGGTCTCGATGTCCGGACCTTCGGCGACGGCAAAACCCATATCGGCGAAGATCGTCGTCAGCTCGTCCCAGGTCTGGCTCAGCGGATGCACGCGGCCAAGTTCGGCCGGGTTTTCACGCAGCGGCAGGGTGACATCGATGGTCTCGGAAGCGAGGCGCGCATCCAGCGCGGCCGACTTCAGCACGTCGCGGCGCGCGGTCAGCGCCTGCGTCACGGCCTCTTTGGCGAGATTGATCGCAGCACCCTCGGTCTTGCGCTCGTCCGGCGTCATCTTGCCGAGTGTCGCGAGCAGCGCGGAGATCGAGCCCTTCTTGCCGAGCGCGCCGACGCGCACGGCTTCGAGTGCGGCTTCGTCGGATGCGCCGGCGATATCGGCCAGGATCTGGGTTTGGAGCGTCGTCAGGTCGGACATCAGCAACCTCGGTCAGAGAAGCGGGCGCTTCTCGCTGCCTTTGCCCCGAAGAAGTTCGGGTGCGCAGGTTCTACAGCACGGTTTTGCAGGGATTTAAGACGCCAATGGCCGGAACAGGAGCGCTTGAAAGCGCTTCTGCCCGGCCATGACAATGTCGATAGATCCGCGGGAGCGGAAAGCTTAGGCAGCCAGAGCAGCCTTGGCCTTCTCAGCGATCGCGTTGAACGCCGCCGGTTCGTTGATCGCGAGATCAGACAGAACCTTGCGGTCGACAGTGATGCCGGACTTGGCAAGACCGTTGATAAACACGCTGTAGGTCATGCCGAGCGGACGGACGGCAGCGTTGAGGCGCTGGATCCAGAGGGCGCGGAACGTACGCTTCTTGCGCTTGCGATCGCGGAACGCATATTGGCCGGCCTTGTCGACGGCGGCCTTTGCGGCGCGGATGGTGTTCTTGCGACGACCGCGGAAACCCTTGGCGGCCTTGTAGACTTTCTTGTGCTTGGCATGAGCCGTCACACCGCGTTTAACGCGAGCCATGACTGATCTCCTTCATCTGAAATAACAAAAGGGGGTGAATGCACCGCGCTCAGGGCGCAGTGGCAGGGGATCAGGCGTTTGGCAGGAAGTACTGCTTGATATTGTCGCCGTCGGTCTTGAACAGCACGCGGGTGCCGCGGAGCTGACGAATCTGCTTCTTCGTCCGCTTGATCATACCGTGGCGCTTACCGGCATGGGCCGACACAACTTTGCCGGTGCCGGTGACTTTGAAGCGCTTTTTAGCGCCCGACTTGGTCTTCAACTTGGGCATTTTGCTCTCCTCTAGCCACGCCAAAAACGCCCCGAGGGCGCTGCGTCAGCCGAAAATGCTCGTTAGAGCGTTGATTGTGCTCGATTATTTCCGGAATGAAATAGATCGTCACGGACGTCGCCACGGCAGCCCTTGATCAGCCGGTCGACGAAGGCTGGGCTTATGGCAGAGATGCGACAGCTTGGCAACGTTTAACGCGTCGCAATCTTTTGGCGGAACCATGGCGAGAAAACGCGGTTCAAGACTGGCCGACTCGGCTATGCATGCCTATCTGCTGCGAAGCATCCGATCATTGAAAGGACAACAAAAATGGTCCGCAATCGACGTACCGCCGCTCGCGCGGTCGCCATCCAGCAAGAATCCGCCGCGCAAGCCGCAGCCGGCTGGCTGTTCGTGGCTGCCGGCCTCGCCGCCGTGACGGCGCTCGCCGGGGCGCTGTCCTTCGTTCTGGGCTGAGTCCCGTAGCCCGGATGGAGCGCAGCGCAATCCGGGAACAAGACATTCCGCAATTCGCCGGTCCCCGGATTACGCTTCGCTTCATCCGGGCTACAACAAAGAAAAGGCCCGCCAAAATGACGGGCCGAAATCTCAAATAGATCTGATCGCGTTTAGCGCGGAGCCAGAACCATCACCACCTGGCGGCCTTCGAACTTTGCGTCCTGCTCCACCTTGGCGAATTCGGCGACATCCGCCTTCACCTTGTCGAGCAGCTTGGTGCCGATCTCCTGGTGGGCCATTTCGCGGCCACGATAGCGCAAGGTGATCTTGACCTTGTCGCCTTCCTCGAAGAACCGCTGCATCGCCTTCATCTTCACGCCGTAGTCGTGGTCGTCGATCATCGGGCGGAGCTTGATCTCCTTGATTTCGACGATCTTCTGCTTCTTGCGAGCTTCGGCAGCCTTCTTCTGCGCCGAATACTTGAACTTGCCGTAGTCCATGATCTTGCAGACCGGCGGGCTCACATTCGGCGAAATCTCGACCAAATCCATGCCGGCTTCGGCTGCCATCTTGATCGCAACCATCGTCTCGACGGTACCGTGGTTGGTACCCTCCTGATCGATCAGCTGGATCTGGGCATTACGGATTTCATCGTTGGTGCGCGGCCCATCTTTGGCTGCAGTGGGCGGGGCTCTGTTCGGACGGCGAATGGGATATTCTCCAAGGTTGTGATGGAAGGCGGCATTTTGTCGGAATACGGCGTTTTGAGCAAGCAAACTCACGCAACGCGGCGCCAGATCGCTTAAATACGCGGCATTTACGCCACGCCGGACCCGACAATCGTCCGCCAACCGGACGCAGCCCACATAGAGCGCCGCGGCCTGTTCCGCAAGCACCAGTTCCGTTCGGAAACGCCGCACCGGCATCGACGTTCCCTGAAAAGTTGACGCCCCGCATCTGCTCCCGCAAACACGGCCGCAGTTCCAGCAGGATGGAGATCGTCCATGAGCACGGCGATGGCGCCTGATCCCAGTTTCATCACCGTCGGCAGCGGCGAAGCCAGCCGGCAGATCGCCATGCGCGTACGCGAAGGCGCCGCGCCCGGCGTTTTCTGGATGAGCGGTTTCAAATCCGACATGCAGGGCGGAAAAGCCGTCGCGCTGGACGAATGGGCCGCGCAGCACGGCCGTGCCTGCGTGCGGTTCGATTATTCAGGCCACGGCGAATCCGGCGGCGATTTCGCTGACGGCACCATCGGCGACTGGCTCGAGGATGGCCTCGCCGCCTTCGACGCCGCCTGTCAGGGTCCGCAGATCGTGGTCGGCTCGTCCATGGGCGGCTGGATGGCCCTGCTATTGGCGCGGGCCATCGCCGGGCGCGGCAAGGCCGGCCGTGCCTCGCTGCGCGCTTTGGTGCTGATCGCGCCGGCGCCGGATTTTACCGAAGAGCTGATGTGGAAGCAGTTTTCGCCGGATATCCGGGCGGAGATCGAGACCACCGGGCAGTGGCTGCGGCCGTCGGAATACGGCGATCCCTATCCGATCACCCGGCGACTGATCGAGGAAGGCCGCAACCATCTCCTGCTCGGCGGCTCTATCGATGTCGGTTGCCCCGTGCGGATTCTGCAGGGCCGGCAGGATCCTGATGTGCCGTGGCAGCACGCATTCCGGCTGGCCGAACGGCTGCCAGCCGAGGATGTTGTGCTGACCATGATCCAGGACGGCGATCATCGCCTGTCACGCCCGCAGGATATCGGGCGGCTGCTGGCGACGGTGGCGGAGTTCTGAGGCGGTCGTAGAGGCCGTAGCCCGGGTGGAGCCAACGGGTCGCGCGAAGCGCGCCCGATGATAAACTCCGCGTAACCCGGGGACCGGCGTTTCTGGCTCTGCTGTCCCCGGATTGCGCTGCGCTCCATCCGGGCTACAAGACCCCAACAAAAACTAGGGAGACACGCCATGGATGCGACCGCGATGCTGCGGACGTTCTGCACATCCGTCGAAACACGCGACGGCAAGGCTTTCGCCAATCTTTTTACCGAAGACGGCGTCTATCACGACGTGTTCTACGGCGCCTTCGCAGGTCGCGCGAAAATTGCGGACATGATCGACCATCATTTCTACGAGACCGCCGAAGATTTCCGCTGGGACATGCATGATCCCGTCAGCAACGGCAGCACGCTCTATGCGCGCTACACGTTCAGCTATCGCTCCAAATTGCCGGAAGCGAATGGCAAGCGGGCAATGTTCGAGGGCGTCGCCATCATGACGCTGCGGGACGGGCTCATCGTGAGCTATCAGGAAGTCGCAAACACGGCGCCGGCCTTTGTCGATCTGAATTTCGCGCCGGAGCGGATCGCGAAGATTGTCGGCAAGCAGGGCGCTGCGCTTAAAGCGCGGGAAGAGATGCGGCGGCACCTGTAGGGTGGGCAAAGGCGCTCTTGCGCCGTGCCCACCATCAAGTGCCTTGCGGGAAATGGTGGGCACGCTTCGCTTTGCCCACCCTACAGGCCGTGCCACTCAGCGCGAACGGTGTCGTCGCTTTCTATATCGATCGCGGCGGCACGGAGCTCGGCGAATCTCTCTACTGACTGCAGTTGTGACAGCGCCCAAACTGCTGCTCCACGCACCAGCGGGCTCTCGTCATCCAGCAGCTGCTTCGCATCGTCGATCAGCGCCGCATCCCCCGAATTGCCGATCGCGATCAGCACATTGCGCACGAAGCGATTGCGGCCGATGCGCTTCACTGGCGATTTGGTGAATAGCGCGCGAAATGCGGGGTCATCCAGTTTCGACAGTTCGGCCAGCGTTGGCGCCCGCAATTCATCACGGGCCGCGAGTTTTGTCTCACGGCCTTCCTGCGCAAACTTGTTCCACGGGCACGCCGCCAGGCAATCGTCGCAGCCATAGATGCGGTTGCCCATTGGTTTGCGGAATTCGTGCGGGATCGGCCCTTTGTGCTCGATGGTGAGATAGGAAATGCAGCGGCGTGCATCCAGACGATAGGGCGCGATGAATGCCGAGGTCGGGCAGCTGTCGAGGCATGATCGGCAGGAGCCGCATCGATCGGTGATCGGCTCGTCGCGTGGCAGCTCCAGCGTCGTGAAGATGGCGCCGAGAAACAGCCACGAGCCGAACTCGCGCGACACCATATTGGTGTGCTTGCCCTGCCAGCCCAATCCCGCTGCTGACGCCAGCGGTTTTTCCATCACCGCTGCCGTATCGACGAACACTTTCACTTCACCGCCGGCTTCGGCAATCAGCCAGCGGGCGAGCTGCTTGAGGCGCTTCTTGATCAGGTCGTGATAATCGTCGCCGCGGGCATAGACCGAGATGGCAGCGCTTGATCGTTCGGCAAGGATCGCCATCGGATTCTCGTCCGGCCCGTAATTCATGCCGAGCATGATCACCGAGCGGACGTCCTGCCACATCACTTTCGGATCGGCGCGCCGACCGGGGTTGTCGGCCAGCCATTCCATCTCACCATGTGCGCCGGCCTCCAGGAAGGCTTCCAGATTCACGCGGGCGCCGTCGATGGCGGAAGGGTCGGTAATGCCGATGGAATCGAAGCCGAGCATCCGTGCTTCGTGCGCGAGCCGGTCCTTCAAATCGGCAGGGAGAGGCGTTGCGCCGTCAGCGCTCAGAAATCGAGATCCACATAGGTCCGCGAGGCCGGCACGCCCGCCAGCCACTCGCTCAGCAGCGGTCGGAACGACGGACGCGACTTGATCCGTGCGTACCAGGCCTTCGCTGCGTCGTCCTCGCTCCATGGCACATCGCCCAGATAGTCGATCGCCGACAGATGCGCTGCCGCGACCAGATCCGCATAGCTCAGCCGATCGCCGGCCAGGAAGTTTCTCGTCCGCGCCAGCCAGCCGATATAGGCCAGATGATAGCGCACATTGGCGTTGGCTGCGCGAATCACGTCCATCGAGGGGGCACCGCCGCCGATATCCTCGCTCATGAAGCGCTTATAGATACGTTCGGTGACGAGAGGGCCAGAGGCCTCCTCGAAGAATTTCTCGTTGAACCAGGCCATCAGGCGGCGCACTTCGATGCGCTCGGCCATGGAGGTCGGCAGCAGCCGCCGGTCCTTCACGTCGTGACCATGCACTTCGTCGATATATTCGGCGATGATGCTGGCGCCGGGAATCGGCGGCGTGTCCTCGGCGACAAGTACCGGCGTGGTTCCCGCAGGATTGAGCTTCAAGAAATCTTCACGCCGATCCCATGGACGCTCATCCACCAGCGTCAAGTCCAGGCCATATTCGCCAAGAACAAGACGCACGAAGCGCGAATGCGGACAGAAGGCGTGATGATAGAGCGTGTACATGCGGGCCTTGATCTTGAAGCGCCTTGGTTAAGGAAACGGCGTTAACAAAGCGTCTCGGGCGTGATGGTATAAATGCGTCGTGAGGCGCGCCAAACTAGCGAAGCGTGCATGAGAGGCAAGGCGCGATTGCAGGCTTTTTGCGATTGCAGCAATGCAGCGAATAGGCGAGAAGAACCCGGCTTTTTGAGGCCGCCAGTGAGGACGACAAGCCGATGATGTCTGATACGTTGAGGGCGGTAATTCTCGGTGTCGTCGAAGGCGCTACCGAATTCCTGCCAGTGTCCTCTACTGGCCATGTCCTTCTCGTCGAACGTATTCTCGGTCTCGATGAAGTCGGTTTCTGGAAAAGCTTTGCGATCCTGATACAGCTCGGCGCCATTCTCGCCATTCTCTCCATCTATTTCGGCAAGCTGTGGCGAATCGCGCTTGATATGTTCAAGGGCGATGTTGCCGCTCGCCGTTTCGTGATCGGCGTGCTCGTGGCTTTCCTGCCTGCTGCCGTGCTTGGCGCAGCCTTTGGCGGCTTCATCAAAGGCTACCTGTTCAATCCGTGGGTCGTGTGTTTCACATTGATCGTCGGCGGCGCGATTTTGCTCTGGGTCGATCAGCTCGATCTGCGGCCGGTGCATCCCGATGCGACCGAGTTTCCGTTGCTCACTTACTTCAAGATCGGCTGCTGCCAGTGCGTCGCCATGATTCCCGGCGTGTCGCGCTCCGGCGCCACGATCGTCGGCGCCATGCTGATGGGGGCCGATAAGCGCGCCGCTGCGGAATTCTCGTTCTTCCTCGCGATCCCGACCATGGTCGGCGCCTTCACCTATGATCTGTTCAAGAGCCGCAACGACATCACGTCGGACGGCGCCGTGATCATTGCCATCGGTTTTGCCGTCTCCTTCATCACGGCCATCATCGTCGTGAAAAGCCTGCTGAATTATGTGACCCGTCACGGTTTCGCGCTGTTTGCCTGGTGGCGCGTGATCGTCGGCACGCTCGGCCTGATCGCGCTGGCGCTCGGCGCCTGAGCGCCCTGACGGTAAACAACTTATTAAAGCCTGCACTCTAGGATCGCCGCCATCAGCGGACGATCGCAATGACCATCAATCTCGACACCGGCACGCCTGCCGCACCTGCGATGTCGGGCGCGCGGCACGCTGTTGTCGGCTGGCTCGCATGGGCGAGCCTGTTCGCCATCGCGATCATGCTTCGTCATGTGTTGGCCGCCAGCACCGATGTGAGCTGGTTGCTCACCGCCGGCGAGCGTGTGCTCGGTGGCGGCCGGCTCTATGTCGATGTCCTCGAAACCAATCCGCCGATGTCGGTGCTGGCCTATATGCCGGCCGTTGTTCTTTCCCGCATGTCGGGCTTCACGGCGGAAGTCGTGGTCGATGCGCTGGTGTTCATCGGCATTTTCGCATCGCTCGCCTGTTGCGCACTTCTGCTACGGCGAAACCCGGGTTTTGCGGGCGTGCGCGGCTGGCCACTGGTGCTGCTCGCCTTCGCCGCACTCGCCATCCTGCCGACGCAGGCATTCGGCCAGCGCGAACATATCGCGTTGATCGCCCTGTTGCCTTTTCTGGCAGCGCTGATCGACCGCATCACGGGTGGCATGCCGCCGCGGTGGCTGGCGATAGCGGCGGGCATTGGCGCTGCGGTGACCTTGTCGTTCAAGCCGCATTTCGCCTTGGCCGTCTATGTGCCGCTTGCAGTCACCGCCGTCGTGATGGGGCGGTCATGGCGCGTGCTGCTGCTTTCCGAGCATCTGACGGTTGCGGTTTGCGGCTTTCTCTATGTGGTTGTCACTGCGATCGTTTGGCCGCAATTCTTCACCGACATCCTGCCGCTGCTGCGCGACGTCTATGTTCCGGTCAAGCCGCCGGTGATGGCGCTGCTTGAAAAGCCGGCGGTCTCGCTGTGGGCCATCGCGCTGCTGGCGATCGTCGCTTTGCATCGAAAGCAACGGCTTTCACCGCCCTTGATCCTGCTCATGGCCACATCGGCCAGCTTCGCCGCGGCGTTCGTGCTGCAAGGGAAGGGCTGGCCTTATCAATCCTATCCGGCCATCGCACTGGCTTTGTTCGCTCTCGGCTTCGCGCTGGCTCAAGAAACGGGCGCATCGCGGATCTGGCGGCGCTGTGGCGGCCTGTTGTTGCTCGCATTGTTCGTGCGGTCGATGCTGTGGTTCGACGTCGCCTTCGATGCCCGGCCGCTGCAGGAGCGTGTCGCGCAACTCGGCCAGAAGCGTCCCGCAATTCTTGCCATCACCGCAGAGCCGGGAATCGGCCATCCGCTCACCCGCGCGGTTGGCGGCACATGGGTGTCACGCCAGCAGGGTCTCTGGATCAACACCTATCTCACGGTGATGCGCCGTACGGGCCTGTTGGATGACGTGCGTGCGGCGGCGTTCGAAGCCTATGCGGAGCGTGAGCGCCAAAGATTGATCGAGGACATCCGCCGGATGCCGCCGACGATCCTGATTGTGGACGATCTCACCGGCAGCGGAAGCGATTGGTTGAAGGCGCATCCGGATGTCGCCGGCCTGCTGACCGATTTCCAGCTGGTCGATACCGTCAATCAGGTCGGCATCTTCACGCGGCGGACGTCAGGCGGCTAGGTCGCCGGATTTGATGCGCTTCACGCCGGCCTTTTGCATGTTGCTCCAGGCTTTGGCGAGCGAGCCCTGCGTGTCGATGCCGCGGCAGGCATCCTCGATCACATAGGTCTCGAAGCCTGCCTTGCGCGCATCCAGTGCCGACCAGGCCACGCAGAAATCGGTGGCCAACCCCGCCACGAAAAGGCGCTGTAGTTTCCGTGCTTTCAGATAGCCGGCGAGACCTGTCGTGGTTTTGCCGTCGGCCTCGGTGAACGCCGAATAGCTATCGACCGCCTTGTCATAACCTTTGCGCAAGACGAGCTGCGCATGCGGAATGGCAAGATCCTTCGACAGCGCAGCGCCTTCGGTGCCCTGCACGCAGTGATCCGGCCACAGCACCTGCTTGCCATAGGTGACCTCTGTGGTCTCGAATGGTTTCTTGCCACTGTGGCTGGACGCGAAGGAGACATGGCCCGGCGTGTGCCAGTCCTGGGTCAGCACGACATGCATGAATTTCTTCGCGAGGGCGTTGATGACGGGCACGACCTTGTCGCCGTCCTTCACCGCGAGGCTGCCGCCGGGCAGGAAGCAATTCTGCACGTCCACGACGAGCAGAACCGAATTACGGTCTGCCGTGATCTTTCCGGCGGCTTCGAGTGCCTTCGGCATCATGCCGGTCGCTGCCATCGCACCAAGTCCCACAAGAAGCTGACGTCGATCGACCATCGCAACATCTCCCGCCGGAATGGCATCAGCAAATCAGGCCGGGGGATGAACGTAAAGCGTCGGTTGCGTCACCGCGGCTCGATACCGTCGCGAACGGCGCGGAATCGCGGGAAGGCTTTCGACCAGTCATCGCGCGGGGCGCTGGCGATGATGCGCATGGCGGTCTTGCCGGAGCCGAAGCGCAGCCACTGCACGACGCTGACCGGCGTGCCGTCCTTGCCGCTGATGGCGTCGATCCGGGTCTCGTAGCCCGGCATGCCGTCGATCCGCTGCGGCTCGGACAGCGTGATACGCGCCTCGCGGAGGCCGGGAATCATGCCCGCGGCCTGCTGGGCGAAGCGACCGCGATCGTCGGCCTTTTCGGGGGCCGAGCCGACGCTGCCGAGGATCATGAACGGGCTCTTTTCGATGGCATTCTCGTCGGCGGAGTCGGCCAGCATGATGGCTGCGCCCGGCGCCAGGGTGCGAATAGTCTTGAAGTTGCTGAGTTCAACGATCTTGAACGGCATCAGGCCCAGTTGCTCGGCGAGCGGCACGTCCTTGCGCACGGTGACGCTGGCGAACATCTGGCGGACGGCGTCGTCCGTATAGATTTTCTGCGCGTTTTCCGGGACCTGCACGGCGACATAGCCCGAAAACGTGCCGCCATTGACGATCATCGAGTAGCGCCGGACCGGGGTGCCGGCGGCGTCCTTGGTCGGCTCGACGGTGTAGAAGGCCTGGCCGGCGCCGGTCTCGATCGTCTCGGGCTTCAGCGCCATGCTGGCCGGGTTGGTCTTGAACGCCGTTTCGACCTCGGTGAAGGCGGAGGCCGGCAGCTCCGTCATCAGCATTTTCACGCCCTGGTCCGACGTCTGGAAGCCGGTAAAGGTCTTGGACGGCTCCAGCCCCACCGATGGGGTGATCCCGATCCGGACCCCCGCGGGATAGACGGGATCGGCCGCATGGACCGGGGTCGAGGCGGCCAGGAACACGGTCAGGGCGAACAGGGGCGCGAGGTGTCTCATCAGGCTCTTACTTGGTTGGTGGCAAGTACTTAGTTGGTGGCAAGTACTTGGTTGGCGGCAAGGCTGCTCGGCAGTGCAAGCGTTTCGGCGGCGGATCACCGAAAGGGGCATACGGTTGCCCTGTTCCAGCAACAGATCAAGGCACAAATCCGTTCCCGGGCGGTCCCGCGCCGATCCGCCGCGCAGCTCCCTCTTTCAGCGCGCATTCAGACTTAATTAATTTCCTGAATACCCTATGATTTCCGCGCTGAAGCCCCTCCCGGATGCCTTGCGGCCACCTAGCCCCTCCTATATGACGCTCAGCGTCGCAATATCGCGAGCATGTGATTGATTTGGGGGTTTGAGCGGGGCGCCCGTTGGGCCCGGCCAACCTGCCGCAGCAAGAAGGAAGTGAGAGCATGGGAAAGGTCATCGGTATCGACCTCGGAACGACGAATTCGTGCGTTGCCGTCATGGATGGCAAGACGCCGAAGGTGATCGAGAACGCAGAAGGTATGCGGACGACGCCATCGATCGTCGCTTTCACCGATGATGGCGAGCGCCTCGTCGGTCAGCCCGCCAAGCGCCAGGCCGTGACCAATCCCGAGCGTACGATTTTCGCAGTGAAGCGCCTGATCGGCCGCCGCTACGACGATCCGACCGTCGAGAAGGACAAGAAGCTCGTCCCGTACAAGATTGCCAAGGGTGGCAATGGCGACGCCTGGGTCGAAGTCGATGGCAAGACCTATTCGCCGTCGCAGATCTCCGCCTTCACTTTGCAGAAGATGAAGGAAACTGCGGAGGCCCATCTCGGCCAGTCGGTCGATCAGGCGGTCATCACCGTTCCCGCATATTTCAACGACGCCCAGCGCCAGGCCACCAAGGATGCCGGCAAGATCGCCGGCCTTGAAGTGCTGCGCATCATCAACGAACCGACCGCGGCAGCATTGGCCTATGGCCTCGATAAGTCGAAGTCCGGCACCATTGCCGTGTACGACCTCGGCGGCGGTACCTTCGACGTCTCGATCCTCGAGATCGGCGACGGCGTGTTCGAAGTGAAGTCCACCAATGGCGACACGTTCTTGGGCGGTGAAGACTTCGACATGCGTCTGGTCGGCTATCTCGCCGACGAGTTCAAGAAAGAGCAGGGCATCGACCTGCGCAACGACAAGCTGGCCCTGCAGCGCCTGAAGGAAGCCGCTGAAAAGGCCAAGATCGAGCTGTCGTCCACGACCCAGACCGAAATCAACCTGCCCTTCATCACGGCAGACGCTTCCGGTCCGAAGCATCTGACCCTGAAGCTGACCCGCGCCAAGTTTGAAGCGCTGGTCGATGATCTCGTGCAGAAGACCATCGAGCCCTGCCGCAAGGCGCTGAAGGATGCCGGCCTCACCGCCGGTGAAATCGGCGAAGTCGTTCTGGTCGGCGGCATGATCCGCATGCCGAAGATCCAGGAAGTCGTGAAGCAGTTCTTCGGCAAGGAGCCCCACAAGGGCGTCAATCCGGACGAAGTCGTGGCCATCGGCGCTGCCATTCAGGCTGGCGTGTTGCAGGGCGACGTCAAGGACGTGCTGCTGCTCGACGTCACCCCGCTGTCGCTGGGCATCGAGACGCTGGGTGGCGTGTTCACCCGCATCATCGATCGCAACACCACGATCCCGACCAAGAAGAGCCAGGTGTTCTCGACCGCCGAAGACAATCAGAACGCGGTCACCATCCGGGTTTTCCAGGGCGAGCGCGAAATGGCTGCGGACAACAAGCCGCTCGGCCAGTTCGACCTGATGGGCATTCCGCCGGCTCCGCGCGGCATGCCGCAGGTCGAGGTGACCTTCGACATCGACGCCAACGGCATCGTCAACGTGTCGGCGAAGGACAAGGCGACCAACAAGGAACAGCAGATCCGCATTCAGGCATCTGGTGGTCTGTCGGAAGCCGACATCGAGAAGATGGTCAAGGACGCCGAAGCCAATGCCGCCGACGACAAGAAGCGTCGCGAGGCAGTGGACGCCAAGAACCACGGCGATGCGCTGGTCCACTCGACCGAGAAGGCCCTCACCGAACATGGTGACAAGGTCGGCGAAGACGAGCGCCGCGCCATCGAAGACGCCATCAGCGATCTCAAGGAAGCGCTGAAGGGCGACGACGCCGAGGCGATCAAGACCAAGACCAATACGCTGGCCCAGGCTTCCATGAAGCTCGGCGAGGCGATGTACACCCAGCAGGCCGAAGCCGACGCCAAGCGCGATGCGGCCAAGGACGACATCGTGGACGCCGAGTTCACCGAAGTCGATGACGACAAGCCGAAGAAGTCGGCCTGATAGGCGAGCAAGACAATGACCCTCATCCTGAGCAGCGCAGCGCGCGTTTCGACGGGTGGGGGTTGTTTTTTGTTAGGCCAATTTTGTTAGTTGAGAAGCTGCGTCTTCACTGAAGCGTTCTTCTGCGATGCTCCTTCATAGCGGAGCGGTTTCGGGCGGATCTGACGAATGTCCACCAAGCAATGTTACTACGAGACGCTGGAAGTCGAGCGCACCGCCAATGATGCGACGCTCAAGACCTCGTTCCGCAAGCTTGCGATGAAGTGGCATCCGGACAAGAACCCGGGCGATGCCGCCGCCGAAGTGAAGTTCAAGGAAATCGCCGAGGCCTATGACGTCCTGAAGGACGGCGACAAGCGCGCCGCCTATGATCGTTTCGGCCATGCGGCGTTCGAGCAGGGCCATGGCGGCGGCGGTGGTCCGGGCTTCGGATCGGGCTTCGCCTCATCCTTCTCCGATATTTTCGAAGACCTGTTCGGCATGGCCGGCCAGCGCGGCGGTGGCCGCAGCGGCGGTCGCGAGCGTGGCGCGGACCTACGCTACAATATGGAAATCACGCTGGAGGAGGCTTTCTCCGGCAAGACGGCGCAGATCGAAATCCCGGTCGCCGTCACTTGCGAGGCCTGCTCCGGCACCGGCGCCAAGGCCGGCACCAAGCCGAAGACCTGTTCGACCTGCGCCGGCCAGGGCCGCGTCCGCCAGGCCCAGGGCTTCTTCACGCTGGAGCGCACCTGCCCGAGCTGCCATGGCCGCGGCCAGATGATCGAAGATCCGTGCCCGAGTTGCTCCGGCGCCGGTCGTGTCGAGCGCGAGCGCTCGCTCTCCGTGAACATTCCCGCTGGCGTCGAGGACGGCACCCGCATCCGTCTCGCCAATGAAGGCGAGGCTGGTACGCGTGGCGGTCCCGCTGGCGATCTCTACATCTTCCTCTCGCTCGCCTCGCACGACTTCTTCCAGCGCGATGGTGCCGATCTTCACTGCCGCGTGCCGATCTCCATGGTCACGGCAGCGCTCGGTGGCGAATTCGAAGTGCCGACCATCGAAGGCGGCCGCAACAAGGTGAAGGTGCCGTCGGGCACGCAGTCCGGCCGCCGTTTCCGCGTCGGTGGCAAGGGCATGCCTGTCCTGCGTTCGCGTCAGTCCGGCGACATGTATGTGCAGGTTGTGGTGGAGACGCCGCAGAACCTGACAAAGAAACAGCAGGAGCTTCTCAGCGAATTCGAGAAGCTTTCCTCTGGTGCAACGCAACCAGAGGCCGCGGGATTCTTCACCAAGGTCAAGGACTTCTTCGGAACACGAAGCGCGCCCTGATGTTAGAATGCTTGACCGTTTCCACGGTTGACGATACCTCTTTATGACGAAATTCTGACGTCCCGCACGTTCCGCGGTCTGCTTGGAAGCACAATGCCTCTGCAATCGTCCGCGCGTCCGTTGAAAAAGCCGCTTCGTCTCGATGACGAAGTCCGCTTCATCCGTTCATGGATCGACAAGCCGCTGCATATGGGCGCCGTGATGCCGTCAGGCAAAGCGCTGGCGCGCACGATGGCGCAATATGTCGATCCGAAGGGGACCGGTCCGGTCATCGAACTTGGCCCCGGCACCGGCGCGATCACCACTGCGCTCGTGGCGCATGGCATCGATCAGAAGCGTCTGGTGCTCGTCGAGTTCAATCCTACCTTCTGCGCCTTGCTGCGTGAACGCTATCCGCAGGCGACCGTCGTGCAGGGCGATGCCTACACACTCCGCGATACGCTCTGGGACGTGCTGAAAGAGCCGGCCTCCGCCGTGGTCTCCGGCCTGCCGCTCGTCACCAAGCCGATGCTGACCCGCCTGAAGCTGATCCGCGATGCTTTCGCAGCGCTCGCGCCGAATGCGCCCTTCGTCCAGTTCACCTATTCGGTGGCGCCGCCGATCCCGAAATCGCTGCCCGGTGTGTCCACCGAGGCGTCCGAGCGGATCTGGATGAACCTTCCGCCCGCCCGCGTCTGGGTGTATCGCAAGGGCTGAGGCCGTTCGCGATCGCGCGGCGGCTCCGCCATCAACGCGATCGGACACATGGCAGCACCAAAAATCCTCGTCATTCCCGGCTCGCTGCGCACTGGCTCGTTGAACGCAAAGCTGGCCGCTGCCGCTGTCGATGAACTCGTGCGCGCAGATGCTGAGGTCACTCGGATATCGCTGGGCGACTTTCCGCTGCCGATCTATGACGGCGATCTCGAAGCCTCATCCGGTGTGCCGAAACATGCGCTCAATCTGAAGCGCATGATGGCGGCTCAGGACGGCGTGCTGATTGTCACGCCCGAATACAATTCCTCGCTGCCGCCGCTGGTGAAGAACACCATCGACTGGGTCTCGCGCGTGACGGACGGGCAGGAGGGCAGGGGACACGTATTTCGCGGCCGTGCCTTCGCCATCGCCGCCGCATCCAATGGCCGTCTCGGTGGCACGCGCTGTCTCGAAGCGCTGCGGCTTGTATTGTCCGCCTGCCGTGCGCTGGTGATCCCGAGCCAGCTTGCGCTGTCACATGCCGATGATGCCTATGACGAGATGGATCGTCTCAAACACCCCGCCGATATCGCGGCGATGCAATCCATGGTGCGACAACTGATCGATGTCGCCCAGCAGATGAAGTGAGCCTGACATGACCGCCATTCTCGATCCCCGTGATCGCCTGATCGTCGCGCTCGACGTGCCAGATGTCGCTTCCGCTGGAGCCATGATCGAACGGCTCGGTGACAGCGTGACGTTCTACAAGATCGGCTATCAGCTCGGTTATGCCGGCGGCCTGCCGCTGGTGCGCAAGCTCGCCGATGCCGGCAAGAAAGTGTTTGCCGATCTGAAGATGCACGACATCGGCAACACGGTGGCCAAGGGCGTGGAGAGTGTCGCCAAGCTCGGGGCGACCTTCCTCACGGTCCACGCCTATCCGCAGACCATGCAGGCTGCAGCCAATGCGAGCAAAGGTTCCGATCTGCGCATTCTCGCGGTCACCGTGCTGACCTCCTACGACAACGAAGATCTCAAGGCCGCCGGCTATCAGCTCGGCGTCAGCGATCTCGTCACCACGCGCGCGCAACAAGCGCAGGCGCTCGGTATCGACGGTCTCGTCTGCTCGCCGGAAGAAGCCGGCAATCTGCGCAAGCTGATCAAGCCGGAAATGGTCCTGGTGACGCCCGGCGTGCGCCCTGCGGGTGCCGATATCGGCGACCAGAAGCGCGTGATGACGCCGGCCAAGGCGATTGCGGCAGGCTCGGATTATCTCGTCGTCGGTCGTCCGATCCTTGCTGCCGATGATCCGAAGGCGGCGGCAGAGGCGATTGTGGCGGAGATTGCGGCCGCGACCTAACCGAGCTTCTCCGTCATGGCCGGGCTTGTCCCGGCCATCCACGCCTTTGTCTGGGCTAAGACGTGGATACCCGGCATTCGCCGGGTATGACGATGTGTTAGGTAGCTAACGTCGCGAACGTTATTTCGATCAAGGGAGAAAACCAAAATGCCGAAAGCTTACTGGGTCGCGCGCGTCGATGTTCACAACATGGACGGCTACAAGCAGTATGTCGCCGAGAACGGCCCCGTCTTCGCAAAATACGGCGCCAAGTTTCTGGTTCGCGGTGGCCAGTTCGAAGCCAAGGAAGGCACCTCGCGTACGCGCAATGTCGTGCTCGAATTCAAGGATTATGCGACCGCGCTCGCCTGCTACAATTCGCCGGAATACCAGCGCCTCGTGGAGATGCGGAAGCCCCATGGCGAGAGTGATCTCGTGATCATCGAAGGCTATGACGGTCCCCAGCCGGGGTAACATCATCCGTCATTGCGAGCGCAGCGAAGCAATCCAACTCTTCCTTGCTTGTGGCCCTGGATTGCTTCGTCCCCTTCGGCTCCTCGCAATGACGTGGCGGGGCGCGATGTTGCTGTCGTGTTGTTATAATCGCATCACGCCGCTATACCGCCTGAGATACGAAGGAACGCCAGATGTCCGATATGAGATTGATCGTTGCCGGCGCCGGCGGCCGTATGGGCCGCGCGCTGATCCGCACCATCCATGACACGCCGGGCGCCGTGCTCGCTGGCGCGCTTGAGGCGCCGACCTCGGAACTGCTCGGCCAGGATGCCGGCGTGCTAGCTGGCCTGCCGGAAAACGGCATCAAACTCTCGGCCGATCTGTGGACCCTGTCGAAGGAAGCCGACGGCATCCTCGATTTCACCGTGCCTGCTGCGACCATCGCCAATGTCGCCATCGCGGCCCAGCGCGGCATCGTGCATGTGATCGGCACCACCGGCCTGTCGGCGTCCGATGACGCCGTCATCAAGAGCGTCACCAAGCAGGCGATCGTGGTGCAGTCGGGCAATATGAGCCTCGGCGTCAATCTGCTGGCCGCACTGGTGAAGCGCGTCGCGCAGTCGCTCGATGACGGGTTCGACATCGAAGTGCTGGAGATGCACCACAAGGCGAAGATCGATGCGCCATCGGGCACCGCCTTCATGCTCGGCCAGGCCGCTGCCGATGGCCGTGGGGTCTCGCTCGACACACATTCGGCTCGTGGCCGTGATGGCATCACCGGCGCGCGCAAGACGGGCGATATCGGCTTCGCCTCGCTGCGCGGCGGCACCGTCGCCGGTGAGCATACGGTGATCTTCGCCGGCCCGCATGAGCGTATCGAACTCATTCACAAGGCCGAGGATCGCATGATCTTCGCCCATGGTGCGCTGAAGGCGGCCATGTGGGCGCATGGCAAGCCGCCCGGGCACTATTCGATGGCCGACGTTCTCGGCCTCGGTGAGAAATAAGAACAGACTGGAATAGGAAACTGCGATGACTGACCGTCTTCTCGTGCTCGTCCGCCACGGCCAGAGCGACTGGAATCTGAAGAACCTGTTCACCGGCTGGAAGGATCCGGACCTGACCGAGAAGGGCGTCAGCGAAGCCAAGGAAGCCGGCCGCAAGCTGAAGGCGCAGGGCCTGACCTTCGACCGTGCCTTCACATCGGATCTGACCCGCGCCCAGCACACGCTGCGCCTTGCGCTGGAAGAGATGGGCCAGACCGGCATTCCGGTGACCAAGAACCTCGCGCTCAACGAACGCGATTACGGCGATCTCTCCGGCCTCAACAAGGACGATGCCCGCGAAAAGTGGGGCGAAGAACAGGTGCATATCTGGCGCCGGTCCTACGACGTGCCGCCGCCCGGTGGTGAGAGCCTCAAGGATACGCTGGCCCGCACGCTGCCTTACTATGTGCAGGAGATCCTGCCCGGCGTTCTCCGCGGTGAACGCACGCTGGTGGCCGCGCATGGCAATTCGCTGCGCGCGCTGATCATGGTGCTGGAAAAGCTGTCGCCGGAGGGCATTCTGGCCCGCGAGCTCGGCACCGGCGCGCCGATCATCTACAAGCTCAATGCTGACGCCACGGTGGCTTCGAAGCTCGATCTGGCGTGAGGCCCCCACTGCCGTAGCCCGGATGGAGCGCAGCGAAATCCGGGTACAGCAGATATCATTGAAACGCCGGTCCCCGGGTTGCGCTGCGCTCCACCCGGGCTACGGCTTCAATGTCTTTAGTTCGCGCCGTTATGGGCAAACTGGCCTGTCGCGCGAAAACGCCAGAGATATTGCGGCGCCACGGTTTCCAGCGAATCCGGCGCGATGCCGAGGCCTTCCAGCGTCAGGCCGGCCGCCTTGGCGGCGTCGGAGACGACATTGTCGACCTTCAGCATGGCCACCTGATCGGGCGTCAGCTTGAAGTCGCCCGGGGCGAATTGCAGGAAATAGGATTTCAGCTTGGCGATGCCCATGGGCACCGGCAGGATCATGCGCTCGCGTTCGATGGTCTTGAGCACGATCTCGACGATCTCCTGCATGGTCAGCACTTCCGGGCCGCCCAGCTCATAGACAGCGCCGGGCTTGGTCTTGCCCTCGGCCGCATCGGCCACGGCCTGCGCGACATCGCCGACGAACACCGGCTGCATCCTGGTCTCGGCGCCGAACACCGGCATCACCGGCGCCATGCGGGCCAGCGAGGCGAAGCGGTTGGTGAGGCTGTCCTCCGGGCCGAACACCAGCGACGGACGCAGGATCGAGGCCGTCGGCACGGCGGCGAGCACATTGGCTTCACCGGCGGCCTTGGCGCGGCCATAGGCTGATTCGGAATTCGCATCGGCGCCGATGGCCGAGACATGCACCAGGCGAGCGCCGATCTCGGCAGCGGCCTGCGCGATGGCGCCGGCGCCTTCCGCCTGCACGGCGTCGAAGCTCTGTTTGCCGCCTTCGGCAAGGATGCCGACCAGGTTCACCACGATCGAGGCATCGCGCATGGCGGCCTTGATGGAGGCGGGGTTACGGATATTGGCCTGCACGGTGTGGATCTGGCCGACGCGGCCGAGCGGCTGCAGGTAGCCGGCGAGCTCGGGCCGACGCACCGCAACGCGAATCCGGTAATCGCGCTTGGCCAGCGCGCGGACCACATGCCGTCCCACGAAGCCGGATCCGCCGAAAACCGTGACGAGGGTGTCGAGGGGGGCAGCCATGGGTCAGATCCTTAGGAAAATGCAGGCGGGAAAGGCGGCAGTTTAGACCGTTTCGCGATACGACAAGCGGTACCGCCTGTACAGTGAAATGAAAACGCACAAAGCTGTTTGACAAGTGCGTAACAGCCCCTACACACCGCGCCACATGCCTCACAGCATGTGCCCAGGTGGCGGAATTGGTAGACGCGCTGGCTTCAGGTGCCAGTGGCTTAACGGCCGTGAAGGTTCGAGTCCTTTCCTGGGCACCACTGTCTTTCTAAGACACTGGCTGTTCGACAACTCCTTGACAATTCTTGGTTTTCCGTAGCCCGCGATCATTCGTGGGTGGCTGGTCGACGTTCGGGCGATCTGGCGCGACAGCGGGCCTTCCGCCGCATGCCTTTTTTCGATGCTCCGACCTTTTGGTAAGGCGTCAAGGGCGTTTTGCGTTTGCATATTCCCATATGCGTGATAACGCTGACGCAACTTTATGAAGGAAGTAAAATGGCTATCGGTACCGTCAAGTGGTTCAACAGCACCAAGGGTTACGGCTTCATCGCGCCAGATGGCGGTGGACCGGATGTGTTCGTTCACATCAGCGCAGTTGAACGCGCTGGCCTCGGCTCGCTGAACGAAAATCAGAAGGTCAGCTACGAAATCGTCGCTGATCGTCGTTCGGGCAAGTCCTCGGCCGACAATCTGCGCGTCGAGTAATCGACCACACGTCAAAACGGCTGCACCGTTACGGAAACCCGCCCTCACCGGCGGGTTTTTGGTTGGCCGGGAGCTGACCGTCAGCCGATGGCGCGCGCGCGGGAGATGGCTTCGTCATAAGCGGCAATCGAGGTCTGTGCGGTCGCCCTGACCTCGGCGGCGCTCATGCCCGGCTTGTAGAGGCTGCTGCCGAGGCCGAAGGCCTGGATGCCGGCGGTGATGTAATCGCCGAAATTCTTGTCGGACACGCCACCAACCGCGCCGATGACGGCATCCCGGGGCAAAACCGCACGAATGGCGGCGATGCCGGAGGGGCCGAGGATCGAGGCCGGGAAGAACTTCAGCGCGGAGGCGCCATGGCGAAGCGCGAGAAAGGTTTCGGTGGGCGAGAACACGCCGGGCATCGTGACCATGCCGCGCTTCGCCGCCATCGCCAGCACATCGACATCCACATTCGGGCTCACCATCAGCCGGCCGCCGACATCGGCGACGCGGGCGCAATCGTCGGCGGTGAGGACGGTGCCGGCGCCAATGAGCGTGTCGCGGCCGAATCGCTTGCAGATGCGGGCGATGGAGTCGAACGGGTCGGGGAGTTCAGCGGCACTTCGATCATCTCGAAGCCGGTATCGATCAAGGTCTCGACGATGCCCTCCACCTCATCAGGTTTCACGCCGCGCAGGATGGCAACGAGCGGGCGTTTGACGTTCGGCCATCGCATGGGCTGGGTCATGTGAACTTTGCTCCCCACAAATGGATGGCCGCCTTGGTGAGGCCCTGTTGCGACGCGCGTTCGGCATCGACGATGGTGATTTCGACGCCAGCGGCAGCAAGCGCCGCAGCGTAGAGATCCTTCAGCGCACCAGCGCCGATCAGGCGCACCGGATGTTTGCCATAGCGCGACGCCGCATCGGCGATCTCGGTGCCGATCAACAGGCCCGATAATCGCGCCGTGCCATCCGCTTGTTTCTCGAAACCGAGCAGCTGCGCCGCCCGCAGGCTGAACAGCGAGGCGGGCAATGCGGCCGGCGCATTCAACGCGCGTTGGAGGCCGTCGCGGAATGCATCATTCGCTGCAGGCGATCCTGCATCAGGATCGATCGCGTGTTTCAAGATGCTGTGCTGGGCGATGACCGAAAACAATTCGCCGGTCATATACGTCGTGAACGACACCAAGCTGCCGCTCTCGATGCGAATCCATTTGCTGTGGGTGCCGGGAATGCAGACGAGGCCGGTGAAACCGGATTCGGTGACGCCGAGAAGTTGCGTTTCCTCGCCGCGCATCACATCGGGCGCGCTAGCATCGGCCTGGGCGATGCCGGGCAGGATGCGCACATCGCCCGGTGTAGCGACACGCTGCGCGCCGTCATGCAGCGCGTCGAGCCGTGTTGGTGTGCGGAGATAAGGTGCTTCGATCCAGCCTTGTTTCGCGCCGGCCATGCCGCAGATCAGCACGGGCAAGTCCTGTGCTGCGCCAAGTTTTGCAAGATGATCGGCGAGGACCGGGGCAAAGCCGGTGTTGGCACAATGCAGCATGCCCTCAGGGCCGCGCGTCTCCGCGAGAACGCTGCCATCGGCGGTCATCAACCAGCCGCGAAAGCTGCTGGTGCCCCAGTCCACGGCGACAAAAGCCGGTTTCCTCACATTCACATTTTACCCCGGCTCTGCTGGCACGAATAAGCGCCGAACTTAGCCGAAATTGCAGTTCTTAGCAGTAGTTCTCGCACATCATCGGCATGAAATCGGAGCGCGGCGTGTTGGAAGCCGGCACGGCGGTGAGATGCGATCTGCCGTTGCGTGCGACGGCGCTGCGAAATGCGTCGAGGATCGCGGTCGCCATATCGGCATGATGGGTCTCGACGGCATCGTCGAGCCAGTCCGGCATGTTGCGCTCGGTGGAGAGGGCGCAGTGCCATTCGCCGTCGTCGAAGGTGAGGCGGCGGAGCTGCCAGTCCGGCAGTTCGATGGCGATCAACGCGAGCGCGGCATCGGTCCAGGCTCCGGATTCAACGAGACGATCAAGACGCTTTGCCTCCGCCGTGCGCCGCATCGCCGGCAGGCGCTTGCAGGATGCGAGGCAGATGGCGGTGAAACTTGCGACGTCGACATCCGATGTCGCATGCGAAACGGCATTTGGAAGAAATGAGAAACGCGGCATGGCGCAACTCCATGAGCAGCGCGATCGTCGGGCGATCGCACAGTGATATTTGCTCAGCCAGTCATTTGAAAACGAGACGACCGCAAGCGCGAAGATATAGCTGCGCCATAAGCGCGAGCTGCTCCAGCATCCCCGCGTCTTTATAGGATTCCTATAAACTCGCAGTTCCCCTCATCTCGAAAACCTACGGCCGGAATGGCACCTGAGCCAGCATTGGACGCAATGCGCGTCCTGTGCCAGTGCATCAGGAGCTTTCCATGCTGGACATACTCATGCTGGGCCTCGGGCTCGGCTTCTTCCTTCTCACGCTGGGCTACGCCTATGCCTGCGAGCGGCTGTGAGGAGATGGATCATGGTCTTTGACTATGTGCTCGCCGGCACCGTTTCGGCGCTTCTCCTCGTCTATCTCACTTATGCGCTGCTCCGCCCCGAGCGGTTCTGATCGCGCGCCACAAGGTCCAACACAATGACACTCATCGGATGGGTACAGATCGCGCTGTTCTGCGCGATGATCCTGGCGCTAACGAAGCCGCTCGGCGGCTACATGACGCGCGTCTTCAATGGCGAGCGGACGCTGCTGTCGCCGGTGCTGCGGCCGGTCGAGGCCGGCATCTACTGGCTCTCAGGCGTGGATGAAAAGCGCGAGCAGCATTGGCTTACTTATACGGTAGGCATGGTGCTGTTCCATGTCGCTGGCTTCGCGCTGCTCTATGCGCTGCTGCGGCTGCAGGATGTGCTGCCGTTCAATCCGCAAGGCCAGTCGGCCGTCGCGCCGGATCTCGCTTTCAACACCGTCGTCAGTTTCGTCACAAATACCAACTGGCAGAACTACGGTGGCGAAAGCACCATGTCCTATCTGACCCAGATGCTCGGCCTCACGGTGCAGAATTTTGTGTCGGCCGCGACGGGCATCGCGATCGCCGTGGCGCTGATCCGCGGTTTTGCCCGCTCGTCGATGCGCACCGTCGGCAATTTCTGGGTCGATCTCACCCGCGCGACGCTCTACGTGCTGCTGCCGATCTGCGTGGTCATCACGCTGTTCCTGATCTCGCAGGGTATGCCGCAGACGCTCGGCGCCTATGTGGATGCGACCACGCTGGAAGGCGCCAAGCAGACCATCGCCGTCGGTCCAGTGGCCTCGCAGGTGGCGATCAAAATGCTCGGCACCAATGGCGGCGGCTTCTTCAATGCCAATGCCGCGCATCCGTTCGAGAATCCCACGGCGCAGTCGAATTTCATCCAGATGCTGGCGATCTTCGTGATCGGTGCGGCGATGACGAATGTGTTCGGCCGCATGGTCGGCAATCCCAAACAGGGTTGGGCGATCCTCGCCGTGATGGGCGTGCTGTTCATCACCGGTGTCGCCATCACTTATTGGGCAGAAGCGTCCGGCACCCATACGCTGCAGGCGCTCGGCCTCACCGGCGGCAATATGGAAGGCAAGGAGACGCGCTTCGGCATCGTCGCCTCGGCGCTATTCGCCGTCGTCACCACTGCAGCTTCCTGCGGCGCGGTCAATGCGATGCATGACTCGTTCACCGCGATCGGCGGCATGATCCCGCTGATCAATATGCAGCTTGGCGAATTGATCATCGGTGGCGTCGGCGCCGGCCTCTACGGTATGCTGCTGTTCGTCGTGCTGGCGATCTTTGTCGCCGGCCTGATGGTCGGTCGCACGCCGGAATATGTCGGCAAGAAGATCGAGGCGCGCGAAGTGAAGATGGCGATGCTCGCCATTCTCGTCCTGCCGCTGATGTATCTCGGCTGGACGGCTGTTGCCGTGGTGCTGCCCTCGGCGGTGGCGTCGATGGCGAATAGCGGCCCGCATGGCTTTACCGAAGTGCTCTATGCCTTCACGTCGGCCACCGGCAATAACGGCTCGGCATTCGGCGGCCTCACCGGCAATACGTTCTTCTACAATCTGACGCTGGCCTGCTCGATGCTGGTCGGCCGCTTCTTCATGATCGTGCCGGCCATGGCGATGGCGGGCTCGCTCGCATCGAAGAAATCGATCGCGGCGTCGGCCGGCACATTGCCCACCACTGGCGGCCTGTTCATCGGCCTCGTCATCGGCGTCATCCTCATCATTGGCGGCCTGACCTTCTTCCCCGCACTCGCGCTGGGGCCGATCGTCGAGCATCTCGCGATGCTGTCCGGCAACCTGTTCTGATCGGAGCAATCCCCATGGAAACCCTCAAACTGCAAAAGCGCGCGCCGACATCGGCTCTGCTCGATCCCAGGATCGTGTTGCCGGCGATCTCGGCGTCTTTCACAAAGCTCGATCCGCGAGTGATGGTGAAGAACCCCGTGATGTTCGTGGTCGAGATCGTGGCCGCGCTTACCACGGTGATCTTCATCAAGAATGTCATGACCGGTGGCGAAGACCTGTCCTTCACCTTCCAGATCATCATGTGGCTCTGGTTCACGGTGCTGTTCGCCAATTTCGCCGAAGCTGTCGCCGAAGGCCGCGGCAAGGCGCAGGCCGAAACGCTGAAGAAGACGCGGACCGAAAGCCAGGCCAAGCTGCTCACCAGCAGCGATGCGGCCGATCGCAGCTATCGCATGGTGGCGGGCACCACGCTGAAGGTCGGCGATATCGTGCTGGTCGAGGCCGGTGATCTCATTCCGTCGGATGGCGAGGTGATCGAGGGCGTTGCCTCGGTGAACGAAGCCGCTATCACCGGCGAATCGGCGCCGGTGATCCGGGAATCCGGTGGCGATCGCTCGGCGGTCACCGGCGGCACGCAGGTGCTGTCGGACTGGATCCGTGTCCGCATCACAGCGGCGCAGGGCTCGACCTTCATCGATCGCATGATCAAGCTCGTCGAAGGCGCCGAGCGCGCCAAGACGCCGAACGAGATCGCGCTCAACATCCTGCTGCTCGGCCTCACCATCATCTTCGTGTTCGCGACGGTGACGATCCCGAGCTATGCCGCCTATGCAGGCGGCACGATTTCTGTCGTGGTGCTGGTGGCGCTGTTCGTCACGCTGATCCCCACCACCATCGGCGCGCTGCTCTCGGCCATCGGTATTGCCGGCATGGATCGTCTGGTGCGCTTCAATGTGCTGGCGATGTCTGGCCGCGCGGTGGAAGCCGCCGGCGATGTCGATACGCTTCTGCTCGACAAAACCGGCACCATCACGCTCGGCAACCGCCAGGCGACGGCATTTCGTCCGCTGCGTGGCGTCACCGAACAGGAACTGGCCGATGCGGCGCAGCTTGCCTCGCTTGCGGATGAAACGCCGGAAGGGCGATCCATCGTCGTGCTGGCGAAGGAGAAATACGGCATTCGCGGCCGCGACATGGCCGAGCTTGGCGCAACCTTCGTGCCGTTCACCGCGCAAACGCGCATGAGCGGCATCGATGCGGCGGATATCTCGGTGCGCAAGGGCGCGGTGGATTCGATCCTCGCTTATTATGGCGGCAGCAGCGGGCAGGTGGTCTCGGGCAATACGGTGCGTGCGACGGCGCCGGTTAGCCTGTTCGAGGGCGCGCGCGAATTGCAGGCGATCGCCGACGAGATCGCCAAGGCTGGCGGCACGCCGCTTGCGGTGGCGCGCAATGGCAAGCTCTTGGGCGTCATCCACCTCAAGGATATCGTCAAGGGCGGCATCCGCGAACGCTTTGCCGAGCTGCGCCAGATGGGCATCCGCACCATCATGATCACCGGCGATAATCCGATGACGGCTGCGGCGATTGCGGCGGAAGCCGGCGTCGATGATTTCCTGGCGCAGGCGACACCGGAAGATAAACTCAAGCTGATCCGCGACGAGCAGGCCAAAGGAAAACTGGTGGCCATGTGCGGCGACGGCACCAATGATGCGCCGGCGCTGGCGCAAGCGGATGTGGGCGTTGCCATGAATACCGGCACCCAGGCAGCGCGCGAGGCTGGCAACATGGTGGATCTCGACAGCAATCCGACAAAACTGATCGAGGTGGTGGAGATCGGCAAGCAGCTGCTGATGACGCGCGGTGCGCTGACCACTTTCTCGATTGCGAACGACGTGGCCAAGTATTTCGCCATCATCCCAGCGCTGTTCATCGCCTTCTATCCGCAGCTCGGCGCGCTCAACATCATGGGCCTTGCCAGCCCGCAGAGCGCCATCCTGTCGGCCATCATCTTCAATGCGATCATCATCATCGCACTGATCCCGCTGGCTTTGCGCGGCGTGTCCTACAAGCCCATCGGCGCCGGTGCGCTGCTCGGCCGCAACCTGCTGATCTATGGCGTCGGCGGCCTCATCGTTCCGTTCATCGGCATCAAGGCAATCGACCTCGCGGTTTCCGCGCTCGGTCTGGTCTGAAACTCTCAGCCGTCATTGCGAGGAGCGTAGCGACGAAGCAATCCAGAAAGCCACGTGAAGAAAGAACTGGATTGCTTCGCTGCGCTCGCAATGACGAACATAAACATTGGAGTGTCATCATGTTGAAAGAAATTCGCCCGGCTATCACCGTGCTGGTGCTGCTCACCGCCATCACGGGCCTCGCTTACCCGCTCGCGATGACCGGTATCGCCGGTGTCCTTTTCCCCGCACAGGCGGAAGGCAGCCTGATCGAACGGGATGGCAAGGTGATCGGCTCATCGCTGATCGGCCAGGAGTTCAAGGGTGACACCTATTTCCATGGCCGGCCCTCGGCGACCACGGGCGCCGATCCGCAGGATGCAACCAAGACCGTGCCGCAGCCCTATAACGCTGCGAATTCCATGGGCTCCAATCTCGGCCCGACCAGCAAGGCGTTGAGCGATCGCATCAAAGAGGATGTCGAGAGACTGAAAGCGGAGAATGCGTCGATGCCGGTCCCGGTGGATCTCGTCACGACGTCGGGCAGCGGCCTTGATCCGAACATCTCGCCGGAAGGCGCGCTGTTCCAGGTGCCGCGGATTGCCAAGGCGCGTGGGCTGTCAGAGGATCGCGTGAAGGCACTGGTGAATGAGAAGACTGAAGGCCGGCTGCTCGGTGTCTTGGGCGAACCGCGCGTTAACGTCCTCGCGCTGAATCTGGCGCTGGATGCGGCAGGCAGCAAGTAAGCGTCTAGGCCGGTCCCGTTACGGAGACTATATATCGCCCGATGGCACGCGACCCCGACCAACGCCCTTCGCCGGAAGCCTTGCTGGAGACGGCAAGGCGCGAGGAGGGTGTGGCCGGGCGGCTGAAAATCTTTGTCGGCGCCGCCCCCGGCGTCGGCAAGACGTTTGAGATGTTGCAGAGCGCCCATGCCAAGAAGAAGGCGGGCATCGATGTGGTGGTCGGCGTGGTCGAGACCCATGGCCGCGCCGAGACCGAGGCGCTGCTGGTGGGCCTCGACGTCATTCCGCGGCGGATGATCGCCCATAAGGGCCAGACCCTCGACGAGATGGATCTCGATGCGATCCTGGCGCGTCGTCCAAAACTCGTGCTGGTCGATGAACTCGCGCATACCAATGCACCGGGTTCGCGGCATCCGAAACGCCATCTCGATGTCGCCGAACTGCTCGCGGCGGGTATCGACGTTTATACCGCCGTCAATATCCAGCACATCGAGAGCCTCAACGACGTGGTCGCGCAGATCACCCATGTGCGGGTGCGCGAGACCGTGCCGGATACGGTGTTCGATCGCGCCGATGCCATCGAGCTGATCGATCTCACGCCGGACGATCTGATCCAGCGCCTGAAGGAAGGCAAGATTTACGTCCCGAAACAGGCCGAGCGGGCGCTTGAGCATTATTTCTCGCCGGGCAATCTCACGGCGCTGCGCGAACTCGCCTTGCGTCGAACAGCGGATCGGGTCGATGAGCAACTGCTCACACATATGCAGGCCAATGCGATCGCCGGCCCGTGGGCAGCGGGGGAGCGTATTCTCGTCTGTATCAGCGAGGACCCGCGCTCGGCCGGGCTCGTGCGCTACACCAAGCGTCTTGCCGATCGCCTGCATGCGCCATGGACGGCGGTGAGTATCGAGACCCGGCGCAGCCTGCAATTCTCCGAAGAGCAGCGCGACCGGCTGGCCGATACGCTGCGGCTTGCCGAGGCGCTCGGTGCGGAGGTCCTGACCATCCCCGCCGCGGCCCGGCGCATCGCGGATGACGTGTTGAACTATGCCCGCGCCAACAATGTCACCCAGATCGTGATTGGCAAGGCGTCGCGGTCATGGTGGTTCGAGCTGTTGCGCGGTTCGGTGGTGCATGATCTGGTTCGGCTCGCCGGCCATATCAGCGTGCATGTGATTGCCGGGGAGGCGCTGCCAGCTGAGCCTGCCGCGAAACGCACGCAGATGGCGGACCGCGCGGAGCCGTTCGATCCCAAACCCTATGCATTCTCGCTGGCGATCATTGCCGCCGCCCTCGGCCTCGGCATGCTGCTGTATCCCGTCTTCGGCGTGGAGAATGTCGATCTCATCTTCATGACGGCGGTGGTCGGCATTGCCGTGCGCTTCGGGCTCGGGCCGTCGTTGCTCGCAAGCCTGATCGGTTCGTTGGCCTATAATTTCTTCTTTCTGCCGCCGGTCTATACATTCACCATCACAGATCCCACCAATGTCGCGGCCTTCTTCTTCTTCATGCTGGTGGCCGTGCTGGTGTCGAATCTCGCGGCGCGCGTGCGCAGCCAGGCGGTGTCGGCCTTCGGCCGCGTCCGCACCACCGAATCCCTCTACGCTTTCAGCCGCAAGTTGGCCGGCACGGCGACGCTGGATGATGTGCTCTGGGCCTCGGCCTATCAGATCGCGCTGATGTTGCGCGTGCGCGTCGTGTTGTTGCTTCCAGATGCTGGTGTGATCACCGTGAAGGCCGGCTATCCGCCGGAAGACCAGCTCGACCCCGCGGATCTCGCCGCCGCCAACTGGGCCTGGAGCAATGATCGCCCGGCCGGCCGCGGTTCCGATACATTGCCGGGCGCCAAACGCTTGTTCCTGCCGATGCGTACCGGGCGTGGATCGATCGGCGTGATTGGGATCGATGACGATCGCACCGGGCCGCTGCTGACGCCAGATCAGCGCCGCCTGCTGGATGCGCTGGTGGATCAGAGCGCGCTGGCGATCGAGCGTGTGCAACTGGTCGAGGACATGGACCGCGCCCAGCGCAACATCGAATCCGATCGCCTGCGCGCGGCGCTGCTCACCTCGATCTCTCATGACCTGAAGACGCCGCTGGCTGCGGTGCTCGGCGCTGCCTCGACCCTGCGCGATCTCTCGCCAAAGCTCGGCGAGGCCGAACGCGCCGACCTGCTCGCCACGGTGATCGACGAATCCGAGCGCCTCAACCGCTTCATCGCCAATCTGCTCGATATGACAAAACTCGAATCCGGCGCCGTGACGCCGAATGCCGTGCTGCTCGATCCCGGCGAGATCGTCGGCAGCGCGTTGCGCCGGGCCGGTAAGATAATCGGTCAGCATCGCGTCGAACTCGATCTCGCGCCGAACTTGCCGATGCTCAAGCTCGATGCCGTGCTGTTCGAGCAGGTGCTGTTCAATCTGCTCGACAACGCCGCCAAATATGCGCCGCCGGATACGGTGATCACGATCCGGGCCGCGCGTCAGGATGACGCCGTGATACTGCAGGTCATGGATGAAGGCGCCGGCATCCCCGCTGCCGATCTCGAACAGGTCTTCGACAAGTTTTATCGCGCCAACAAAGGCGACCATGTGCGCGCCGGCACGGGGCTCGGTCTCGCCATCTCGCGTGGTTTTGTCGAGGCCATGCAGGGTACCATTACTGCCGCCAATCGGGCCGATCGTTCGGGCGCCATGCTCACCATCCGCTTGCCGATACCGCCCGCGCTCGACGCTCTGGACACCGCCGCATGAATGCTTCCGCCATCAAGGTTCTGGTCATCGATGACGAGCCGCCGATCCGCAAATTGCTGCGGATGGGGCTGAGCACCCAGGGCTACGACATCATCGAAGCCAGCAACGGTAAGCTCGCTTTGGAGAAGCTGGCCGAGGAGCCGGCATTGATCATCCTCGATCTCGGCCTGCCGGATATCCAGGGCCACGATCTCCTGCAGATGATCCGCGCCCGCAATGACAGCGTGCCGATCGTGGTGTTGTCGAGCCGGGGCGACGAGGCCGGCAAGGTGCAGGCGCTCGATCTCGGCGCCGATGACTATCTGACAAAGCCGTTCGGTATGGATGAGCTGTTGGCCCGGCTTCGTGCAGCATTGCGGCATCAGCTGCAGGTGCATGGCGAGCGGCCGGTGTTCAGGACCGGCGAATTATCGGTCGATCTGGTGCGCCGCATCGTTAAGGTCGGCGAGCGCGAGGTGAAATTGTCACCGAAGGAATATGACCTGCTGCGTGTGCTGGTGCAGCATGCCGGGAAGGTGCTGACCCATCGCTTTCTGCTGAAGGAACTCTGGGACGAGCTGACCGACGCGCAGTATCTGCGCGTCTATGTGCGCCAGTTGCGCCAGAAGATCGAGTTGGATCCCGAGCGCCCCCAATTCGTGCTCACCGAAACCGGCATCGGCTATCGGTTGCGCGCGCCCGATTAGCTACTTGGCGGGTTTCCCTGGCCCTTTCGGCGCATTGTAGTCCAGCAGCCGGATCGCTTCGTCGGCGGCGTCCACCATGTCCGACATCAGTTTGCGGTTGCGCTCGAAGTCCGCTGCCGACATGGCCCGGAACAGCATGTCGTTTACCGGACGCTGCACGGGTGCCAATTCATTAAGCAGTCCGCGCGCTTTCGGCGTGATGGTGAGGATGACGCGGCGGCGGTCGTCCTCGTCGGTTTCCTTCTCCACCAGGCCACTCGCGACCAGTTTGTTGATCTCGATGGTGATGAAGGCGCCGCTGAAGTGGAGATGTTCGGCGACCTGATTGACGCCGATCTTCTCATCGGTGCCGACAAGATGGGCAATGGCGATCAGCACCGTATATTGCGTGCCGGATAGTCCGATCACCGCGCCGAGCTGCGCGCGCACGGCTTGCAGCCGGGCGGAAAATGCCAATGTATCGTGCAGGAACTGTCGAAATGCGCGATCCGACCCATCGACCATCAATTGTGGCCGCGAAATGGTCAGTTCGGTCCGGATCTTCTTGGATTTGCTCTTTGTCGCCATCAGGTCCCCGCACACCTATGAGTCGTATACCGGTCGGCTTACTAGCAAACAAGTTCAGTTGCGCGTTTTGATAGCAGGACTGCCATGCTTGACAGGGTGTCATCACTCGATAATATAGCTTTGTATCAAAGCTAATCGCTGGTTCGGGAGAACGGCATATGGGCTCACCTGCGGACGTGGATCCCCGCGCCTTCCGCCAGGCGCTCGGACAGTTTGCCACCGGCGTTGCGGTCATCACCGCCGAGGGTGCGGGCGGGCAACCGATCGGCCTGACCATGAGTTCCTTCAACTCGGTGTCGATCGATCCGCCGTTGATTCTGTTCTCCATCGATCGCAAGGCGTTCAGCCTGCAGGCGATGACCGACGCCAGAGGCTACGCGGTGAATATCCTGGGCCGCGATCAGGAGCATTTGTCGAACAAGTTCGCGAAGGCGCTGGGCGACAAATGGGAGGCGGTGGAACACACGCTCGGCCATGAAGCCGCGCCGCTCATCTCCGGCGCACTCGCGCATTTCGAATGCGTCCCCTACGCGCATTACGACGGGGGCGATCACGTCATCTTTGTCGGCCGGGTAGTAAAATTTTCTACTTATCTGGCCAATGAGCCACTGGTTTTCTTTCGCGGGGCCTATCGCAGCCTCGCCAGCGCCGAGCGCAGCCCGGAATGGCCGCTGCCGATGCATTACTGAATTCAGGAAGTAATCGAGGGACACATGATCAAGACGGGCGAACAGCATATTGCGAGCCTCCGCGACGGCCGCGAGGTTTATCTCGATGGCGAGTTGGTGGCCGACGTCACGACGCATCCCGCCTATCGCGGCGCGGTGGCGTCGATCGGAAAGATGTTCGATTTCCAGAGCGCGCCGGAAAACCGCGATCTGATGACCTTCGAGACGGAGACGGGCACCCGTGCCAACCGGATCTGGGAACTGCCCGGCAGCTATGATGCGCTGGTGAAGCGCCGCAAGGGCCTGGAAGCGTGGACTGAGCTGCATGCCGGCTTCATGGGCCGCGCACCCGATCATGTGGCATCCTGCATCGCCGGCATGTTCATGGGGCTCGACGTGTTCGAGGGCTATAACGCGGACCGCGCCAAGGCGCTGGCCGACTACTATCGCTACGCCCGCGACAATGACCTCTATCTCACTTACGTGATCATCAATCCGCAGGCCGACCGCTCCAAGAGTGCAGCGCAACAGGCCGATCCCTATCTGTCCGCCGGCGTTCTGTCGCGCGATGCAGATGGCCTGGTGATCCGCGGCGCCAAGATGCTCGCCACCGGCGGCATCATGGCGAATGAGGTGTTCGTGACCTGCATTCAGCCGCTGCAGCCCGGCGACGAGAAATATGCGGTGTCCTTCGCCATTCCGATGAACACCAAGGGTTTGAAGATCCTGTCGCGCAAGTCCTACGAGGCCTCGGCGACGTCGGTGTTCGACAATCCGCTCGCCAGCCGCTTCGACGAAAACGACGCCGTTCTCTATTTCGACGACGTGAAGGTGCCGTGGGATCGCGTGTTCATCGATCAGGACATCGCCATGTGCCAGAAGCAGTTCCACGCGACGCCGGCGCATTCCTACCAGAACTACCAGGCGATGATCCGCCTGTCGGTGAAGCTGCGCTTCCTGATCGGCATCGCCCATCGCACGGCTGAGACCAATGGCGTGATCGGCTTCCCGCAGGTGAAGGAGATGCTTGGCCAGCTCGCTGCCGAAGTGTCGATGGTCGAAGCCTTCGTGCTCGGCATGGAAGCCAAGGGCAGCCAGCGTGGTCCATATTTCGTGCCAGATCGCGGCCTGCTTTATGGCGCCCAGGTTCTGACCCAGCAGCTTTACGCCAAGGTGATCAACACGCTGCGCGAACTGGCCGGCGGCGGCATGATCATGCTGCCGTCCTCGGTCAAGGATTTCGAGAATCCGGAATTGGCAGCGCTGATCGGCAAGACCCAGCAGTCGCCGGCCGCCAACGCCATCGACAAGGTGAAGTTCTACAAGCTCGCCTGGGATGCGGTCGGTTCGGAATTCGCATCGCGTCACTCGCAATATGAGATGTTCTTCGCGGGTGCGACCTTCGTCACCAAGGGCCACGCATTCCGCACCTATGATTGGGCGAAGTCTGCCGCACTGCTCGACAAGATGCTGGCGAGCTATGACCTCGCCGACGAACTCACCACCGGCGGCAAGTCCGTCGTCTCACCGCGCGCCGTTGCTTAATCTGCGAAATCAGGACAACCATCATGGCCGTCAACAAGATTCACGATGAATTCCGCACCATCGATATGTCGTCGGGTTGGGAAACGCCGCCCGGCTATCCCGCGGGCATCCAGCAGAAGATCCTGTCGGGTGCGCTCGACGAACCCAACAAGCAGGGCAGCCGCACGCGCCTGCTGCGCTTCGATCCGGGCGTCTACACCACCGAGCCGTTCGTGCATGAATACTGGGAAGAAGTATTCCTGTTCACCGGCGACCTGATCGTCGGCAATGACAAGCAGGGCAATGGCGGTGAGAGCTTCCAGCCGAACACCTATGCGGTCCGCCCGCCCGGCGTCTTCCACGGCCCATTCAAGTCCGTCGGCGGCTGCGTATTGATGGAAATCCACTACTTCGATCCGGCCTGAGCTCACAGACCGGTCCCGAGGGGAGGCCGTCACGTCTTCGTGGCGGCTTCCTCCTTCGTGCCTGCGGGTTTCGCTTTTCGCCGCGTTGTGCTTCTCGGTCGCGGTGTCTTTTTCGCTGCTGCTTCTGCCGGAGGCGCTGCTGCCTTCGGCGGTCCCGATGCGGGTCTGACACGAACCCGCAGGCGACCTGCTTCAGTCTTTTCGATCTCGAATGTCTCGGTCTTGCGGACGAGATCGCTCAGCTTCCTGAACCCATAGGTCCGTGCGTCGAAGTCGGACGCGAAGTTGGGCAGTTGATCGCCCAGCCGGTCCAGATTGACCCATCCATCTTCGCTGCCGAGCTGTGCGATCACCCGTTCCAGGATGGGGATTGCCCCGGCGGGATTTTTCGCCGCAGCAGTGACAGGTGGCTGCTCGGTCGCTGCCACCGCACGCTCGGGCATCAGGTTTTCCGTATAGATGAAGCGTCGGCAGGCCTGTCGGAAACTCTCGGGCGTCTTACGTGTGCCGAAGCCGTAGACATCGGCGCCCTGTTCGCGCAGTCGCGACGCGAGGCGGGTAAAATCGCTGTCGGACGATACCAGGCAGAAGCCGTCGAAGCGCTCGCTATGCAGCAGGTCCATCGCGTCGATGACGAGCGCGATATCCGACGCGTTCTTGCCTTTCGTGTAGGCGAATTGCTGGTAGGGATCGATCGCGTGCTTTTGCAGGATGTCGGCCCAGGATCGAAGCTGCGAACTCGAGAAGTCGCCATAGATCCGGCGCACGCTGGCTTCGCCGAATTTGGATATTTCCTCGAACAGGCCGCCCGCGATTTGCGGCGAGGTGTTGTCGGCGTCGATCAGGACGGCGAAACGGGGCAGTCGTTGTTGTGCAGGGCTCATCTGCAACCTCTGTCCGCTGGAGCGACGGAAGAATACGCCGGCAGTCTGTCAGCTTTTGGTGATCGGAGAAATATACCAGAGTAAGGGTGTCTCTCGTCAGCCCGGTCAATGCACGGTAAAGTGGCCCAAAGCCCTCGAATCGAGGGCGCTGATAGAGGCATTTGACGACACATGACCATCCGCCTGCATCGCGGCGACCTGCCGGATTTGAGCCGCTACACCTCATCGGTAGCGATCGACACCGAGACCATGGGGCTCAACCCGCATCGCGATCGTCTCTGCGTGGTGCAGCTGTCACCCGGCGATGGTAGCGCCGATGTGGTGCAGATCCCGCTCGGCCATACCGATGCGCCGAACCTGAAGAAGCTGCTCGGTGATCCCAAGGTGGCCAAAATCTTTCATTTCGCGCGTTTCGATCTGGCCGCGCTCTACAATGCGCTCGGCGTGATGCCGTCGCCGGTCTATTGCACCAAGATCGCCTCGCGCCTGTGCCGCACCTATACCGACCGGCATGGGCTCAAGGACCTGGTGCGCGAAGTCCTGGGCGTCGATCTGTCCAAACAGCAGCAGTCGAGCGACTGGGGTGGCGAAACGCTCTCTGATGCCCAGCTGGCCTATGCCGCATCCGACGTGCTGCATCTCCACGGCCTGCGGGAACGGCTGAATGTAATGCTGGCCCGTGAAGGGCGGACCGAACTGGCGCAGGCCTGTTTCGAGTTCCTGCCGACTCGGGCCAAGCTCGACCTGTCGGGCTGGGAGAACGAGGACATTTTCGCGCATTCCTGACGCCCTGCGGCGTTCTGACACCGGCGGGCGTCTCGCCTGCCGGTTCGCCGCGTTTCGGTCAAACTCCTCAGTCTGGGTCGCGGAGGGCTACAAATCCGCGCTTTTCGGCTTAGAATAGGGTGTTGAAATCGGACGCGACGCGCATGCGTGCGGGCCGTTGGAGCGGTGGTGAGTTCACTTCAGATCCAGAGCTACGACGACACGATGGAGGCGCGGTTCAAGGCCGCGGCCCGCCATAGCCGCTTCGTGCGCGTGCTCAGGATTGCCGTGCCGGCGATCGTATTGCTGTCCATGGCGGCAATCGTCGGGGTCTCGATCTTCAACCCGTTCCGGATTCTGACCAAGCTGCCCATCGATATCGGGAATGTCGTCGTCTCCGGGACCAAGATCACCATGGAAACGCCGCATCTCGCCGGCTATTCCCCGGATGGTCGTCCTTATGAGCTATGGGCCAAGGCGGCGACTCAGGATCTCACCGATCCGGACAATGTCGATCTCGCGGTGCTGCGTGCCAAGGTCATGATGGAAGATAAATCAACGCTGACCCTCGATGCGCGCAACGGGAAGTTCAACTCCAAGACGCAGCTGCTCGATTTGACCAAGGACATTTTCTTGCAAACGACGACCGGCTACGAGGCCCGTCTGACTCAGGCGACGATCGACATCGCCAAGGGTGTCGTCGAATCGAATGCGCCGGTCGATGTCAAATTGCTCAATGGCACTTTGCTGGGCCAGCGCATGCGCATTACGGACAATGGAGAAGTGGTGCGCTTCGAAGGCGGCGTGTCGATGAATCTGATGATGGAGCAGCCCGCAGCGGATGCCGCAGCGCCAGCTGAAACGAAGCCTCAATCCGATCCCGCGCCTGTGGATCCCGTGAAGCCGCGCGCCAATGATGGCAAGCGCGCTCACGCAAGATGAATGTGATCATGATCCTGAAAAGCCGCTCTTTGAATCATCGGGTGATCGGCGCTGGCCTGTCGGCGCTGTTCGTCTTCGCCGTCGGGCACGCGTTTGCGCAAAGCTCCGTCCAGGGCGTGCCCAACGCCATGCAGGGCTTCTCGCAAAATCGTGACCAGCCGATCCAGATCGACGCGGCCTCGCTCGAAGTGCGCGACAAGAAAAAAGAGGCTGTGTTCTCCGGCGACGTCAAAGTCGTGCAGGGCGATACGACCATGAAGTCGAAAACGCTCACCGTGTTTTACGATGGCGGCAGTTCCGGCAAAGAGCCCGCTGGCAATGCGCCGGCACCCAAAGCTGCGCAGAAGCAGATGCCGGCGGCGCAGCCCGGGCCGGGCGGATCATCGGCGATCCGTCGCCTGGAAGCGCGCGGCAATGTGGTGGTGACCCAGAAAGACCAGGTCGTGACGGGTGAATCCGCGGTTTTCGACACCCGCAGCAATCTCATCACCATGCTTGGCGGCGTCGTCCTGACACAAGGCAAGAATGTGCTGCGTGGCGATCGGCTGGTGGTCGATATGACGACCGGAACATCCCGGGTCGAAGGCGGGCGTGTTCAGGGCCTGTTCCAGTCATCGGGACAAAGCGGCAGCCAGGGCTCGGGCCCAAGCGGCGGGCCGACCTCGATCCTGCCGGTCCCCGGCGGAAAGCCGAAATAAATGGCGTTGCTGACGAATTCCTCGTTTCGGCCGCCGTTGTATCCGGCGCCTTAACCCGCTATCGCCATTGTTGAACTTGATACTCTGGCGTCACAAACACGACGACCGTTGAAAGCTGATCGAAGCGCGTATGGTGGATTTCCTCGGCATGTTCCGTCGGCGCGCGCCGAAACGTAGCCCGCAGGGGTTTGCGCGGGCGCCTGTCGATATTACGGCAGTCGGCGATGACATGGGCGGGCTGGTTGGCCAGCCCATGCGCGATGCATCCCCGGCCGAGCGGTCGGCCCCTCCCCTGATACCGCAACCGCGTGCCGAAGCACCGCGTCAGCCTGTGCAGCCCCCAGCCGCGCGCCCGGATGTGCCGCCGCCGCGGCGACGTGCGGCTGCGCCTGTAGCGCCGCGCCAGCAGCGATCGGGCTATCTCGCCATTCATGGCGTGAAGAAAAGCTACGGTTCGCGCCAGGTCGTACGCGGCGTCAGCATCTATGTCCGCCGCGGCGAGGCCGTCGGTCTGCTCGGCCCCAACGGCGCCGGCAAGACCACGGTGTTCTATATGATCACCGGCCTGATCAAGGCCGATAGCGGCACCATCGAGCTCGATGGCCACGACGTCACGCAGCTGCCGATGTATCAGCGGGCGCGCCTCGGCATTGGCTATCTGCCGCAGGAAGCCTCGATTTTTCGCGGTCTCACCGTCGAGCAGAATATTCGTGCGGTGCTCGAGGTCATCGAGCCCAGCCGCAAGAAGCGTGAATATGAACTCGATGCGCTGCTCGAGGAATTCAACGTCACCAAACTACGCAAGTCGCCATCGATTGCGCTGTCGGGCGGTGAGCGCCGTCGCGTCGAAATCGCGCGGGCCCTGGCCACACGGCCGAACTACATGTTGCTCGACGAACCGTTTGCCGGCATCGACCCAATTGCTGTCGGCGACATTCAGGACCTGGTGCGCCATCTAACCAATCGCGGGATCGGCGTTTTGATCACGGACCATAATGTGCGTGAAACGCTGGGCCTCACCGACCGCGCCTATATCGTCTATGCCGGCGAGATCCTGACCGAAGGCTCGCCCGAGCAGATCGTCGCGGACCCAGACGTGCGCCGTCTTTACCTTGGCGAGGAATTCCGCCTTTAAAGCGTTTTCAAGCGAAGTCTGACCGGTTCGCGTCAAGAAAACGCGTCAACCAAAAAGCCCTTTATTCAAATTTCGCGTTCGTCAAGACGTGTACATCACGCCCTGAAAGGTCTAAGCAAGAAACGGACCAATTTTCGGCCGTTTTTTCTCGGATCGGTTTTTTACTGCGATGGCGCTGACGCAGAGACTCGAATTTCGGCAGACCCAGTCGCTGGTGATGACGCCGCAGCTGATGCAGGCGATCAAGCTTCTGCAGCTGTCGAATCTCGATTTATCGACCTTTGTCGAGGAAGAGCTGGAGCGTAATCCGCTGCTAGACCGCGCCAGCGACGGGCCGGAACCGCCGGTGGCCGGCGAGCAGAGCGCCGAGCGCACCGAATACGAACGTTCCGACGACTACGGCTCATCTTCCGAGACTGGCGACGCGTCCGATTTCGCCGATCGCGGAGGCGAAAGCCGCTTCGATGCGCCGGCTCCCGAAGACTGGATCAACAACGATCTCGGCTCGCGCGCCGATATCGAACAGACCTTCGACACCGGTCTCGACAATGTGTTCTCGGAAGAGCCTGCAGAAGCTGCTGCACGCAACGCGCAGGATGCAGCGCCGACCGCTTACACAGAGTGGGGCGGTGGCGCGTCCAATGACGACGACTACAATCTCGAAGCATTCGTCGCCGCAGAAGTGACGCTCGGCGATCACCTTGCCGAGCAGCTTGCCGTTGCCTTCACCGCGCCAGCGCATCGCATGATCGGTCAGTACCTGATCGATCTCGTCGATGAAGCCGGTTATCTGCCGGCCGATCTCGGCGATGTCGGCGACAAGCTCGGCGCATCCGCCGACGAAGTTGCCGTGGTGCTCGGTACCCTGCAGACATTCGATCCGCCGGGCGTATGCGCGCGCAATCTAAGTGAGTGTCTGGCGATCCAGCTGCGCGAACAGAATCGTTACGATCCTGCGATGCAGGCGCTGGTCGAGAATCTCGATCTGCTTGCGAAGCGCGACGTGGTCAGCCTGCGCAAGATCTGCGGCGTCGATGATGAAGACCTCACCGACATGATCGGTGAAATCCGAAGACTCGATCCGAAGCCCGGTCAGAAATTCGGCGCGTCGCGTGCACAGACCGTGGTGCCGGATGTCTATGTGCGGCCGGGGCCTGACGGTGGCTGGCATGTCGAGCTCAACAGCGACACACTGCCGCGCGTTCTCGTGAACCAGACCTATTATTCCCAACTGTCGAAAACCATCCGCAAGGATGGCGACAAGTCGTATTTTTCCGATTGCCTGCAGAATGCGACATGGCTCGTCCGTGCGCTGGATCAACGCGCGCGTACCATTCTCAAAGTATCAACGGAAATCGTCCGTCAGCAGGACGGCTTCTTCACTCAGGGCGTAGCGCATCTGCGTCCCCTGAACCTGAAGGCTGTTGCCGACGCGATCCAGATGCATGAATCAACGGTGTCGCGCGTCACCGCCAATAAATACATGGCGACCAATCGCGGCATTTTTGAATTGAAATACTTCTTTACCGCGTCGATCGCGTCGGCCGATGGCGGCGAAGCGCATTCGGCAGAGGCCGTGCGGCATCACATCAAGCAGTTGATTGATAACGAGAGCCCCTCTCAGATACTTTCTGACGATACGATCGTGGAACGTTTGCGCGAAGCGGGCATTGATATTGCCCGTCGTACCGTGGCGAAATACCGCGAAGCTATGCGGATTCCGTCGTCGGTGCAGCGCCGTCGCGACAAGCAGAGCATGCTCGGAAATGCTCTCAAGGCGTCGTCAAATCCATCCGACAAATCCCGCGACACTGCACCAGCTTGATTGCACTCCCGTAGAAACGGGATACTGTTGGTTCTGCTAGGTTAGAATCGAGGTATCAGTCATGACTCTTCGCATCTCGGGTAAAAGCATCAGTGTTGGCGACGCGCTTCGCGGTCGTGTAACCGAACGAACCGATGAAGTGCTGCGCAAATATTTTGACGGCAACTATTCCGGTCACATCACATTGAGCAAAGACGGTTTTGGTTTTCGTACGGATTGCGCATTGCATCTCGATTCCGGAATCACCCTCGAAGCAGAGTCCAACGCCACCGATGCCTATGCGAGCGCCGATCAGGCCTTGCTACAGATCGAGAAGCGCCTGCGCCGCTACAAGAGCCGGCTGAAGGATCGCTCTGCGCGCAAGGCGCATGCGGAAGCCGTCGCCATCGCCGAACTCACAACGCCGACGCTGGATGCGCCGAGCTACATTATCGAGGCGCCCGATCACGAAGACGAAGTGGCCAATGGCTACGAGCCCGTCATCATTGCGGAATCCACCAAATCGCTGAAGCGGTTTTCGGTGAGCCAGGCTGTCGAGGAACTCGACTTCACGGGCGCGGCGGTGGTGGTATTCCAGCATGGCAGTAACGGGCGGGTGAACATCGTCTATCGCAGGACCGACGGGAATGTCGGTTGGGTCGATCCGCCGGTGATTAAACCGTCCTGATGCCATTGACGCCCTGACGGGCCGTGCATATGGTCCGCCGCCTTTGACGGGTTATACCGTCAACGGATTTCGCATGGGGATTTCCGGTGCTAGGATAAGGCTCAGGCGTTCGCGCCGGGTGCGTGACCTGTCACCGGGAACGATATCCACTTCCAGTATTTCTTGACGCTGCCGGTCTTGGTCCAAACTCACCGCGGACGGTCAATTTTCCTCGGAACGGTCAATGACAATTACCGATCTGGTAGCGCCCGAGGCGATCCTCCCGGCGTTGAAAGTTAATAGCAAGAAGCAGGCTCTGCAGGAGCTTGCGACGCGCGCGTCTGCGCTGACCGGGCAGGGTGATCGCGCCATCTTCGAAGTGCTGCTCCAGCGCGAGAAGCTCGGCACGACGGCAGTGGGTTACGGCGTCGCGATCCCGCACGGCAAACTCCCGAAGCTCGATCGTTTGTTCGGTCTGTTTGCGCGCCTCGAGCGTCCGATCGATTTCGAAGCCATGGATGGCCAGCCGGTCGATCTCGTGTTCCTGCTGCTGGCGCCGGAAGGTGCCGGGGCCGATCATCTAAAGGCGCTGGCGCGCATTGCCCGCCTGCTGCGCGATCAGGACGTCGCCAAGAAGCTCCGTGCCTCGCGCGATGCGCAGGCGATCTATTCGGTTCTGGCGCTGCCGCCTGCGACGGCGGCTTAGTTGTAGCCCGGATGGAGCGTAGCGAAATCCGGGAACAACAGTTTCAGCAATCTGCCGGTCCCCGGATTACGCTGAGCTCCATCCGGGCTACAGCCCCAGCCCTTCGTCGCTGACGTCAACTCAAGCCGCGAATTCTTTCTCACCGCGCGACGCCTGACGTCCGCCAGCGAGCGATGCGAGTTCGGCGACCATTTCGGGATTGTCGTCGCTGTGCAGGTTGTCGGCGCGCAGCGCTTCGGCTTCTTCCGCCGCTGCGGCGGCGCGCGATCCCGCGGCCATGCGCAATGCGGTCTGAATTTCATTGGCGTCTGCGCCATTCTTCAGCAGCATCAGCGTGATCAACGCCTTGATGTCGGAGTTCATGGCTTCCGCGCTTTGCTTCATGCGTCGCACCGAAGCCGACGTCTCCGGCACATTGTTCGCACTTGGGCGCAACCTGGCGACATTGCTCGCAGTGGCATCGGCCGTTCCGCGCGCAGGGTTTGCATGTTCTTCCGCCATCATCACGCGCGACGCGGCCGCGAGCTGCAGTGCATGGTGGATCTCCGGCGAGCTGGTGCCGGTCTTGAGCGCCAGGAGAGTGAGAAGGGCTTTGACGTCCGAGTTCATCGCTGCAGTGTTTTGCATTTTTATGCTCGCTTGTTTGGATGGTTGGCAGAATTAGTTGAAACGCGTCCCGAAGAGTTTTTCGAAGAAGTTTGGTTCTGGAAGCTCTGGTGTCGGCGGGGCTTCTGCCACGCGAACAGGTGGTGTGCGGCGCGCCTGTCGTTTGGCGCGCGGTTTCGTGGATGCCGCGACCGGTTCTTCTGTGATGGCCGGCTCGATGGCCGTCTGATCATTGGCCGTATCGATCAAGCGGGTGATCGTGTCCTCGAGGCTGCCGCGAATCAGTATGGGCTCGAGAAACTTCGGATCTTCGGAGATGATCGCTGCGGCGATGCGCATGTCGTTTTTGGGTGGAAGATTATCGACGGCCTCGCTGCTCCATTGTTCGAGCGGAAGGCGGTCCGACTTCGACACTTGAGGTGGATTGCTATCCGGCGCCATCAGCGGCGGAACGACGCTGTCATTGCGCATCAGAAACACGGCGGCTGCTGCGCACCCCGGCGCGAAAACAAAGAAGGCAAGACACGCGGCAACGAGGGGGCGTCCATCGAAGCGGCGCGCTGTGGCAGGCGCGACATTGTCGTTCGCATGCGCCGTATGGAAGTGATGGAGCAGGTCTTCGACCTGAATAATCTGCGCTTGTGTCGATCCAGTCATGGCGACCTCGAATCTTGTCATGACCAAACTTTCTCAGGTCATGGTGAATGCGTGGTCACCATTCGCTTCGGCGGGCAGCACGATGCGATCAGCAGCGATCAAGGCATCGCAGCCAATGTTCAGATCGAATGTGATGGGGGATAAAAGTTTTCGATGTCGGCCGACTGGCCGAATCAGATGTGAGGATGATTAGCCCGCGCCGTTGACAGCCGGTTAAATAAATACCGGATTGTGCGTTCGTTCCGGTCGCGGCGCTTTGAGATGCGCAGGCATTGAGCCCGCGTATCTCAAATTGCTGTGGCAAGTGTCCGCCAGCGTCAGTGGACGCTGACGGCCTGCAATTCCTGGCTCCACGCATTCGCGATCGCCGCTTCGCGGCTGTCGGTGAGCATGATCGGTGTGCCGTCGGCGGCGTGCAATGCGAACAGCTGTAGGCCGGGCGCGATTTCCGGCGCCTGCGGGAACAGGCCGGGCACGTCTTCCGAGCGCACGGGCTTCACATAGGCGATCATACCTTCGCCCAGATGTGCCAACGCTTCAGTGGTTACGACGGGATTCTTAACGGCAGCAATTTCAACTTCAGTCATCGTCTCGACTCCTCAACTGATTCAAGCGGTCGAGTCCGCTACAAGTTCCGTTCTTTTGCAGCACCTGACCGAAAAACCTGAATTCCAGTTTTCCGGGTCCTGCAATTATTCGTGCTCATTGATAGCGATTGTCTTAATCACCCGCTCAGGCTCAGGCCTGGCGAGATCGATCGACAACAACCCGTTCTTCAGATCCGCACCCAGCACCAGCATCCCCTCCGCCAGCACGAATGTGCGCTGGAAGTGGCGCGCGGCGATGCCGCGATGGATGTATTGCCGGGTCTTGTCGTCCTGCTGGCGGCCACGGATGACGAGCTGGTTTTCCTCGGTGGTCACATCGAGTTGCTCGCGGGTAAAGCCGGCGACTGCCAGCGTGATCCGCAGCTTTTCGGGATGACCGTTCTCACGATCACACCGCTCGATATTGTAGGGAGGATAGCCGTCGGCACCTTTGACGACGCGGTCGAGCGCACGCTCGATCTCGTCGAACCCCAAAAGGAACGGACTGGACAACGAAGGAACACGAGACATCGGTACAAAGCCCTCTCGAAGCGACTTTGAGGGGCCCTTACGGCGCCCCTGGCCGATCAGCACTGTGCCAACCGGTCTGCCAAGGATATGGGGATCACCGGGTCGGGTTCAAGCACCTGCGGATTGCACGGTAGACGTTGCCAACACCTTGAGATGGATCAGTTTTCGATCCGCGTCCGGCCGTCGGCCGAGAACAGGTGCAGTTTCTCTCGTGGCGCCACGGCGCGGATATGGGCGCCGATCGCGGGGGCGTCCAGGCCGGGGATGCGGACGATCATCTCCCCCTCCGGCAACTCACCCGGCGTGGCGCTGACCGCCGCCTCGCGGCCCGCGCGGGAGCCGTAGACATAGGTTTCGGCACCGACGCGCTCGATGGTTTCCACGGTCAGGTCGAGCGCAATGCCGCCCTCCGGCGCGGCATCGGCAAGCACGAGGTCTTCGGGCCGGACGCCGAGAATGCCGGCGCCGGTGCCCGCCACAGCGGTGCTGAGGGCATCGTCGCGCAGCTTGATCAGGTTCATCGGCGGCGCGCCGATGAAGGAGGCGACGAATGTCGTCTTCGGCTTGCTGTAGATGTCCAGCGGGCTGCCGATCTGCTCGACCACCCCGCCGTTCATGACGACGAGGATGTCTGCCAGCGTCATCGCCTCGAGCTGGTCATGGGTCACGTAGATCGAGGTCGTCTTCAGCCGTCGTTGCAATTTGCGAATTTCAACGCGCATCGCGACGCGCAGCTTGGCGTCGAGATTGGACAGCGGCTCATCGAACAGGAACACTTTTGGCTGCCGCACGATGGCGCGGCCCATGGCGACGCGCTGGCGCTGGCCGCCGGACAGCTGCCGCGGCTTGCGGTCGAGCATGGTGGCGAGTTCGAGCGTCTGCGCGGCTTCGCGCACGCGCGTGTCGATCTCGTCTTTCGCCATGCCGCGATTGCGCAGCCCATAGGCCATGTTGTTGTAGACGGTCATATGCGGATAGAGCGCATAGTTCTGGAACACCATCGCGATGTCGCGATCCGCGGGCTCGACCTGGTTGACGACCCGGCCGCCGATATCGACATCGCCGGATGTTACCGTTTCCAGCCCTGCCACCATGCGCAGCAGCGTGGACTTGCCGCAGCCGGAGGGACCGACCAGCACGCAGAACTGGCCGTCGGCAATCGCAAAATCGATTCCCTTGATGGCTTCGAAGCCGCCGGGATAGGTTTTGCGTACGTCACGCAGCGTCACGCTGGCCATGCTATTTCTCCGTCTCGACCAGGCCGCGCACGAACAGCCGCTGCATGAAGATCACCACCGCCACCGGCGGCAGCATGGCCAGAATCGCCGTCGCCATGGCCAGCTGCCACTCCGCGAGTTCGTCCGTCGTCGTCAGCATCTTCTTGATGCCGGTGACGATGGTCTGCATGGAATCCTGCGTGGTGATCAGCAGCGGCCACAGATACTGGTTCCAGCCATAGATAAACTGGATCACGAACAGCGCCGCCATCGTGGTCACCGACAGCGGCAGCAGCGTATCCTTGAAGAAGCGATAGGGACCTGCGCCATCGATGCGCGAGGCTTCCAGTAATTCGTCAGGGATCGTCATGAAGAATTGCCGGAACAGCAGCGTGCCGGTGGCCGATGCGATCAGCGGCAGGATCAGGCCGGCATAGCTATCCAGCATCTTCAGATCGGCGATCACCTTGTAGGTGGGATAGATGCGCACCTCGACCGGGAGCATCAGCGTGATGAAGATGATCCAGAACGCGGCCATGCGGAACGGGAAGCGGAAATACACCACGGCATAGGCGGACAGAATCGAGATGAAGATTTTTCCGAGCGCAATTCCCATTGCCATGATGAAGGAATTGATCAGCATATGCCCGACCGGCTCGCGGCTCGCGCGCGATCCGCCGACGAAAATGGCGCGATAATAGTTCTCCCAGGTGTGGCTGCCCGGCGTCATCGGCATGTTACCATTGACCACGGTGGCCGCGTCATGGGTCGAGGCGATCAGCGCGACATAGACGGGGAATACGACCAGCAGCACGCCGAGCGTCAGAATGAGATAGGCAACGATGTCGTTCCAGCGGCGGTGCTCGACCATCAGTATTGCACCTTGCGTTCGACATAGCGGAACTGGATCGCGGTGAGAGCGATGACGATCACCATCAGCACCACGGATTGCGCCGCAGAACCGCCGAGATCGCCGCCGAGACGGCCATCGGCATAGACCTTGTAGACCATGGTGGTCGTCGACCCAGCGGGGCCGCCACCGGTCACTGCGTCGATGATGCCGAATGTATCGAAGAACACGTAGACGACATTGACGACCAGCAAGAAGAAGGTGGTCGGCGACAGCAGCGGGAAGGTGATGGTCCAGAAGCGGCGCAATGGTCCAGCGCCGTCGATGGCGCCGGCTTCGAGCACGCTGCGCGGGATCGACTGCAGGCCTGCGAGGAAGAACAGGAAATTATACGCGATCTGTTTCCACACCGCGGCCATCACGATCAGCGCCATGGCGTGATTGCCGTCGAGCAGCGGATTCCAGTTGAAGCCGAGCACCCGCATCGGCCGCGCCAGCGTGCCGAGCGTCGGGTGAAACATGAACAGCCACAGCACGCCAGCCACCGCGGGCGCCACCGCATAGGGCCAGATCATCATCACTTTGAAGACAGGTGCGGCTTTCAGATTCTTGTCGGCCTGTGTTGCGAAGAGCAGCGCGATGGCCAGTGAGAGCGCCGCCACCAGCGACGAGAACACCAGCGTGGTGATCATCGACTTGTAGTATTCGGGTTGGGCGAACAGCGCCTGGTAGTTCTCCAGCCCGACGAAATCGGAGTTCAGCCCGAACGCATCTTCGCGCAGAAAGCTTTGCCAGACGGCCTGGCTGGCCGGCCAGTAGAAGAACACCAACGTGATGACGAGTTGCGGCAGCAGCAGCGCATAGGGCAGCGCCTTGTTACCGAAGATCGCGGTTTTTTCCATGTGGTGTCGTGCCCCCAGTCGCCACTCTATTTGTCATCACCCGCGAAAGCGGGTGATCCAGTAAACACGGACGTCAGTGTCTACTGGATCGCCCGGTCCTAGCGCGCAATTGCGCGCACGGCCGGGCGATGACAGAGGAGTTTACTTCACCGTTTTCTCAAACGTCCGCAGCATCGCATTGCCACGCGTGACCGCGGCATCGAGTGCCTGCTGTGCCGTCTTCTGACCGCCCAGCGCCGCCTCGATCTCTTCCGACCAGATATCGCGCAGCTGCACCATATTGCCGAAGCGAAGACCGCGGGAATTCTCCGTCGGCTCCTTGTTGGTCAGTTCCTTCAGCGGCGTCTCCAGCGTCGGGTTCTTCTCGTAGAAGCCCGATGCTTTGGTCTTCTCATAGGCCGCCTTGGTGATCGGCAGATAGCCGGATTCCTGATGCAGCTTGGCCTGGCGATCGGTGTCCGAGAGGAACGCGAAGAATTTTGCGACGCCCTTGTATTCATCCGGCTTCTTGCCACCCATCACCCATAGGGAGGCGCCGCCGATGATCGAGTTCTGCGGTGCGCCCTTCGCCTCCGGGTAATACGGCATCGGCGCCGAGGTGAAGGCGAACTTCGCGGTGCTCTTGGCGGTGGCGTAATAGCCCGACGAGGTCAGGAACAGCGGGCACTCGCCGGAGCCGAAGCGCGCTTCGCTGGCATTGGCGCGGCCGGAATAGTCGTAAGTCTTGTCCTTCACCAGCTCGGTCAGCGTCTGCAGATGTTTTACATGCAGCGGCGTGTTGAACTGCAGCACGGTGTCGAAACCGTCGAGCCCGTTGGCCTTGCTGCCGATCGGCACATTATGCCAGGCGGAGAACTGCTCGATATTGGCCCAGGTCGCCCAAGCATTGGAGAAGCCGCAGGTGGTGTAGCCGGCCGCCTTGAGCTTCTTGGCGCTGTCGAACACCTCAGGCCAGGTCTTAGGAATCTCGGCGATGTCTGCTTTCTTCAGCGCATCGAGATTGACCCACATCACCATCGACGACGAGTTGAACGGAAAGGACAGCATCTCGCCCTTCGATGTCGAATAGTAACCGGTGATCGCCGGCAGATAGGCATTCGGATCGAACGGCTCGCCGGCATCCTTCATCAATTGATAGACCGGCTTGATGGCGCCCTTGGCGCTCATCATGGTCGCGGTGCCGACTTCGAACACCTGCAGGATATGCGGCGAGGTGCCAGCGCGGAAGGCGGCGATGCCGGCATTCATCGTATCGGGATAGGCGCCCTTGAAGGTCGGTACCACCTTGTAGTCGCTCTGCGAGGCGTTGAAGTCGGCGGCGAGTTTGTTGACGATGTCATTATTGCCGCCGCTCATCGCGTGCCACCACTGGATCTCGGTCACCGCCTGTGCGGGCGCAGCAAAAGCCAGGGTCGAGGCGAACAAGGTAGCGAGCGCGAAATGGCGGTTCATTCAGTTTCTCCCGGGTGCTGTCATCGTCTTACCGCAACAGAGCTGCGCCGGATGACGTGCATGCGACATTTTGACAGGGCGGATGCTAGGCGGGAAAGGGCAGCGTTGGGAAGCCGCAAAAAGTCGGAGAGAGGCGGGGCTGCGGATCACGCAGCCCCGCGGATTTGTTAGCGCTTGCGTTCGGAACCGCTCACAGTGCCCTTCGCAACGAGGTCCTTGATCTCGTCCGCCGAGTAACCGAACTCGGTGAGGATCTCGTCAAAATGCTCGTTGAACTTTGGCGGCACGCGACGCAGGCTTGCTTTGGTGC